>JBELJW010000073.1:0-9382 GCA_042089975.1 Flavobacteriales bacterium | reverse complement strand
GTATTTTCTGGACTCAAAATGCTTGACCTTCAAGGTTTTGCCAAGGCCTACAGCAACTACGACCTCCTCGCCCGTCGCGTGCCAAGCTATGGCTTCATGTACCCTTTCTTGGAGGCCGCCTTGGGGTGTGCCTACCTCGCTGCCCCCACTTCCTTGGGCCTCCACGCCTTCACATTGGCCCTGATGTTGTTTTCAAGTCTCGGCGTGATCAGAAGTGTGCTTCGTGCAGAAGAGTTGCCATGCGCTTGCATGGGCACCTCCATCCAGCTTCCAATGACCACCGTCACCATTATGGAAGACCTCGGCATGGCGGCCATGGCTGGCTGGATGTTGATCGAACCGTCGCTCACCTTAAACTTGTAACCATGGGCCGTTGGGACAATCAAATTGTATGGGTCACGGGGGCAAGCAGCGGCATTGGCCAGGCTTGCGCCGAGGCATGGGCCCAGAAAGGAGCCACGGTTGTGCTTTCCGCCAGAAAAAAAGACACCTTGGAAAAAGTGGCAGCCCCACTTCGAGACCAAGGTGCCAACGTGCATGTGGTCACCTTGGATTTGGCGGAAACCGACCAGCTCGCTGGCATTGCCCATCAAGTGGAAACCACCATCGGCCCGGTGGATGTCATGGTCCATTGCGGGGGCATCAGCCAGCGTTCAAAGGCCATTGACACAGCCCTTGAGGTGGACCGCCGCGTCATGGAAATCGATTACTTCGGCACCTTGGCGCTGACAAAGGCCCTGCTCCCTGGCATGGTCCAAAGGCAAAAAGGTCACTTTGTGGTGGTCACAAGTTTGATGGGGTTGTTCTCTTCTCCGCTTCGCTCGGGCTATTGTGGGGCCAAACACGCCCTGCATGGGTTCTTTGAAGCCCTTCGTGCCGAACACCACGACGACGGATTGAACATCACCATGGTTTGTCCTGGATTCATCCGCACCAACATCAGCCTCAATGCGGTGGTGGGCGACGGGTCCAAGCAAGGAAGCATGGATGCCAAGACGGGTGCAGGGATGACTGCAAAGCAATGTGCAGAGCGCATGGTGCGGGCTGTGGAACGTCGGAAGGCCGAGGTCCTGATCGGTCGCCATGAAATCATCGCAGCCTATCTCAAACGATGGACGCCAGGCCTCCTCAGACGCGTCGTTCGAAGCGCGGCAGTGACCTAAGGTTGTGCCTTGAATTCACGCCCCTCCACATGGAGCAGCCGCGTGCGCTTTTTCAGAAACCGAAGCAGGAGGAACACCACCACACTTGAGGCCATGCCCACTTGCCATGTCACGGTCGCCCAAGAGGCCAAGCCGTCGCCCCAAGTCCTGAATGCGTCCAGGAAAAAGAAGCCCAGCACCAAAGCGAACACACCATTGTACTCGCGCTTGATGACGTGACGCAGCGAGAAGGTGTTGCCCGCTGGGACCCAAGAACTGCGCGGCTGCCCCCAAAATTTGGGCACAAAGGCAGGCACGGTGCTCGCCCAAGCGGCGTAGCGCTCTCCAAACTTCGCATGCAGGAAAGCCTCCTCTGCCATGGCAATGCGCAGGTAATACATCATGTAGAGCAGAGCGACCACAAGTGCAAAGCTTCCCCGTCCCGTGGCCAAAACAAGGGCCATCCACATGAAGAAATTCCCCAAGTACAAGGGATGCCTCACCCAGCTGTACATGCCTTGGGTGTTCAAGACTTCGGCCACTTGACCCTCGCTGGTGTTTCGTCCCGACGTCCCCGGAGGCACATGGCCAATGGTCTTGGCACGGATCGCCACCCCGAGGAAGCCCACGGCCCAGCAAAAAGCTTGGTAGCTCAGGTGATTGGCCCATGAAGGCGCATCCCAGCCCATCCAAAGCGCCGGCGGCACCAGCACCAAAGGAAGAAAACTGCGCCAGCGGAAAAGCGAATTGCCGCGTCGTTCGAGTTCGTGGAGAAGCATGGGGATGCGCTTAGTTGGGGTTCAAGCTTGGGGCTGAGGAGCATCGGACACATCCAGCGTGGATTGTCCTTGAAGCCATTCGCAGGCACCCTCCATCAAAGGGGCCATCAAGGCGTCCTCTTTCAAAAAAGGAACCCTTTCCCGCAAGCTCGCCTGGAGCTGTGCAAGGGCGGGTGCCATTCGTGTCGATTCATCGCGCAAATCCGACGCTTGGGCTGCGCACATGGCCTCGACAGCCAAGACGTGCTCCACATTTGACACGACCTGCCACATTTGAAGCGCGCCGTTGGCGCCCATGCTCACGTGGTCTTCCTGTCCATTGCTGCTGTCGGCATTGTCCGCACTGGCAGGTGTGCAAAGTTGTTTGTTGTACGAGACCAAACTCGCGGCGGTGTACTGCGGAATCATGTAGCCCGAATTCAATCCTGCATGAGGGGCCAAAAAGGGAGGCAATCCCCGCTCGCCGCTCAACAACTTGAACGTTCGACGCTCGGAGATGCTCCCCCATTCGTGCACGGCCAAAGTGAGCCGGTCCATGGCCAATGCCAAAGGCTGCCCATGGAAATTCCCACCGCTCACAATTCGGTCTTCATCCGGGAACACCAGCGGATTGTCCGTCACGGCATTCATCTCCAATTCCAACACCTCCTTCACCCCTGCCACCACATCCCGGGAGGCACCATGCACCTGGGGCATGCATCGAAAAGAATAAGGGTCTTGCACATAGGGCCGGGGCTGCTCCATTCGGACACTGCCCTTGAGCCAATGCAACACGTTTTCCGCAGTGCGGATGGCACCCTTTTGGTTCCTCACCCGGTGGATGGAAGGGTACATTGCGTCCGCCAATCCATTCCACGCTTCCAAGGACCATGCGCCAATGCCATCGGCCCAGTCGGCCAAACGTTCAATGCGCGCCATTGCTTCGAGGCCTGTGCCAAGCATCATTTGGGTGCCATTGATCAAGGCCAAACCCTCTTTGGGACCCAACACCAATGGTGTCCACCCTAGCTCCTTCAATGCCTCTGCGCAAGGCAACCTCCTTCCGTCGGGCATGTCCACCTCTCCTTCTCCAATCAAGGGCAACACCAAATGGGAAAGCGGGGCCAAATCCCCTGAAGCTCCCAAAGATCCTTGACGCGGGACCACGGGCAAGACGTCCTCGTTCCAATGGTCCAGAAGCCTCTGCACAGTGGCCAGGGCCACACCGCTGTGGCCTTGGCCCAAAGCCTTGACCTTCAGAAGCAACATGGCACGCACCACCTCTCGGGGCAATGGATCTCCCACGCCGCATGCATGGGACAAAAGCAAATTTCTCTGCAAGCCCGCAAGGTCATTCACGCGTGTCGTGGCCAAATCCCCAAACCCCGTGTTGATGCCGTACAGCTTGTCCCCGTGGGAGGCCCTTTGGGCCAAATACGAATGGCACTTCTCCACCCTTGACCTTGTCTCTGGGCCCAACTGCCAGGTCACTTCTTCCGATGACTGCAAGCGCGCAAACTCTTCTGCGCTCCACCACCCCTCGGGCAGGAGATCTGTCTGCATTTGAGGACTTGATTCCATGACGCCAAGATACCGCGATGCGACTATCTTGCAGATTCAATTTCCCCACATGAGATTCACCCCACAATGGATGGCCTCCGTCCTCGCCTTCCTCACCGTCACAACGGCCTTCGCGCAGGCCTCTGATGCCACAGGGCAACCTTCCTTGAAGTCCTTCACACTGGCCAACGGCATGCAGTTGCTCGTGGTGGAAACCCAAGACTCCGCCTGGGTGCATTGGGAAATGGTGTTGGACACTCCTCCAATCTTGGAGGCCACACGTGCCGGTTTGCAGGAGGTGACGGTAGCCACAATGTCCAAAGGATCGGAAGGTTTCACCCAAGTGGAGTTGGAACAAGGATTGGCAGGCTTGGATGCCCAACTGGAACTTTCTCCCCATGGATTCAAGGCCGTTGCCCCATCTGTGGCCAGTGGGGATTTGTTGAGACTGGTGAGCGATGCCGTGTTGCGTCCCTCGCTGTCTCAAGAGGGATTAGATGCCGTGAAGAAAGTCATGCACCAGAAGCTCGATGAGACGGAAACCTCCACAAGAGCTGCTGTCGCCAATTTGGGGGCACGCACCAGTTTTGGTCCCTTGCACCCCTATGGTGAGATCATGACGCATGAAAGCCTTGAGGCCATCACCAGAAAAGACTTGGTCACGTTCCATGCCACGTATTTCAGACCCAACGCGGCCTACCTCTTGATCGTTGGCGACATTGCCCCAGACGTCGCCTATGCACGGGCCAATGCCCACTTTGGCCAATGGACGCGAGGAAGCATCCCCTACACGCGGATCATGCCGTCCAAGTTGTCCACAGGTCGGCAAGTCCGTTTTGTGCCCATGGAAGGCGCGGCGCAAAGCAGCGTGGTCATGGTCCATCCCGTGGCCTTCCCTCCTGGCCATCCAGATGGGCCAGCTGTGCATGTGATGAACGCAATGTTGAACACGGCGGGGCATTCGGTCTCCTTGATGTCAGACCCTGTCACTGCGCGTTTTGAAATGACGGCAGAGACGGACAAGGAAGAAACAGCCGACGCCATTGCCTCCATGGTCGCCCACCTCGAATCCTTCAAAAATTCTACCGATTCTGTCGTCTTGCAACAGGTGAAAACAAAGCTGACAGAAGAACACATTGCCCGCATGGGGAATGCCAAACGCTTTGCACAACAAGCCTTGGACATTCGACTGCATGACTTGCCAGAAGATCACTTTGCGACCTACACCAAACGCCTGGCGATGGTGTCGGTCAACGATGTGCAACGGGTGGCCCGCAACATGATTCGAACCAACAACATGAATGTATGCGTCGCGGGTGCCCCAGAGATTTTGGAGGGGCTTCGGGTGTTTGATGCGGGCAAAGGCGTGGACCAATACAATGCCTTTGCGGAACGTCAAACCCCGCGCACCGAGGCCCCGACCGGCACCACCGTTGCAGGTGTTCTGGACCGCCATTTCGACGCCATTGGCGGGGCCAAGGCATGGTCCAAGATTCGGACACTCCAAACCTTCGGTTCTGTAGAATACAGCGGAGGGATGTCCCTTTCGCACTCAGAAACCATGCGTTACGGCAAGAAAAACAAGGCATTGAAATCGGAAATGGCCATGGCCGGTCAGCCCGTCATCACACAGGTTGTGACGCAAGCCGGGGGCAAGGAACTTCAAATGGGCAAAATCACAGACATGGACAGTGAGTCTGTTGCCATTGCCTTGGAACGGATCTCCCCTACGAGACTCTTGCAGATGGAGAAGAACGGCTATGCAGGCAAGGTGCTGGGCATGGAAGAAGTGGAAGGCCAACCCTCGGTCCTTTTGGAATTTGCTCGGGACGGTGTGCAAGAGTTGTATTGGTTCAGCGCAGAGGATGGCATGTTGCTCCAACGTTCACGGCCTGCCTTGGACGGAACGGTCGAATTGGAAAAGCTCGACTTCTACATCGCATTTGGTGAAAACGGTCTCAAGTTCCCCACCACACGTCGCACCGTCAAGGCCGGACAATCAATGGTGTTCAGGACGGGAAATGTGATGTTTGGTCCTGAACTGTCGGACAGCGACTTCGTCCTGGAAAAGTGATGGACGCACGAGTTCCTTTGATCCACTTGTCGCATGTCTCTGTGCGCCACCGTGAGCACGTCGTGCTGGAGGATGTCCAGCTTGAAGTTACTGAAGGCGAACTCATTTACCTCATTGGGCGCACAGGCAGTGGGAAATCAAGCTTGCTTCGCACACTCTATGGCGACCTGCCCTTGTCCGCTGGTTCCGGATCGGTCTGTGGGGTGGACTTGCAAAAAGTCAAACCCAAAAACGTGCATCAACTTCGAAGAAAGTTGGGCATGGTGTTCCAAGACTTTGGTCTCTTGGAAGACCGTTCTGTCGATGCCAACCTGGACTTTGCATTGCAGGCGACGGGATGGACCCATAAGAAAAAGAAGGCCCAACGCATCGAGGAAGTGCTCACCGCTGTAGGTCTTCCCAACAAAGGCTACAAACTGCCTCATGAATTGAGCGGTGGGGAACAACAAAGGGTGGCAGTGGCCCGTGCCCTGCTCAACGACCCTCCCCTCCTTTTGGCGGACGAACCCACAGGCAACTTGGACCCCGAGACCACCGAGGAGATTTTGGAACTGATGCATGCCCTCCCTTCCCAGGGCAAGACCCTCATCATGGCCACCCACGATTGGGCGTCCATGGAACGGCGTCCTGGCCGCACATGGACTTGCAAGGAGGGTGCACTCACTGACGTTCATGCCTGAGGTCAAAACGACCTTGACGGTGGTGTTGCCCACCTGGAACGATGGGGCTGCCCTGCGCAAGACACTTGTCGCTTTTGACGCACTTTCACCCGATGTGAGGGCACAACTGGAGGTCGTGGTGGCAGATGGTGGCTCAGACGATGGCACACTGCAGATCCTCGGCGAGCACATGGACTTGGTTCAGGTCGCACATTCACAATCCGATCAAGGGGTGTACGACGCCATGAACCGCGCTGTCGGATGGTCCCGTGCCCCTTGGGTTTGGGTCATGGGTTCGGGCGATTTGCCAGATGCACAAGGCCTCCAGCATGCCCTTGACACGTTGCGATCCTCTCCCAAGGACAGAGGACATGCATGGAAAGTGGAAGCCCTTCCTCCAGTTGAAGCTGGGGTTCCTGCAACGTTCGTCCCAGAGTGGGGCGCCAAGTTGAGATGGCGCAACACCATGCACCATCAAGGTGTGATCGTGCCGCGGAATTGGGTTATGGAGCATCGATTTGACATCCAGTACAAGGTCCTTGGGGACTATGCTTGGATGCTGGACAGGTGGCAAAGCGGGTGCAACATCGTGTGTCACACCGACGAGACATTGGCTCAGGTCGCGGCCACAGGTCTCTCCCGTCAATTCAACAAGTCATTGTACTTGGAGGAATGGCGCATGAAACGCACCCGTCTCGCTGGCTCCTGCTTGTGGATTCAGCCTTTTTGGCTTTGGGCCAAGTGGGCGTTCAAGCAAGTGTCCAAGGCGCGCAGAAGCTTGGGCTCATCAACGCCCCAGTGAAAGGCCTCGCTGGCCGATGCCATGGCCGCCCTCCACGATTTCCGGTCCTTGGCCAACACACGAGACACAGCCGAGGCAATGGCCTGTGGCGTAGGCTCGTCGATGACCTCTCCCAAGCCATGGGATTGGACGATGGACGCCACTTCCTTTCTCGCGGTGACCACCATGGGCAATCCCGCATGAATGAAATCAAACAGCTTGTTGGGCAAACTCATCTCATAATTGCCATGTCCCGCCTTGTCCAAGCTCAGCCCCACATCGGCTGAAGTTGTCAAGGTGCGCAAAGACTCAAAGGGGAGCTTGGCAATGCAATGAAGGCGACCCTCAAACTCTGGGCGGCCTTGGACGTCGCGCGCCTCCTCCCACTCCACCCCTGCACCCACCAAGACCAATCGCACCCCGGGCATGGAAGGGAGAGCAGCCACAGCCTCAGCTGCCCCACGATCACGGTCCATGTAGGCGCCTTGCATCAACACCACCGGCAAGTCCGTGGGCACACCATATTCGCTGAAGGCCTCTCTTCCCTGAACCTGGACGGACGGAAGCCGCCTGGGCATGTTCCTCACCACCTCCACGGTCAGGCCGTAGCGCTTTCGATACGCACGGGCAATGCTGTCATTGACAGTGACCATGGTGGGCAACCGCTTCAGTGCCCACCTTTCGAGGAGAAGCCAAATGAAACGGCGCAAAGGCCGTCCTGTCAACCCCGCCGCCTCTGTGAAGAACTCATGGCTGTCGTAGACCACAGGCAATTTGCCCCACGCCAAAGCGGGGGCCAAAGTGTCCAAGTCATTGCACCAAATGGCATCAAACTCTTCACCATGGGCACGGATCCAACGCCACAGACCAAGTTGCAAAGACGCGTAAAAACGCCATCCCCGGTCCGCGGACAACTTCAGTCTTTCGGCTGCAAAGGGACCGTCGTATGGCATGGAGCCATGCATGTCCCTGCCGACCAAGTAGGGAGTCCAGCCGTGGTCGAGAAGGGTCTCACATGTTTTTTTGACTCGTTGATCGTAGGTGAGGTCGTTGGACACCCACACTGCCATCCGCCTCGATGGACTCACGCCTTTCCGTCTTTGACTTTTTGCAGCACCCGCTTGGTGTAGCGCGGGAAATCGCCCTGCATCATCCACCCAAAGTAGCCTGGGTCCTTGGCGAGTACGTCTTTGACACGCTTCCCGGTGTGCTTTCCAAATTGGAACAGGATCTCTCCATCGTCGTCGTACACCAGTCTGCCCATCAAATCAGCGTTGTTCCGCATTCTGCAAAACGTGGCCAAGTCCTCCACTTCTGATGGCACTGGCCCCACCGTCTCACCACGGCTGTTTTTGACCGTTTGGTCGGCATAGCGTTCCAGTTGGGCCAAGAACACTTCCACCGTGGCCAAAGTGTCTGGCAATGCCTCGTGGGCGCCCTCCAACTCCTTCCCGCAATAAAACTCAAACGCCGCCCGCAAGGTCCGCTGTTCCATTTTGTGAAAGATGTTCTGCACATCCACCAAGTGGCGTCCCTCCAATCCAAAGTCGATGTCAACACGAAGAAATTCTTCGGCCAGCATCGGCACATCGAAGCGGTTGCTGTTGAATCCCCCCAAGTCACAATCGTGAAGCCATTTGAGCAAGCCAGGGGCCACACGGGCAAAGGTTGGAGCGTCTTTGACATCCTCGTCGTAGACCCCATGAATCAAGCTGGTTTCCAGAGGAATTGGCATCTCCGGATTCACCAAGATGCGGTGGCTCTTGCCTGGCAATTCCGGCTTTTTCACCACTGAACCATCCGGCATCAGTTTCACCATGGCCATTTCCACAATCCGGTCCACACCCACCTTGGTGCCTGTGGTTTCCAAATCAAAGAAAACGAGTGGCCTTTTCAGGTGAAGGCCCAAAACCTTGTCGGTCAAGTTGTCGATGTTCATCATTTCATTCGCATGTCCACGCGAACGTACTGAAGGCTGGCGGGATCAGCATCGCTTCCGACGAAATCTTTGGGCGTTGCGCCATCAGGTTGCACCCTGCGAACGACCTCCAAAGAGTAGTCCTTGTTCCGCTCGAGACCTTCCTCTTTCAATGCCCGCTCCAGTCGAAGCAAAACATTGATGGCACGTGAAGACGCGAGCCCCATATTGCCATCGGCACGAGTCGATGGGCCGTCAGAGGCACTCCCTTCGATGCGCAGCACGGGGTGTCCCACACCGGCTGCAGTCAACGCTGTGGCAACCACTGGTGACAAATCCATGCGTTCCGTGTGGACCTGACCGCTGTACAACTGAATGGCAATGGCCATGTCGCCGTCCACGTCAGCAGACAATGCCAGCGGCGCAAGGGGGGCAGTTATTGCCCGCTTCGATCACAGCGCGATATCCCGCGATATTCGCCATCGAGCTG
>JBELJW010000072.1:7185-9401 GCA_042089975.1 Flavobacteriales bacterium | reverse complement strand
ATACCCACCAACAGCACGTTGCCCTCCACCCCAAAGGAGTCCAAAAACCGCGCATGTGCGAGCTCCGATGGGTCGTCCTGCGGGAGGAGACCACCGTATTTGTACTGCATTTTCAGATGTGGAATCTGGGCCCCCATGAACAGGGTCGCTGCAAACAACGCCACCACAGCGGGGAGACGATGACGGATGAGAAAGGAAGCAATGCGAAACCACATGGGAGGTGCAAAGAAACAACAAGCCACGACGTGTTGCCCCAACGGGGTGCTACCTTTGCTGCATGGAAACCTACGACGTCGTTGTCATCGGAAGCGGGCCAGGGGGCTATGTTGCCGCCATTCGTGCCTCACAGTTGGGATTGCGTACCGCTTTGGTGGAGAAATATGCCACCCTGGGGGGCACCTGCTTGAACGTGGGCTGCATCCCCTCCAAGGCACTTTTGGACAGCTCCGAACACTACCACAAGGCCAAAGAGCAATTCGCCACACATGGCATCGAGGTGGGCAAGTTGGGCATCGACTTTCCACAGATGATTGCCCGGAAAGGAGAGGTGGTTTCGCAGACCACAGAAGGCATCCAGTTCTTGATGAAGAAGAACAACATCGACGTCCACCACGGCATGGGGGCCTTCGTGGATGCCCACACCATCTCGGTGTCTCCGGAAAAAGGAGATGCCCTCCACGTTGGGGCGAAGCATGTGATCGTCGCCACAGGGTCCAAGCCCAGCACCTTGCCTTTCCTCGAAGTGGACAAGAAACGCGTCATCACCAGCACAGAGGCACTAAGTCTCCCCAAATTGCCCAAGTCCATGGTCGTCATCGGCGGAGGGGTCATTGGACTTGAGCTCGGTTCTGTCTATGGCAGGTTGGGCACGGAGGTGCACGTCGTCGAATACGCCAACAGCATCATCCCCACCATGGACCGTTCCATGGGCAAGGAACTGATGCGCTCTATGAAGAAGCTTGGGGTCAAATTTCACCTCAAGCATGGGGTCAAAGAAGTCACGGCAACGGGAAGAAGTGTCACAGTAAAGGCAGACAATGCCAAGGGTGATGAAGTGACGTTCAAAGCGGAATACTGCTTGGTCAGTGTCGGCCGCAAAGCCTACACCGAAGGTTTGAACCTGGCCGCTGTGGGCTTGGCCACAGACGACCGTGGCCGCATCGAAGTCGACGCCAACATGAGAACTTCCGTGGGGCACATTTATGCCATTGGCGATGTGGTCCGAGGGGCCATGCTTGCACACAAGGCAGAGGAGGAAGGGGTCTTCGCCGCGGAGACCATTGCTGGACAACATCCGCACATCGATTACAACCTCATTCCCAATGTGGTCTATACCTGGCCGGAGGTGGCAGGGGTCGGTGCCACAGAGGAACAACTCAAGACAGACGGCGTGACCTACAAGAGTGGAAGCTTTCCTTTCAAGGCCAGCGGCCGCGCGAGGGCCAGCATGGACACCGACGGCCTGGTCAAAGTACTTGCGCACCAAGAGACCGACGAAATCTTGGGGGTCCACATGTGTGGTCCTCGTGCAGCCGACATGATTGCAGAGGCCGTCGTGGCCATGGAATTCCGTGCCAGCGCAGAGGACATTTCTCGGATGAGCCATGCCCACCCCACCTTCACAGAAGCGATCAAAGAAGCGGCCCTTGCGGCCACGGCCGACCGCGCCTTGCACATCTAACTTGAGCGCATGACTGTGCGCCCATTGCCCCATTTGTCCGAGCTGGTGAACCGTCACAAGCACGTGGCCTTGTTGTGGGACGAGCGCCTCGAAGGCCGTGCTTTGCTTGGGGTAGGGTCTGCCAAGTCCATTTGCGTGGAACAACCCAAGCCAGGAGATTGGCGCCTATGGGAAGGGTTGACCAAAGACGCCACACAACGCGGCCGGTGGTCCATGGGGTGGATTGGATACGACATGCATCGCCATTCCGAAGGGACCAGCCACAATGAACGGCGCCAAGAACCGGTGCCTCCGCACCCGGGTGGATGGCCGGTCCTTCATTGGTGGGAGCCAGAGGTGGTGATGGAATGGGCCGCAGGAGAACGGGAACCTCAAGTGGTCGTTGGGGAGGATGCAGACATGGTGGCAGATGTGCTTGACGCTTTGAACGGCGACATCGTTGAACCCGAAGGCGTGATGTCACAAGAAAGTTGGAGCCCCTTGGCCCCGAGTTGGGACAAAGCCACCTACTTGAAGAAATTCGACGCCGTCCAAA
>JBELJW010000072.1:0-7085 GCA_042089975.1 Flavobacteriales bacterium | reverse complement strand
TGCGGGACAAAGCCCTGCGTGAACGCCTCGGTACGAGCGAAAAAGAGCGGGCGGAAAACGTCATGATTGTGGACCTTGTTCGAAACGACCTCAGCCGCGTCGCTGCGCCCAACTCCGTGGAAGTGGAGGAATTGTTTGGGCTGCACACCTTTTCCACCGTGCACCAAATGATCAGCACTGTTTCCTGCACGTTGCGCAAAGAGGTCACGCCTCTTGAGGTGATGCAGGCCACCTTCCCTATGGGGTCGATGACAGGGGCCCCCAAGCGCAGTGCCATGGACCACATTTCCCGCATCGAAGGGGTGCAACGTGGGGTCTACAGCGGCACCATTGGCTACATCGACGGACAGGGCGACTTCGACATGAACGTGGTCATCCGAAGCTTGCTCCACCGCGCCGACACGGGGCGAGTGGATGCCACGGTGGGAGGAGCTTTGACCCTGTTGGCCCAAGGAGAGGAGGAACACGAAGAGTGCTTGCTCAAAATCCATGCCTTGAGAACTTGCATGGGCCATGAATAAGTGGATCCAACATCTTTCTCAGTCGCTTGCAGAGGCTGGGGTCAGCGAACAGGAACGGCTGGTGGTTGCCGCCAGTGGCGGTGTGGATTCCACCGTGCTGTTGCACTTGCTCCATGCATTGGGTAGAAACGTCGTCGTGGGGCATGTGAACCACCACGCCCGCGGAGCGGCCAGCGAGCTCGACCAACAAGCCGTGGAGGCTTGGTGCGAGGAACGGAACTGGCCTTGTGAGGTGCTTCACCTGGATCCCGAAGCGCTGGCGCAGGGGGAGCAAGGCTTCCAGGGTGAGGCCAGAAAGCAGCGCATGGCGTGGTTGGAGACGCTGCGCACGTCGCATGGAGCCTCGGCCATCTTGACCGGTCATCATGCGGACGACCAAGCAGAGACCTGGCTTCTTCAGGCAATGCGCAGCAGAACACCGTGGACCCTGACAGGCATGTCGTTGCGGACTGGCCATTGGGTCAGGCCCCTTCTTTCATTCCCGAAGAAAGAACTGATTGCACTTGCCCAAACCTCGGGTTGGCCTTGGCGGGAGGACGAGAGCAACACCGATGACAAGTACGCACGCAACCGCATCCGACACGAGGTGCTTCCCCTTTTGGAAGACATCCGCCCGGGGACCGCAGCCCACCTCGTGCAATTGAGCGCGCGGATGCAAGAACTGTCGCTGATGATGGCCCCTCTTCTGGATGAAGCTGCACAGCGGGCCCAGCCAAAATCAGACCAATGGTCTTTGGAGGTGCTGCGAACGGACGCCTGGGCCAGAGAGGCACTGCGTGCGTTTTTGCGGACCTCTGGGTGGGGCCAAGCACTCGCCGATCAGGCGCTGGACCTCGCCACGGGGGCACACCAAGTCGGCGCTTTGGTCTCGCACGTTGGCGGCCGCATGGTCCTTGAGCGGGACCACTTGTGCTGGCAAGTCTTGTCGCCCCAAAAGGAGGACGCCGCTCCGGCATTGGCATTGGCTTGGCGGGGAGAGGTCATTGAAGTTGATGGCCTTGGGACGGGGGGCCGTTCAGGCCCGTCTCAAGCACAGTCCCTCAAATGGTCAGTGGGCGCACGCCCGCAGGACCCAGGACAAACCCCTCTCGACGCGTGCTGGATCCCAAGGTCGTGGTTCCCCTTGCAATGGAGAACGTGGCGGGCGGGCGACCGCATCCAACCCCTTGGCATGCAAGGCCAGTCCAAAATCTCAGACGTCTTGACCCAAGCCAAGGTCCCACATCACTTGAGGACAGAGGTTCGCGTCTTGGAACGCACCTCCGACCAATGCATCCTTTGGGTCGGCGGACTGAAATTGTCGGAACACGCCAAGCTGGACGCCTTTGAAGCCACCGCCGAACCAGGGGCTTGGTTCCGTCTTGAACACGTCCAACCCCTCACTTCTGACGCATGAGCACAACACCTGCCCCCCATTCGACTGCCTCGACCCTGCCTCCTGCCCGCGCGCTGGAAGGAGCCGCAAGGGACCGAGCGCTCTTGACCTACTTGATGCTCGCCGCAGTTTTTGTGGCGTGCTTGGTGACTTGCAACCTCGTGTTCCGGAAGTTCTTTGTGTTCGAAGGATGGGGACTCTCTTTTGAGCAAAGTGTGGGCCTTCTTGCCTATCCCTTGACCTTTCTTGTCACGGACATCATCAGTGAAATCTTTGGGCCAAGGAAGGCAAACCTCGTGGTGCTCTCTGGCCTTTTGGCCTCAGTGGTCACCCTGGCCATTGTCAGCGTTGCAGGCCAAACCTCCGCGGCCGCATGGTCCCCTGTGACCGATGGGGAATTTGCGCATGTCTTTGGTCAAACAGCGGTGGCCGTAGGGGCCTCCATGGCCGCCTACCTTTTGGCCCAATTCATCGACGTCCGCTTCTTCCATTTCTGGAAAAGACAGACCCAAGGAAAACACCTTTGGCTGCGCAACAACTTGTCGACCATTCCCTCCCAAGTGTTGGACACCCTGACGGTCCTTCTTCTGCTTTGTGCGGTGGGTGAATTGCCTTGGGAGAGGTTGGGCGTACTCTTCTTGAACGGAGTGGCGTTCAAGTCGCTTGTGGCCGCTTTGGACACCCCGTTGGTTTATCTTGGAGTGGGCTGGATGCGTCGTGTGTTCCAACTCGAGCCCGGCCAAGAAATTGAATTGTGAGGTTTTGTGGGCGTTGAAATCCGTCCTCTTTCGTCACTCGGTATCTTTGCCACACTACAGATCTCTTCTCATGACTTCTCCTTTCATCCCGACCCCTTTTTCTGACGTGTCGACGACGCGCTTGGCATCTTGGGCCATTGCCCTTTGTGCGCTTGTCCTGTGGACCCCTTCTTTTGGCCAAATCGAAGATCCAGTGTCGTGGGAGTTCTCGCTCGTGAACAGCGAGACAGAGGGTTTTCAAGACCTGGTGGTGCATGCCTCCGTGGACCCTTGTTGGCACATCTACAGCCAAGACAACGACCCCAATGAAGGTCCTGTGCCCACCATGTTTGAGTGGTCGTTCCCTGAACAAGTGGCTTTGCAGGGGGGGGTGAAGGAGTGCGACCCCATCATGGAGTACGATCCCAATTTCATGATGGACTTGAAGTTCTTCGAAGAGGAAGTCTATTGGCGACAAACCTTGGACCTGAGCCAAACCCAAGATGGCGACAGCCTCAAGGGCTACGTCTTGTTCATGGTGTGCGATGCGAGCATGTGCCTTCCGCCCGAAGAAATTCCTTTCGCCTTGTCCGTGACCGACATTTCCTCGGAACGGCCTGATTACTGCCCCCCCTCCCAACACCTCTGCCCTCATGCAGAGACAGATCACGGAGCGGGTGAAGGTGAAACGCCCGGAGAGGAAGACAAGGAGGAGGGCTTGCTTTGGACCTTTTTGCTCGGATTTGGACTGGGACTGGCCGCCTTGCTGACACCCTGCGTGTTCCCCATGATTCCTATGACGGTGAGCTTCTTCACCAAGCAATCCAAGAACCGGGCCGAAGGGATTCGGAATGCCCTCATTTACGGGGCATTCATCATCTTCATTTACACGGGATTGGGGTTGGCGCTGACGGCCTTTTTTGGGGTGGATGTGCTCAATGTGATTTCCACCGACCCCTTCTTCAATGTGTTCCTGTTCTTGCTGCTTCTTGTCTTTGGCGCGAGCTTCTTGGGGGCTTTTGAAATCCAATTGCCCTCCAGTTGGGCCAACAAAGCAGATCAAGCGTCGGACCGAGGGGGCATCGTGGGCATTTTCTTCATGGCGGCCACCCTCGCCATTGTCTCGTTCTCCTGCACCGGTCCGTTGGTCGGGTCTGCCCTTGCAGGTGCCGCCAACGGCTCCTTTGCCGCTCCCACCGCAGTGATGCTGGGCTTCTCCTCTGCATTGGCGTTGCCGTTTGGCCTGTTCTCTGCATTCCCTGGTTGGCTCAACAGCCTTCCGCAAAGCGGCGGTTGGCTCAACAGTGTGAAGGTCGTTTTGGGGCTTCTCGAAATCGGATTTGCCTTCAAGTTCCTGAGCAATGCTGACCTCGTCTTGCAATTGGGTCTGCTTCAACGGGAGCTCTTCATCGCGATTTGGATTGCCGTGAGCTTGGCCATTGCCTTCTATCTCTTTGGTTGGTTCACCCTGCCACACGACAGCAAGTTGGAGCGGATTGGTGTGTTTCGTTTTTCACTGGGAATGGCCTTTTTCATGTTGGGCATTTACCTCTTCCCAGGAATGTGGGGTGCCCCTGTCAAATTGATCAGCGGCTTCCCTCCTCCCACCTTTTACAGTGAATGGCAAGGCGGCGGTGGTGGCATGGCTGGCGGCGGCCATCAAGGCCATGTCGAGGCAAGGTTTGACGATTACGAAGAAGGCCTCGCAGCGGCCCGCGCGGAAGGCAAGCCCATGCTCCTCGACTTCACGGGGTGGGCATGCGTCAATTGCCGAAAGATGGAGGAACAGGTTTGGTCCGACCCAGAGGTGGCACAATTGCTCACAGAAGAAGTGGTGCTGGTGTCCTTGTATGTCGACGACCGAACGGAACTCCCAGAAGAAGAGCATCGTCTCGAGCAATACGGTGGCAAGGATTTTCGCATCCGAACCATTGGCAACAAATGGTCCTATTTGCAGGCCTCCGAATTCGACCGGAATGCACAACCTTTTTACGTCATGATGGACCACGACGGGGATCAAATTGGTGGCAGTGCTGGGTACGATCCCGATGCCGAATTGTTTGTTGACTTCCTGCGTGACGGACTTTCCGCATTCGTTCATTGAGCCAAAGGCCACGGCAATCAAGTCTGCAACTTTGGCGCCATAGAAGGCAGGACATTTGATGCATGACAATCCATGACCCCATGAAACGAATCCAGCAACATTTCGAGGAGAGCGCCCAATTGGCCCAACAATTGCTAGGCGACAAGGCCTTCTTGGAGGCGATGCAGCAAGGGGCCGAGCTGCTTGTGGAGGCCCTTGGGTCTGGGCACAAAATCCTGACTTGTGGCAATGGAGGTTCGATGTGCGACGCCATGCACATGGCAGAGGAACTGAGTGGCAAATACCGCGAGGATCGCCCCCCTTTTGCTGCCTTGGCCATGTCCGATGCATCGGCCCTGACATGCATTGGCAACGACTATGGTTTTGACCAGGTGTTCTCCCGCCAAACCCAAGCCCTTGGAAAACCTGGTGACGTGTTGGTGTGCATCAGCACAAGTGGGAATTCCCAGAATGTTCTGCAAGCGGCCCGCAAGGCCAAGGAGCTTGGCATGCACGTGTTGTCCTTGACAGGGAACGGAGGGGGAGCCTTGGGAGATTTGGCAGACATCGATGTGTCTGTCCCGTGGTCAGGCTTTGCCGACCGGATCCAAGAAGTGCACATCCGCTGCATCCACAGCTGGATCGACGCCATTGAGCACGAGCTCGCCTGATTGATTTCCATGTTGGTTCGTACATGGGGCTTCGTACCAACGAGGCCTGAACATCCGTGGATTCAATTGGAGGCGCGTGCAGAAGCCGGAGCGGTGCTTCGGGCATCTGGCACCAGCTACGCCGCATTGCTGGCCTGTTTGGCCAGGGTACGTTCAGGCATCAAACAAGCTGGGTGCCCATGGCCTGGAAAGGCCCTGACCCTGCATTTTCACCCCGCTTGCCGTCCGGAGGACCTGGTGCACCTCGATGTCCCGGTGGCCCTTCTCATGCTGGCCATCCAAGGCCAATTGCCTGCCGAAGAATTGTCTGGTTGGGCCTCAACGGGAAGCCTTGATTTGGCCGGCAACCTTCACCTTCCCCACGAAGCTGGTCTTTCCCAAATCCCAACTCCTGCTTTTCCTGCCAAGGCACCAATCCCAAACGAGATCAAGGTCTTTGTTGCCCCAACTGACTGGTTGGCAAAGGCCCTTGCCATGCCCCAACTGGATGGTTCCGTTCACGGTGCCAAGAACCTTCTGCAGCTGATGGACCAATGGAGGGCCTGGAGGAGTGCATCCGCTCGGCAACAAAAACCGGAAAGCCTTGGCGCAAAGTCAAGCATGCACATCGAGGAGGGACATTGGCGCAACCTGGAGGGCGAAGGCAAGGCCAAAAAATGGCTGTCCATTGCTGCCAAAAAGCGCATTCCTGTCCTGATGTCTGGCGGGCCAGGCATGGGGAAGTCCTCGCTGGCACGGGCTTGCCGAGGACTCCTTCCCACGCCTCCACCACCCCATTCGTCGGTTCCCTTCCTCTCCCCGCATCCTGCGGGGGGCATGGCTGGCCTGTTGGGGTCGTGGCGGCAAGGACAGCCAAGGCCTGGAGCCTGGGCCCTGGCGGACGGTGGCATTCTGTTTTTGGACGAGTTCTCGGAGTGGCCCAAGCCGGCACGCGAATCCCTGCGTCACATCATGGAAACAGGCCGGCTTGAATTGCACAGGGCCGACGGGGCTGCTGTTTGGACATCACAACCTTGGATTGTTGCAGCCACCAACCTTTGCCCATGCGGCCAAGCCACCCAGCATTGCATTTGTCAAGCATCAGAGTTGCGGGCTTACCGCAAGCGACTGACGGCTCCACTCCTTGAGAGGTTTCCCGTCCAACTGGACATCGGAAACGACAGCTCCGAATGCAAAAAAACCTGGTCAGAGTGTCGGGATTGGGTGCAGCACAAAGGCATAGGGACGCAGCAATTCGCATGGTCAGAAGATGCCGAATTGGCGGCCAAAGACTGCGGCCAAATGGACACGACAAGCCGGCGGTTGAAGGGGCACCTCAGGCGACTGTCGGAGGGCCATTGCGAATGGAGGGACGGTCATGGCAATGTTCTCCCGGAGGATGTCTTCCAGGCACACGAGGTGATGTGGATGAACCGCAAAGGATGGTGGTCACCTCCATCCAGATCCCTTTGAGCGCGACGTATCTTCCGCCCATGGCCACCATCTTGTCCGTCCGTGGAAAACGCCCCGTCATGCATTCCTCTGTATGGCTCGCACCCAATGCGACAGTCGTAGGGGATGTCGTCCTTGGCGCATCCAGCACCGTTTGGTTTCAGGCAGTGGTCCGTGGCGACGAGTCCCAGATTGAAGTGGGACAGCGTGTGAACATCCAAGATGGCGCCGTGGTCCACGGGACGTTTGAGCAAAGTCAAACGGTGT
>JBELJW010000071.1:0-9419 GCA_042089975.1 Flavobacteriales bacterium | reverse complement strand
GGGAAGCCAATTCAGATGGGACAAGGGTCAACACCTTTTTGGGACAAGGTTCAGGGTTAGATTTGCCAAAATTCTAAATCCTACACCTTGAACAAATTCTCAGTGTTCCTAGGCTTGACAGCCTTTGCTGCAGCCCTCACCGGCTGCGACAAGCCCATCGAATGTGACGTCAAAGCCGAGCTTTGGGTCTACAACTCTACAGTGTGCACGCCCACCTTTGAGGTGAACGGTGACGACATGGTCATCGACTTGGCCTTTGGCGATTCAGCCCTCATCGAGTTGGACGAAGGCACCTACGACATCAAGGCAGACTTGTCCTTCATTTCTGCTTGCACAGAGCGCGACACGACCATTGAGTCTGTGTGCGGAGAGTCCTACACTTGGACGTTCTGATCGAGACCATTTGACATGAAAAAGGCACCCTTTCGGGTGCTTTTTTTTGTCTAAAACCGTCAGGGAGTATGGTGAATTTGCAGTTTGGCATTGCGGATGCCGCCATGCTCCGTTTCCAACTGGTACACGTATGTCCCCGTTGACAATCCAGACAAATCGTAGGCATTCAGATGATGGCCTGAAGGCATGTTGGTGGCATTGACCCAAGTCTTGACCTCTCGTCCATTCAAATCCAGCAAACGCAAACTCACCTTGCCAGCCTGGCTCAAATGGAATCCAATGTGCACGTTGTCAGCGGCAGAAGGGTTGGGCCATGCAGGGAACAAGTTGTCCTGACCATAGCCAAGCATTGTGTTTCTGTCCGGAACGGACAAGGTGATGTCTTCGTCCCCTTCCTCATAGGCAACACCCTGCAGAAAGAGCACAAACATTTCGTCGGTGGTGAAATCCCCCCAAGTCATGGGTTGAGGCGGAGAACTGGGGTTGGATGGATTCGAGGCGGTGTTGTCGTACGTCGCAAAAGCCTCGACCACGTAATCGTCTGGAATGTGCACGAGCTGAGGGAAGGTGAAAATGCCCTGCCAGTTGAAGTCCCAATCGGGGATGGAAATCAAAGGAATGGTGTCTTGCCCATCGTTGCTTCGCGCAAACACTTCCCAGGCGGTGCCCAGCAGGTGACAATGGGGGGTGATGGACATCAAGCTGATGTCACCCTGGATGGGAATGGAAGCGTGGAAGGTCTTGACCTCGTTGGCAGGAATGTAGAAAAACTCGTCCAACGTTTCTGGACCAAAAATTTGCGTCTCCACCTCCCTTTGAATGGGTTCATCGTGAAAGAATAGGTTGATTTCCGTTTGGTCGATGGCCTCTACAGCGGAGGGACCGTAATGCATTTGAAGGAGCAAATGGCTCCCGGGTTCAATCACATGGCCAATGGTGGGCGGAAACTCAAGCGGTGGCGTTCCTGGAACCCAGCCTCCAAAAAGGAATTGCTCCACCTCGACGCCATAGTCCCCAAAGCTTTCGTACCCCGGATTGGGGTCCGCAGCGTCCATGGCCAAGGCCTGTGCAATGACAGCAGGATCGTTCGTGTACGCAACAAGGGCATGGTGGTCCACTACATTGTTTCCCGGACGAATTTCCACTGCCCGAATCTCCTTCGCCTCTGAAACTCCAGTGGGGATGACGAACACCTGGTACTGGTCCAACATGTTGCCTTGGTGCACAAACGCCTCTGACATGCCCAAAACCAAATCTGGCTCCCCTACCTGACTGCCTTCAGGATAGGAAGGCAAACCTGGATTGTCCATGGGGTTCCCCTCGGGCATACCGCCTGCAACCCACGCTGAAATCAGTTCCTTTTCTTCCTCCGTGAGAAAACGCTCACCTCGCAGAGTACTGTAATGGTGATCCGGCGTCCAAGGTGGCATGTAGCCCGTTTGTGTGACGTACTCGATGAAGTTTCCATGCGCTGCCACCTCCTGGTACGTCGTGAAGGGCATGGGCCCAATTTCGCCTGACCGGTGGCATTGGGTGCATGCGTTGTAAATGATGGGGGCAATGTCCTGGTGAAACGTCACCGTTTGTGCCCGCCCCAACTGAACAAAACTGACCATGAACGCAGGAAAAAGAAGAATAAAGTGCCGCATCCTCCAAATGTATGCAAAGCCAAAGTCTTTTTCCCCGAACTTCCTTTCATGACAAAACCCATCCACGACCTGGTGCTTCTCATCGCCTTTTCTGCAGCCTCAGGAACATCCTTTGCCCAGAACCACGACGTCTCTGCCCCTGATGAAAGGGGATTTGTGGTGAAGGTGGGAGATGACATGCCACCTTTTGAACTCACCGACCTCAAGGGTGAAGTATACTCCAGGGAAAGTTTGCTGGGAAAGGTCTATGTGCTCCAATTCACCGCCTCATGGTGCAGCGTATGCCGCGCTGAAATGCCTCATTTGGAGCAAGAAGTTTGGCAGGCCTATCAAGACGATGGGACGGGATTCATTTTGCTGGGTGTGGACTACGACGAATCCGCAGAAAAGGTCGCCACGTTTGCCGCTTCGACGGGGGTCACCTACCCCATGTGTCCCGACCCAAATGGCAAGATATTTTCCCTCATCGCCGCCCCCAAATCAGGTGTCACACGCAATGTTGTCGTGGACAAAAACGGGCGTATCGCCATGCTTACTCGATTGTTTGATGCCGAGGAATTTGCCTTGATGGTGCAACGCCTGAAGGTGCTTACAATGCAACCGTGATGAAGCTGGGGGTCAAGGCGCCTGCAGTGCCCAACCACCGGCCCAAGCCATGTCCTTGTTGCGCCGAACGTGGTATGCCGTGTTGTACCAAGACACGACCAAGTGGCCCAAAAAGGTGAGCGCCAAGCTCCCGGTTTCATACGTCATGTAGCACGTCAGAATGCCCACTGGCAGGCACCAAAGCACCTCACCTTTGCCCTTGTGAAAGTGGGTCAGAGAATACAGCAGCGTACTTGCTGCTGCAGCAGGCCAAAACCCCCATTCCTCGGCCAGAGGAAACAGCAGGTAGCCCCGAAACATGAATTCATAGGCCAAAAGGTAGACGAGCCACCCCCCTGCACTGATCACCATGGTCGCCCAGGACCAATGCTTGGCACGGATCTGCGGATAGTTCTTGGCCCCTTGCTTCGCCGTGGCCATGGACAAAAATAGCGTGCACCCCACCAAGACCACCCACCACAACCAAACATCAGAGGGCGCCTCCAACGTCCATAAGCACCCCAAATCTCGAAGCGACCAGCCGGTGAACCGGACCATCAACACGGCCGGCAAGACACCCATGCACAAGGCCCCCCAGATCTTCAATGAGGCCACCTTCAATGCTTCGCCACGGTCGCCACCGTCCACTTTGGCAAACCAATGCGCCAAAGCCTCTGAGTAATAGGCCCACCAAAAGCCCAAATAACCCACCAGACAGCAAGCCAGGGGAAGAACAACATGGATGTCAGCGGGGGCCCATGCCGGCCATGCGAGCGGTAAGATCATCATAGGGTTCATCGAGGGCGCGAAAGTAATCTCAACCCTTCAATTGGGACCCATCTGGAGGCAACAAATGGTCATTCACTTCCTTCCAGTTCATGGAGGACAAATGCCCACTTGTCGGCCTGCTCGTCCAACACCTTTCCAATCGGCTTTCCGGCGCCATGCCCGGCATTGGATTCCACGCGCAAAAGCACAGGCCTGCCACCTTTGTGCACTTCCTGCAAACGGGCTGCGAATTTGAAGCTGTGGGCAGGCACCACACGGTCGTCATGGTCGGCAGTCGTGACCAAGGTGCTGGGGTATTCGACCCCTTCCCTAAGATTGTGCAAAGGAGAATACGAGAGCAAATTGTCAAAGTCCACCTTGGAGCTGTCGGCACAACCGTATTCTGGGATCCATCCCCAACCAATGGTGAACTTGTGGTAACGCAGCATGTCCATCACCCCCACCGCGGGCAATGCCACTTTGGCAAAATCTGGCCGTTGGGTCATGACTGCCCCCACCAAGAGTCCCCCGTTGCTGCCACCAGCAATGGCCAACTTGCCTGGCGAAGTGTAGCCCTCTTTGACAAGAAAATCACCAGCAGCCATAAAGTCGTCAAAGACATTCTGCTTCTTCAAAAGCATGCCCGATTCATGCCAGGCTTCCCCAAATTCTCCACCTCCCCGCAAATTGGGCATGGCGTAGACCCCACCCCGTTCCAAGAAAGCCAGGTTGCTGGCGCTGAAACTCGGCGTCAAGCTCACATTGAAGCCACCGTAGGCATAAAGCAAGGTTGGGTTATTTCCATCCTTGACCAATCCTTTCTGATGGACCACAAACATGGGAATCGGCGTGCCGTCTTTTGACTCCAACCAAACCTGATGGGCCTCAAAATCCTCTGGTGCGAACGGCACCTCCGGCATGCTCCAAAGGGAGGACTTGCCAGAGGCAATGTCCAGACGGTAAATGGTGGTAGGCTGGGTGAACGATGTGAAGGCGTAGAACAATTCCTTGGCGTCCATTTTGCCCCCAAAGCCACCCACTGAGCCTACAGCAGAGGGCAATGTCACTTCTCGTGGGTTGCTGCCATCCAGGTCAAAACGAAGGACACGATGGGAAGCATTGTGCAGGTAAATCGCCCAAAGCTGCCCTCCTACCACGCGAACGGACTCCAGCAAATCCTCACTTTCTGGGAGTACATCACGCCAGCGGGATTGGTCCTTAGGAACCGAGGGGTCCACAGCGACCAACCTGTAGCGTGGTGCATCGATGTCGGTTAGCATGTACAAGCGACCTCGCACATGTTCCACCATGGATTGGTGGGATTCAAACCCGTCGACCACAGGCTTCCAATTGGAATCGCCTCCCGCCAAAGACAGCACATGCAAGCTGTTGCCATCGGTGCCGGTGCTTGTGTTCAAGACCGCAAATTGACCATCTTCGGTGGTGTTGACGAAGTGGTAGCGGTTGGGCTCATCCTCATTCCTGAAAACCAAAACATCTTCCTCCTGTGGTGTCCCTACTTTGTGGAAATACACGCTGTGGAAGGTGTTTTCGGCAGAAAATGCGGACCCCTCTGGAGCGGGGTATCGGCTGTAATAAAATCCACCATCGACCCATGCGGCGCCAGAAAACTTGACCCACTTCAATACTTCTCCTGTGGATTCCCCTGTGGCCACATCCAAAACACGCATTTCTTGCCAATCCGATCCTGCAGCATTGCGCACTTCGACCACATGCCGACCATCTGGCGAGGCACCGGACAACCCTGCAGTGACGGTTCCATCTTCACTCAGGCCATTGGGGTCCAAAAACACCTCTTCCGTTCCGTCTTCCTTTTGAACGAAGGTGACACTCTGGTTTTGAAGTCCGTTGTTTCTGGACAAGAAAATGCGCTCTCCAATGGTCCTTGGAATCCCCACCCTGGGATGGTTGTAGAGTTCCTCGCACCTCGACCGGATCGATTCCCTCTCGGGCAGGGCGTCCAAAAAGGCACGCGTTGTGGATTGCTGGGCAGTGGCCCAAGCGACGACATCGGGGTCCCGATCGTCTTCAAGCCAACGGTAAGGGTCTTCCACGGCGGTCTCCCACAGGGAGTCCACCACTTGTTCCTTCCTTGTTCCAGGGTATTCCATGGGGTTGTTGTTGGGGGCTTGGCAGGCCAGTACGACGGTCGCCAGCATCGCAGCACATGCCGACCCGGTCCAAAGATTTGAATGCATCATCAGCCCTTCACACGGTTGAAGCGCAACATCTTGAGCATCCACTTGGGCAAAGCTTTGGCGGCGGGTCTCTTCCTTGTGTCCAGGTACCAATTCAACTTCTGACTGATGGGGATCTTGTGGGTTTCCACAAATTCGACCCAAGTGCCGTCGGGATCTTCGACGTACGTGAATTGACCGCTGGCTTCTCCCATGTCAAACGAAGAGGCGCTGTTCACGGTGAAAGGGAAGCCTGCCGCCATCAACTCTTGCTCCAACGCCTCCATGTCACGGACATCCCAACAGATGTGGATGAACCCCAAGTCTCCCCAGAATCGATCTTCAAACAAGTTCTTGGGCGCCCGGTCCAAGGCTTGGACCAGCTCCACTTCGCCGCCTCCAAGCAGTTGGCTGAATGCTCCGGAGGTGGGCTGGCTCCGTTGCAGCACAACCCTGCGGTAGCCCTCGCCACCTCCGGGCAATGGCGCAAATGGAGCTTGCACGCCCGTCTCGTCCAAAATCACCTTGTCATAGCCCAAGACATCCCTGTAAAGGGCCATCGACTGCTCCACATCGCTGACCCCGAGGACAGCACCTCCTACACCTCCACCATAGGCTGCCGGGCCAAACCACTCCTTGCTCTCCACCAATTCAAAGCAATAGCCGTGGGGGTCTTTCAGGTAAAAGTGCTTGCTTCCGTCTGGACGCTCGTGCACCGGACCCAGGCTGGCAATGCCCCGACGGGCATGTTCGGCATGCATGGCCTCAGCATCCATGCATTTGACCTTGCAAATGAAAATCCCCGTGTCGCCGAGCTGACCCTCAAATGTCGCCGGCTGTGGCTCTCTGCTGGTGAACTGCCAAATCTCCATGCCTGCACCCCCGCCCATGTGAAGGGCAAGCGCGGCATGACGCGAATGGACCTCCCCCCCAGTGTAGCGGGTCATCAAGGCCGCTTCTGCCGCTTCTTCGAACATGCGGACATCGATGCCAAAGGCTTTCCGATACCATGCCCATGCCTTGTGAACGTCGGGGACGCCAATGCCGATTTGCTGAATGCCGCTAATGTGTTTGGCCATAAGGAGGGATTTTGAATGCAAAGATGGCAGAACCCACTACGCTCAAGCATGGCCCCCAACGCTCACTTTCCCACGATGCACACAAATTTTTGGACAATGTGTGATTTCCAAATGGCTCAACAGTCTTTTGACCAAGCCTCGCTCAACGTATCTGGCGACAAGCTCCAGTCACAAGCCAATGCGGTCCGAAGGAGCATCATGTCAAAAAGGACGCTGAAGTGTGAGGAAGAATTTGCCATCCTCACTTCGTTGCACCTCGCCTTCCTCGGCGTAGGCAATGTTGGCGAAGTCCAAGACATCGAATCCGGCACGTTCCACAAGATTCAGGATGCCCTCCTTGGTGCAATAATGCAAGAAAGCGAGCTCCTCCCCTGCATTGCGACGGTAGAACACATCTCCTCGCTCGTAGCCTTGAGGACCAAGACGCTGGGCTTCGAAGTGATGGGCCGCTTTGGGACCCCACTCATGAGGGTCGAGCAAGCTGAACACATCTAGGCACAATGCCCCACCAGGCCTGAGCCAATCGAAAGCAGAACGAAGAAGATGCAAACGGTCCGACTCCGAAGGGATGTGGCCATAGGCGTACAAAATCGTCAACGCGTCAAAGGTTCCGTTCCAGGCGGCATCGAAGGGGTCGGTCAAGGAGGCCACCTGAACTTCCACCCCACGCGTTTGGGCCTGCTGGGCCATGTCTTCGCACAAATCCACCCCAAACATCTGGTAAGGCAGTCCTGCCATCGAACGAATGCTCTCTGCCCGCCTGCCCGTTCCGCAAGCGAGGTGCATCACGCGCTCGACCGGTTCGCCGCGGCCAGCCATGTCTTGCAATTGTTTCGCCACCCTGATGTCGATCGCGGAGGTGTACGCTTGGCGCTTTTGGACTTGTGCATCTTGGGCATCGTAGACCGCTGCATGCTCTTGGTAATAGCGATTCACCATCCCCTCAATGGTCTTGGAGGAGGGTTTGGGCACTTGGTTGCAAGGAATGTGGGAAGCCTCTGTGTCTGCCTTCAAAACGAATGTCTCCACCTCCACTCTTCGATAACAATCCTGGGGCAGTTCCAAGGACGCAGTCGGGGCCTTTTCATTGCATTCCACGCGCTTGCCCGCCTCGACGTCGTAAAGCACAAGTCCGTCCAACGTTTCCAATGCAGGGTGGTACAAATGCAAGGTCACAAGGGGGTCCTTCGCGCTTCCATTTCGGATTTTGTGGATGGTGCCATCCGGTTCAGGGATGATTCCTCCTGGTGTGGCACGCATGACATCCTCCACCATCATCACCCCTTCGTTCAGGGTGTAATTCACATTTTCAGCAGTCCCTGAAAGACAAACCACGCAGCCCCAAAACCCTTGATGATGATGGACAGCGCTCTCCGTTCCCGGAGGCCAATGCAGAAGCACGACTTCAAATGGCTTCAAACAAAGAATGTTTCTGGTATACTCCCCAGTGGCGTCCAAAGGAGGGACATGGGTTGCCCAATCCTTCGTCAACCAATCTTGTCCTTCTGCCCAAGCACAAATGTCTTCGTAAGACATGGACTTGGGGCCTTCCGATTCGAGAAGGTCAAGCATCTGCTTCATTGTGGTTGAATCCATGGCGACAGCAAGGTAGCGGAGGGTCTTCTTCCCCTCCAAATCCTTGTCAGCCGTTGCGTCCCTTGCCCCAAGACCAAGCCGCTTGGGCACCGTGAATGACCCACAACATTGCCGCTCCTGCGAGAAGCCCCAGCACCGCTTCCAGGAACATGGTGGGCAGGCCCCACAAGTGCATCCACGAATGGAACCAAGGCAGATGATGGTGGAAAATGCCCCCTGACACCACGAACAAAGCGACGGTCCCAAAGGCACCAATGACCTTGACCACCCACGGCAAAGAAAGCACCAGCCCGCGCCCTATCGCTTTCCCAAGGGCGTGTCCCCTTTGGATCATCCAGAGCCCCATGTCGTCCATGCGAACAATCAAGGCCACAAGGCCATACACCCCAACAGTGGCCAGCAAGGCCACCAGACCCACCACCGCCAAACGCATCTCCCATCCAGATTCTTGCACAGAACTCATGGCCAAAATGACGATTTCAACGGACAAAATGAAGTCCACAAGAATGGCAGATCGGACACGTTGAGCCTCATCGGGAATGGCGCTCCCCTTGTCAATTTTGCGCTCCTTTGACTTTGACCTGAAGGCATGCCATGTGTGGCTCACCTTCTCTGCCCCTTCAAAAGCAAGAAAGGCACCCCCAGCAACAAGCACCCACTCGATGAACCACGGAAGCCAAGCGTCCAAGACAAAGGCGAGCGGCAAAATGATGGCTTTGTTGAGCAAGGAGCCCTTGGCAATCCGCCACAACACGGGCAGTTCCCGCGAGGAGGAAAAGCCCATCGCTTTCTCGGCATTGACGGCCAGGTCGTCGCCCAAGATGCCAGCGGTCTTTTGGGTCGCCACCTTGGTCATGGAGGCGACATCGTCCATCGTGGCCGCCACATCGTCCAACAACGCGAAAAATCCTGAAGACATGAAGAGATTTTTGAGAAGCCAAGGTAAACCTTGTACTGGCATTCTGGAAGAAGGTTGTCAGCCCTTGTGCAGCCCGCACTCCTTGCTGGATTGCTCCCACCACCAACGGCCTGCCCGAGGGTGTTCACCCTCCAAAACGGCCCGAGTGCAGGGCGCACAACCAATGGAAGGGTAACCCTTGCGATGCAACGGATTGGTCGGCACACTGTGGCTGTTGACGTATGTGTCCAAC
>JBELJW010000070.1:5312-9446 GCA_042089975.1 Flavobacteriales bacterium | reverse complement strand
CGTGCTCGGCGAGCAGGCTGTCTTGCGCCGTTTGGGCAGACGACTTGTGTTGAACTTTGAGGAAAAGGGGGAAGAAGTCCGATGGACGCTTGTGGTCGCTCAGAAGTCAGGAGACCAAATCACGATTCGTCAATTGGACCCAGAACTCCCTGGCGCATTGCGGCGTTGGGAAAATGTGGTCGGAGAGGGGCGAATCAAGGAGGTCTACGATGACAACGACACCAAAGACAAGCTTCGCGAAGTTCAGTTGGATCCCCGTGGCAATGGTGCCTTCAGACGTTTGGTCCGCTTTGGCGCATCCGAAACCATGACCTACCAACGCGTGCCCAAGGAGCCGTCTCCCTGAGATCGCTTCAGCCAAGGTCACTTCACCTGACCCGCAGCACCTTCCAATCGGGCCGACACTGATGCCCAGTTGACCATGCTCAGAAACGCTTGGATGTAGTCCTTTCGGCGGTTTTGGTATTGCAGGTAGTACGCGTGCTCCCACACGTCCATCCCAAGGATGGGTGTCCCTGAACGCGCCACGCAAGACGCCATCAAGGGATTGTCCTGGTTGGGGGTGCTGGACACTTCAAGCGCCCCATCTTGGTTGATGAAAAGCCATGCCCAACCACTGCCAAACTGCTTCGCACCGGCTGAGGCAAAGGCCTCCGCAAACGGCTCGACCCCTCCCAAGTCCCTGTCGATCAATTGCGCCAAATTCCCTTCTGGCAACGCAGGCCCACCTGGTCGGAGAACCTCCCAGTACAAACTGTGGTTGAAGTGCCCACCGCCATTGTTGCGAACGGCCGCATCCTCAGGGTTCACCTCCTGAAGAAGTTGGACCAAGCTGCCTCCTGCACCTTTGGAACGGCCTGCCAAGGCGGCGTTCAGTTTGCGGACGTAGCCGGCATGGTGCTTGCCATGGTGAATCTCCATGGTCGCCTGGTCCAAGCTTGGTGCAAGGGCGTCTGTGGCAAACCCAAGGGGGGGCAACTCGAACGCCTCTGCGCCCCAAAGGCCTGTTTCCTTTGCACCCTTGCTCCCGTCCGCACAACCCAACCACGGCGCCAGCAACACCCCAGTGCCTGCTGCTCCGGTAATTTTTAGAAAAGTTCGCTTGTCCATGGCACAAAGATGCTTCGGAATGCGTTGGATTCAAGTCCCATCCACCAACGCATGTGAACACTTGGACCTTGGCCGGTCCGTTTGGACCCTCTTCTGCTTCGAACTTCCCCCTTCAACCCATGAAGCCTTCTACTTCCCCTGTTCGATTCACCCGTTGGCTTGCCGCCATTGCCCTGGTTCTGTTGGGGGGAATGGGATGGGCCTGGTGGATGGTGGTGCAGCATGGAGAAGAGTGGAAGCAGTTGGGGATGGAGGCATTGGATCAGAAGGTGACCGGCACTTTGACCATCGACACCATCGGGTTGTCTTGGTGGAGGAGCTTCCCCGACGTCAGTGTGGACTTGGCACAAGTTTCCATCCAATCCCCACAAGGTCAAGAATGGCTAAGTGCCCGACGTCTGGGCATGGAAATCGACGTGTGGAGTTTGATGGGTGACCGTCCAACCCTGAAAACACTGACCGTGGACCAGGGCTCCTTGTTGCTTGAAGAGATTGCCTCGGGGCGTTGGAATGTGGAAGAGTTGTTGGCCCCAAAAGGGCGAATGGCCGAGGACCCCTCCTTGGTCAACCTTCCTTTGATGGAAATGACCAACGTGGCGGTTAAGGCGCGATGGCGCGATGGGTCCGAATGGAGTGGACGGTTGGTGCAAGCGTCGATTGAGCCTCGTTTGGATGGGCTTTCCTGGTCTTGGGAAATGGAGGCCAAAGAAGTCCAGGGCCAGGGCAACGACCTTCCGCCGCTCCAACCCTTTGGCCTGTCCTTCTCTGGGAAAGCCCAGCATGGAGAAGCGGGTTGGGAGGGGGAAGGCAAACTGTCAGCTGCAGGCGTGTCGAGCCGTTGGAAGGCTTCGGTGTCAGAATCGGACCACAACGTGGCCATCAACTGCCCCGATGTCACATTCGATGCCTTGGGCAATCTTCTTGTCGATGCCCCCTGGAATGGCAAATGGTCTTCAGCACACCACCTGGCCCTCCAGATTTCGTTGACCAAACGCGGGGTCGAGGTGGATTGGAGCGCCCCAGAAAACGAGGTTCAATTGGCGCCATCGTGGACTGGCATGAGCATGGCACTGCATGGGTCCTTGCAAGCAAAAGGCCGCGCAAGCCTGGGCCAAAGCGGACCTTGGCGCTGGGAGGTGACGGAAGCGCGCCTCGAGGGGGCTGGATGGCAAGTCGAAGGCGAAGTGATGCCTGGTGCGCGCTCCAGCTTGATCTTTCAAGGGAAGGCTTCACTGGACATGAACACCCCCTTTGACGCATGGGTTCCCTCCATGTCAGAATCCGTTCGATCGGCCCTTCCTGCTTCTGGACAAACCCAAGCGGAAGGCCGCCTTCGGCTCCACCCCACAGATGGGTTCCTGTCCTTCGAGGGCGACCTCCAGCTTCAACGTTGGGCGGGAATGCTCGATGGCATCCCATATCTCCTCGACGCCCCAAGTCTGCGTTGGCATCCATCCTCTCTCGACGCAGACTCCTTGTTTGTCCAGTGGGCAGGAAACGAAGGCTGGCTGCAATGCCGTGGTCTGACCCCGCGAACATGGTGGGAAGGAGGTGCTATGAAAGGCAACGTGGACATCGCTGCTGCCAGGTTGAGTGTGGACCCCATTTTGACGTTCTGGGACCACCTGGACATAGGTCCCGCAACGGAAGCCCAGCTGTTGACGCCGGGGTCGTCGCTGGCATTGAATGTGACTTCCGAGTTTTTGGAATGGGACAACCTCGAGTGCACAGGACTCTCCCTTCGAAGCGAATGCACGCACAACCGATGGAACATTCGAAGCGCGCGGCTGAAAGGTTTGGAGGGCCACGCCCAGCTAGAAGGGGGGCTCAAGCCGGGGCGCGCCGGATGGATGCTCGGGCTAAGGGGGACCGTCGACGACGTTTCCTTGCCGGAGTTGTTCTCCACCTACCAGGATTTTGGCCAGAGTTTGCTTCGCCACGAGCACCTGCAGGGCGCCCTTTCGACAGCAGGCAGCATGGCCATGAGCTGGGACCTCGGAGGAGGTTGGCATGGGGAGCAATTCACGGCCAGCCTTGAAACCGAAATTCGCCACGGACGGCTCCAAGGGCTGGAGGCCTTTGACGACATGGCCAATTATCTGGCAGAGCACCGGCTCATGGCTCCCCTCGTCGATCCCGACGACTTGCGCAGAAGGCTCAAGGACATCGAATTCCTTCCCATTCAACAGCACATTGAGGTGTCACAGCGTCGAGTGGATTTGCCCAAAACCCTGATTGAGTCCTCTGCCATGAACCTCAGCGTCGAAGGGGTGTACACTTTCGACCATCTCATGGACTACACCATCGGTTTTGCGCTTAGGGACCTTCGTGCCTCAGCCTCGGATGCAGTCGGGGTGATGGAAGACGACGGGCTCGGAAGCCAGTTCTTTTTGAACATGTCAGGTCCCGTTTCCGAACCCGTGTACTCCTACGACCGCGCAGCTGCGAGGGCCCACAGAAAGAGCGCTGTAGAAGCTGAAAAACAACGTTTGCGGGACGCCTTGCGCGGCGAAACGCCCGAGGAACCTCGCCCAGAACGGCCCAAACTTTTGGACAGGATCCGCAAGAGTCAGGAAGATGCGTCGCCCGACCGCTCGGACTTGTTGAACCCCGACGACAAAGATTACCTTTGAACATGGAGCCCCTCGAGATGCAAGACGTCCAACAGCAACTTGTCCGTTGTCAAAATGCGCTTGACCAGGCGAGGCAAAGTGGTTGGGATCCTGACCTTGTTTTGGCATTTGAAGAAGCCGCCCGTCTTCTCCACGAAGGCGCCATTGTCAGACGCCATCTTGCCACCGAACCTCCAGCCACATCGCCATCGGAGGTGCCTGGCGAAACCGCAGACGCCGCGCCCCTTCCAGAACCCAAAAATCGATTGCTCGAACCTTCGGAGGACGAAGAGGTCGCGCCCAAGAATCAAGTGGACTTGATCTCTAGCATTGGCGAATTGACCCTGGCTGAAAAACTGGCCCTTCAGCCCCTCCAGACCGTTGCGGAAGGGATGAGCATTCTTGACAGGGC
>JBELJW010000070.1:0-5212 GCA_042089975.1 Flavobacteriales bacterium | reverse complement strand
TGGCCCTTCAGCCCCTCCAGACCGTTGCGGAAGGGATGAGCATTCTTGACAGGGCCCAATTCACAAGTGTCTTGTTTTCTGGCGAAGAGGAAGTTTTTGGCACCTTGCTGGGCAAGCTCGAACGGGCCTCGACGCAAGAAGAAGCGCTGTCGCTTTTTCAAGAGGCCCTGGCCACCTCGGGCGATCCCGATGAGATCGAGGACCTCAAAGAATCTTTTGCCAAACGCATCATGCGAACCTTCGTGTCATGAGTGGGGGCAAGCTCGTGGTCGTGCCCACACCAGTGGGCAACCTAGGCGACATGACGCAGCGGGCAATCGATTGTCTCAAAGAAGCCCATCTCGTGCTGGCTGAAGACACCAGAACCACAGGAAAATTGTTGCGTCACTTTGGCATCGACACTCCCTTGCGGTCCTTCCACCAGCACAATGAACACCGGGCCTTGGAAGGGGTGGTGCGCGAGCTTCAAGGCGGCATCACCTTGGCCCTTTGCTCCGACGCAGGGACCCCTGGCATCTCCGACCCCGGATTCCTATTGGTCAGGGCTTGCGTCGACGCGTTGATCGACGTCGAATGCCTGCCTGGAGCCACGGCTTTCGTGCCGGCCTTGGTCACCTCTGGTCTCCCCACCGACCGCTTCTATTTCGAGGGGTTCCTTCCCCACAAGAAAGGGCGGCAGAAGAGGCTTGCAGCGTTGCTCGACATGCCGTGCACTGTTGTGCTTTATGAAAGTCCGCATCGCGTGGCCAAATTGATGGCCCAAATGAAGGAAGCCGGGGCCGGAAATCGTCCTGTTTCCCTCGCCCGTGAGATTTCAAAATTGCATGAGGAAATCGTTCGGGGGACGGTCGACGAATTGATGCTTCATCTCGAGGCACACCCCGCAAGAGGAGAATATGTCGTGGTGATTGGTTTGGCTCCTTAAAACACCACCCTTTGCACCTCGTTGACCCGTTTGACAGGCACAACTGTCAACCCCTTTGGGGGTGTCGGATGAGAACCGTGACCTGAAATCAACATGCGCTCCATGCCAAGGCGTGCAGCCTCCGCCATGCGCTGTTCGAGCCTTGGAACAGGTCGAATCTCCCCACTCAATCCAACCTCGCCGGCAAAGCATGTGCGGTTGTCCAGCGGCAGGTCCAAGCTGGAGCTCAAAATGGCGGCCACCACAGCGAGATCATTCGCTGGGTCTTGGATTTTCAATCCACCCGCCAAGTTCAAAAACACGTCCAACACACCCAGTTTGAACCCACAGCGCTTTTCCAAAACCGCGAGTAGCATGTTCAACCGCCGCAAGTCAAACCCTGTTCCTGACCGTTGGGGTGTGCCATAGACCGCCGTGCTGACCAATGCCTGAATCTCCACCAAAAGTGGTCTGGCTCCTTGAATGGACACTGCGACTGCGGAGCCACTCTCTGCAGAACCGCGCTCCCCTAACAACACTTCACTCGGGTGGTCCACGGCGGACAAACCCTCTCCTGTCATTTCATAAATCCCCAATTCAGCAGTGGTGCCAAAGCGGTTCTTTGCAGCGCGTAGCATGCGGTACGCATGGTGTCGGTCCCCTTCAAATTGCAACACCACGTCCACCATATGCTCCAACACTTTGGGGCCCGCAAGAGAGCCCTCTTTCGTGATGTGCCCCACCATGAAGAGCGGCGTTCCCGTGGTCTTCGCAAAGGCCGTCAAGGCTGCCGCTGATTCCCGAATCTGACCGACTGAACCCGGCACACCATCCTGGTCGGGAAGGTCAAGGGTTTGTACAGAGTCCACCACAACAAGAGAGGGCCTTTCCTCTCTCAAGGCGTCGAGCACTGCGGGCACTTGCGTTTGCGGAAAAATCAACGCAGAGGGCGCGATCTCGCCAAGACGGTTGGCGCGCATGCGCACTTGTTCTGCGCTTTCCTCCCCGCTGACATACAGCACTTTCGCGCCTGTGGCCGCCACCTCCAACGCCACTTGAAGCATCAAGGTTGATTTGCCGATGCCCGGCTCTCCACCCAAGAGCACAACGCCTCCAGGGACGGCCCCACCACCGAGCACTCGGTTCAACTCTTTGTCGCCCATGCTCAACCTTGGCATTTCAGCCACATCCACCTCGGACAACGGTTGGATTCGGGGCGCCTGAAGCATGACAGCGCCGGTGCGTTTCCCACGTTGTGACAACTCCTGCACTTGTTCCTCCTCTAAAGTGTTCCAGGCCTTGCATTGGGCACATTGGCCTACCCACTGAGGGTGGGCGTGGCCACATTCAGAGCAAACGAACCGTTTTTTGGCTTTTGCCAAGGCTCAGCGGGACCGGAAGATGTTCACCGTGCCCGTGAATTCTTCGCCGTTGGGAAGCAAGATGGTGTAGAAATACACCCCATCCGCACTCTCAAATCCATACCATGGCGAAGCATTGCGGTAGTTTTCGTCCTCGTAGACCTTGTTCCCCCAACGGTCAAAAACACGGACCAACACCCCCTCAGGGTCCTCCTCCCATGGCTCCAAGCCACGAATGATGAAGCCGTCGTTGTATTCGTTGCCGTCTTTGGGCGTGAACACGTTGGGAGGCAAGATTTCGCATTGCTGGATTTGGATGTCGTATTCGTGGGCAAGCCCGCCTGGGAGGCAAGGGTTGGCCACAGAAGCCGTCATAGTCAAGTCATATCCCCAACAACTGGGTGGGAATTGCTCTCCTGTCAGCAACAGGACATTCTCTGCCGTGAAGGAGACCATGGTGTCCGCGCATTGCACTGTCCAAGAGTAGTCGCTGTAGTCTGGGCCATTGATTTCCGTGTTGAGGTCAAACACCTCAGGCTGACCCGGACACAATGTGCGTGCGCCTTCGTAAATGGGTTGTGGGTTGTAGGTCGGGACATCGCCAATGAAGACAAGTCCACACTCCTCTTGCGGCTCGCAGCCGTAGGGGTCCTCGACAAGCACGCAAATTTGGGTGCCATTGATCTCCGTCTCCTCCGGAACCACCCAGGTGAAATTGTCATCCACCGTGGTCACCGTGCCATCGGGCCAAGTCACCGTATAGTCGGCATATCCAGCCAAAAATGCAGGGTTGACACCCAGGTCTGCTTGCTCCCCAGGCTCAATGCCTCCACCGTCACAATCCGTCACGGATCCACCTGAAAACAATTCGACATCGAGGGCACTGACAATGTCAATGAAAGCGCAGTCACTGTCACCGTCAGGGAAGCACCCGTTGGTCACCGTGACACAATAAGAACCTGTCTCGTCGACCTCCCACTCGTTGTCGTCAACATCCTCGACGGTGCTGCCGTTGTACGTCCACTGGTACTCCAAGTCTGTGTTCTGGTCGCCCGCAATGGGGTCCAATTCCAAGGTTGCCCCTTCCCCACACAAATAATCGTTCTCCAACACAGGTGCAAAAGCGGCGGTGATTTCCACCTGATCTGTCGCTTCTCCACAGCCGTTCTCCACATCCACCACGAGTGTGGTTTCTGTGTATTGTGTCCAGGTGTATTCGTTGAAGGTGACGTTGTCGTTGCCAGGATAGGGCCAGTTGATCGTGGCCGCATCGGCCGGGTCAAAGATGAAGGCCTCAATGTTGTAGCCGTCGCCATCGCATGCAAAGGCAATGCTGTCGCCACTCAACTCGATGGTTGGCGGCAAATTCACCTCCTGATCGTAGCAAGTCTCGGTGCCACACTCATCGTCCGTGAAGCAAAGTTCAAAAACGCCAAACCCTTCAGGCTGCCAGAGGGTGTTGTATTCATCCGGGTTGCTGAAAGCATCACTTGGTGCACCATCCTCCGTCCATGCACCCAAAGCAGGCTGCACTTCGCATAGAGCGGGGCCATAATACACTACCCCTGTTGTGAGGTCACCGATCTCCTCACATGCCTCCGGATTGAGGCTGCAATTGTTGGCGCAATTCGACAAATTGAAACTGAAAAATTCATCGTTGGCGGGGTCTGCACTCACGTAAGTGATCAACACCGAATCCCCAAATACCAATCCCAAGTCCGCCAAATCCTGCACATTGGCAAATCCTCCAGACGGCAGGGTCACTGTCGAATTGGTGATGGTGCTGTCCGCGTGGATGACATCCACACTCAAGAATGATCCTTGCCAACCGCTCAACGAACTGAACAGCTGAAGCTGCAAAAAGCCCTCGGCTGGACTTGAAAAGCCTCCCGAAAATTCCACAGGATCGTAAGGCCCCTCACCACACACAGCCTCTGTCGTCACCTCAGGAATGGTGGACGCAGACGGAGAAATCACAAACGTTCTTCGCCCTTCGCACCCTCCCTCGTCCACAACAGTGACTTGGAACACTCCAGCGGTGAGGGTGGCCGATGGGCCCTCCGAGGAAAGCACCTCTCCACCGCCACCATTCCAATTTCCGGCCCATATGTAGTCCACAAAATTCTCGTCATCGTCCGGCACCACGGTCACCGTGGCTTCTTGCCCAGGACAAACCGTTTGCAGAATTCCTTCCACCGTTGGAAGATAGTACGGGGTTTGAAACACTTCGAAAGACTCTTTCACCACACAGCCAGACGCCGTCTCCCCCGTCACCACGAAGATTCCTCCAAATGGAATGGTCGCCTCATTCGCCTCCCAGAAATCGCTGTTGAGGTTCCAACTCCACTCCTCGATCGGCTCATCCCCCCCATTGGCGGCAGCCACCACAGGCAATTCCGCTCCGGCACAAATGCCAAAATCACCGGTCTCTGATCTAACATTGACCACTGGAGGGGTCACGTCCATCACTTGAATCACAATTTCCAAGACGGTTTCAGCACCATCGCTGTCCTCTGCAATCATGCTCACGGTTTCGATGCCCGCTTCATTTGCAACAAAAGTCCCTGTGAAGGTGGCCGTCTCTCCGTCGGTCACCAGGAAATTCTCGATGACGTTGGCGCCGCTGAGTTCCGTGACGTCCAAGTCCACTGTTTGTGTGGGCTCTGGTCCGAGGAATTCAACGTCGAGTGAGTATTCCTGCCCCAAACAGAGCACGATGGTGTCGCATCCAAGGTTGGCGGTTGGCACCGGGTTCAAATTGTTGCTGATTTCCGCGGTGTTGATGTTGAAGAACTTGAAATCGAGCCAATTGATGCCGTCGTCGTTGCCCTCTCCAATCCCGTAAGGTCCATTGTACGTGTCGTCAGGCAGGTTGAACCGGCCGAATTGCACATGTGGGCTCACCGAAGGATTGGGGTTGGTCGACTCCCCATCCGCGCCTGTCACC
>JBELJW010000069.1:0-9491 GCA_042089975.1 Flavobacteriales bacterium | reverse complement strand
GTGATGGAGTCAAGACAAACCGACCCGTCGGTCAAGGTCAGGGTCACCTGAAAGACTGAAGTCTCCTCGATTTGAACCATGGGGTTTTCATCAGAGGTGGACGACATGAATTCGACATTGGATCCCGACAGCACCGTCCACTCCAAAGACTGCAACTCGGCACTCAAGGTCTCATTCACAGTGGGAGAACCGCCCAATTGAATGTGGTCCAGGCGGCACACTTCTTGGGGGTCAATCCCGGCGTTCACGACGCAACCCAATGGGTCGGTTTGCGCCAAGCCAGAGAAAGGAAGGCAGAGCACTGTGGTCAGTGCCAAAATGAGGGAACGCAATGCTTTGTAGGGAAGCAGGTTCATCGAGGAATACGTGCGCATGAAAATGCGATTTGGTTGAGACGTGGAAATTAAGGAATCTCGAGGTAATTTTGACACCTAGATTCTTCAAAACAAGTTCACAACCAAATCCCTCCAGTCATGAAATCATTTGACGTATCGCGCTTTGTTTTTTCGCTTGCAGCTGCTGCTTTTTTGGGCAATGCAACTGCCCAAGCACAATGCTCAGATTTGTTTTTCTCGGAATACATCGAGGGTTGGTCCAACAACAAAGCCCTCGAGATTTACAACCCCACAGATGCTCAGATCGACCTTAGTGATTACCGCATTGAGCGTTACGCGAACGGTGCGACGGCAGCCGAAGACAACCAGAAGGTCGCCCTTGAAGGTACTTTGATGGCAGACGACGTGGTCGTGGTGGTGTTGGACAAACAGGACCCCGATGGAGTCGACTTTGAAGCACCTGTGTGGGAAGAGCTGGCAGCTGTGGCAGATTTGTGGCTTTGCCCTGTATACGCCGACAACAACGCGATGTACTTCAACGGCAACGATGCCTTGGTGCTGCGCCAAATTTCAACGAACGATGTCGTGGATGTCTTTGGAAAGATTGGAGAAGATCCTGGAACGACAGGCTGGGCAGAGGTGACGCAGAACCATACCTTGGTGAGGAAGCAATCCGTCACGGGAGGAGACGTCAATGCCATCGACGATTTTGGCGTGTACGACCAATGGGATTCCTTGGAGGTCAACACCTTTGATCAACTCGGTTTCCATTTTTGTGATTGTGGGACGACATCGGTTTTGGAGACCCCCCAGCGCATGGAATTGGACGTGTTCCCCAACCCCGCATCCGGTGAAGTGGTCTTTGTCCGGTCGAATGTTGGCTTTCACAGTTTGACCCTAAGGAACCTAGCGGGTCAAGAGGTGCAGCGCCAATCGGTCAATGGCCGAATGGTTGCAGAAGTGGACCTCGGCGCTGTGGCTCCCGGTTTGTACCTGGTGGAGGCTTGGAACGAACATGGTCTTCGCTCCACGCATCGCGTGGTCCGCAAATAAGATCGCAACACTGGCGATGAGATGACAAAATCATGGACCTGGGCATTGCTTTTTTGGGCAATGACCTTCAGCGCAGGCGCTCAACTTTGTTCGGTGACCGGAACGGTGGAAGACGCGCTGACTGGAGAGCCCTTGATTGGGGCCTACGTGAAGTCGGGCAATGCTGTGGTCGCCACCGATTTGGACGGGACCTTTTCCATGGCTTTGCCCAAGGGGAAATCGTCTTTGGAGGTGTCGTACATTGGATACAGCAGTTTGGCCCAAGATGTGACTTGCATGGGCGAGGAGACCTTTGTTCGCTTTCGCCTCGAGACTCTGATCATGAAGGAGGCGGTCGTTTCAGCAGACATCGCCATTTCCAGAAAAACGCCAGTCGCCTTTTCAAATGTTTTGCCGGCTCAAATTCAAGAGGAGTTGGCGGGAAGGGACTTGCCGATGGTGCTCAACACCACGCCGGGCGTGTACGCCACGCAGCAAGGCGGTGGAGATGGCGATGCGAGGGTCACCATCCGTGGTTTTGACCAAACGAACCTCGCGGTGATGGTGGATGGGGTCCCCATGAACGACATGGAAAATGGCTGGGTGTACTGGAGCAACTGGGCGGGTTTGGACCTCGTGGTGCGCACCACCCAAGTGCAACGCGGTTTGGGCGCAAGCAAATTGGCCATTCCTTCTGTGGGCGGAACCATCAACATTTTGACGGGGGGAGACGAGTCGGCCAATGGCGCCATCAATTACCAGTCGGAGATTGGGTCCTACGGTTACTACAGGAACAGCCTTTCAGGGGTTTTTGGGAGTCAGGAAAAGGGATTTCTTCATTTCGTGGGCTCTTACAAACAAAACCAAGGCTTTGCAGAAGGCCTTGAATCTGAGGCGTATGCATACTACATCAAAGCGCGCAAGACCATTGGCAACCACAACTTGAGTTTCACCGCTTTTGGTGCCCCTCAGCGCCACGGGCAGAGGTCTTACCAGATGCAAGTGTTCGAGTACGATACGCTGCTGGCGTCGCAAATTGCGGACGACCGGGAGGCACAAGATGGGTTGAGTGAATTGTTGTCGGAGTACGACGCCACCGTGGACACAAGTGCCATTGTTTCGCGTGGACGGACGTTCAATGAATTCATCTCGAACTACCAGGAGGTCTATTACAACTACAATGAAGAAACGGGCCAAGTGGACACGACCTACGGCGAAAAACGCCGCTACAGCCCGCGACAAAATCGCTACTTCAAACCCATTTTCACGGTGCGCGACGTGTGGAGCATTTCTGACCGCGCCACTTTGACCACCACGGCCTATGCCAGTTTTGGCAGTGGGGGTGGAGAGGCGCTCAACAGCACACCCAGTTCCAGGTTGGCAGACGGGACGCTCAATTTGCAGCCGCTTTGGGACGCTCATCAGCTCTTTGAATTTGGCCCCAATGGACTCAATGTCGATGAAAACGGGGAGCGCAAAGGATCCAATTTCATCCGAACGTCGCACAACGACCATCGATGGTTTGGTGCGCTGACCAACTTTACCATCGACCTCAACGATGAGCTGAACTTCAGCACAGGCTTGGACGCCCGCCATTACACCGGCAGCCACTACCGGTCAATCACCGATTTGCTGGGGGCTGATTATTACGACGCGCCTGAAGATCGCCGCAATCAAAACACTGACTTTGACACCCCGCTTCGCGAAGGAGACAAGTACTTTTACCACGACGATGGACAGGTGGCATGGGGTGGTTCTTACGTTCAGTTTGAGCTGGACAAGTACAATTACTCAGCCTTCGTCAACGTTTCCGGCGCCCAAAGTTGGTACCGAGGCATCGACTACTTCCGCCCCAATGTCGTGACGTTGGATGGCACCACCTACGAGGTCCGGTCCACAGATGAATACCGTGTCTTGGGAGAAACAGAATGGACCACTGACACCACGTTCTTGACGGCATCGCACCCTGGCTTGTCCACGTACACCACCGATTGGGAGCGGCTGAACAGCGCCACAATCAAAGCCGGAGGCAATTACAACTTCAACGAGTGGGTGAATGCCTACACGAACGTAGGATATCTGAACCGCGCACCTTTGTTCAATTCTGTGTTTGACTTGAACAACGAAGTCATTGAAGGGTACGAGAACCAATACGTGAAAGCAGTGGAGGTCGGGGTCAAATATGCCCGAGGGAAATGGGCCACGAATGTCAATGCTTATCGAACGTCTTGGGAGAACAAGCCGGTCAATCGCTTCTACAGTGTGTCTGGATTGTGGAACGATCCGAACTTGTCGGTCTACGCCGACACCGCCACGGTCGAAGGTCGAGAGGCGCTCATCGCCTTGGCGGAGAGCGATGTGAGCGCAGAAGAATGGGGCGAGGCAGCGGTCACTGTGATTGAGGATGTGGACCGAAACTTGGGGTTCAACCTGTTGAACGCCGATGCCATTCACTCTGGCGTCGAATGGGACTTCGCCTATGACCCCACCACCAAATGGGGCATCCAAGGCGTTGTCTCTGCAGGCAATTGGCGTTGGACAAGCAACGAGAGTGTGGATTTGGTGAACCAGAACACCAACGCCTTCATCACGCAGTTGTCGGACGGAACAGTGGCCCAGGAAACGGTCAATTTGAATGGGGTCCGTGTAGGAGATGCTGCTCAGAGACAGATGTCTGGGTCTGTGCGCTTCCAGCCCAAATGGGGCACCTACATTTCTCTTCGTGGGACGCGTTTTTGGCAACACTATGCCAATTTTTCCCCGGACGACGTGATCACGGATGGAGCACCCAAAGAGGTTTGGGTGACCCCAGCGTATGGACTCTGGGACCTCAATGCTGGCACCAGTTTTGACGTTTCTCCCAATGCCATTTTGAGGGTCCGTCTCAGTGTGACGAATGTCCTGGACCAGTTGTACATCACCGACGCCACCAACAACTCTCGCTATGCGGCCAACCCATACGGGGCAGAGGGAGGAAGTGGAAGGGCAGAAGTATTTGTTGGGCCACCACGGATGGTCCGTTTGAGTGCTGTCTTGGAATTGAAAGGCCTGCAAAACAAGAACCCAAACCCATGAATTTGAAAACGAATTTGGCCCTTGTGGCCCTGGTGTTCGCGGCACAAGCGGTGGCCCAAGACAACATTCTCGACGTGCGCGAGAATTACGACATTGGTCAAACCGTCACAGTGACAGGCGTCGTGACGAGCGACGACAACCTCGGTTCCGTGCGCTACTTGCAGGATGCCACAGCTGGCATCGCCTTGTATCCCGGGGCAGACTGGTCGGATTGGGATGCCACCCCACAAATTGGGGACAGCCTCACAGTCACTGGTGAAATCACCGAGTACAATGGCCTGCTTGAAGTGGGTCCCGATTTGACATCTGTGCAGTTCTTCGGGACGGGCACATTGCCCGAGCCCTTGGAAATCGCCCCGGATGCCATGGACGAAAGCCTTGAAGGCCAGCTCGTGCGCATCAATGGGGTGACGTTCCCCTTGGCAGGCACCTTCATTGCGGGCAATGCCACCTATGATTTTCAGGCGGATGGGGCCTATGGCATCATGTATGTACGCACAAGCAACAGCCTTGTCGGAGAGGAACTCACTGGCTGCGAAATTGACATGATCGGCATCGTTTCGCAGTTTTCTTTCGATGGTTTTGGAGGCTACCAATTGTTGCCCCGTGGCCCCGTGGATTTGATTCCTGCAGCGGACCTGTGCTTCACCTCTCCGGTTAGCCAGACCAATTTGGCCACAGACGGATTTCGCCTGTCTTGGACCACAGATTTGGCGTGCGACGGTTCCGTGGAATATGGCCCGACCCCAGATTTGGGTTTTGTCGCAGAGGCCTTGCAATTGAACACCCCAAGCCACTTTGTGGATTTGGTGGGGCTTGCTCCCGGAAGTATTTATTACGCGAGGGCAGTTTGCACCACGTCAGATGGTGCGTCTGCGACTTCTCAGATTCGCCCTTATGCCACCGTGTCCGAAAGCAGCGGTGACATCCATGTCTACTTCAATGGCGCCGTCGACCACAGTGTGGCCACCGACGAGCTGGCCTTGTCCCTTGGCACCGACATGAACGACACCGTTGCGGCATGGATCACTAGTGCTCAGCACACCTTGGATGTTGCGGCGTACAACTTCAACGACCAAACGCTTGCTGCCGCCTTCAACACGGCCGCCTCCAACGGTGTCCAAATCCGTTGGATCTACGAAGGTCAAAATGCGAACACAGGCCTTGGAAGCTTGGACGCATCTGTGGTGACGCACCCAAGGACGGACGGCGACGGCAGTGGCATGCACAACAAGTTCATCATCGCCGATGCCGACCATGCCGATTTGGCCTTTGTCTTGACGGGCTCCACGAACCTGACCACGGGCAACTTGGTCAGTGATTTGAACGACGTGATCATCTTCGAAGACCAAAGTTTGGCCAGGGCCTACGAGTTGGAATTTGAGGAGATGTGGGGTGCCGAGGGCATGAGCCCCGACCCTTCGAATGCAAAGTTTGGCGCCGAAAAGACGTGGAACACGCCAGTCGACTTTTTGATCGGTGGCCATGAAGTTGATTTGTACTTCTCGCCTTCCGACGGCACGACTGCCGCCATCCAAAAAGAAATCGATGCGGCCAATGCGGACATGGAGTTCGCCCTGCTCACATTGACGCGGGACGACCTTGGAGCGTCCATCGTTGACCTCAACCAGAGCTTCTTTGTCAGCCCCATTGGCGTCATTGAGCAGGTCAACACAACGGGCAGTGAATTCGACAACTTGATCGCCAACGGGGTGCAGGTGTACCACCATGATTTGAGTGGGGACTTGCACCACAAGTACTGCATCATCGACCACAGCGAAGTCGGCACAGACCCATTGGTCATCACAGGATCTCACAATTGGTCTTCCACAGCAGAAACGGTGAACGATGAAAACACAGTGATTGTCCACAGCGCAAGGGTGGCCAACTTGTACCACCAAGAATTCCGAGCCATCGTCAACGCTGTGACGGGTGCGGATGTGGTGTCGGATGCTCAACCCGTCGAATGGAACGTGATGCCCAACCCTGCCCGAGATCAAGTTTGGGTACAAGGAGTGCCTACAGAGGCGGTCCTTTCTTTGATGGATGCCAGTGGACGCGAGGTGAATGTGACCCAGTGGCGTCAAGGAACGGCTGTGCAATTGGCGTTTGGCGGATTATCGTCTGGAATGTACCACCTGGCGTTGACCTTGCCCAATGGCCAAACGGCCAGCAAGCGCTTGGCCATCCAGTAACGACTGAGACCCTTCGTTTCCTGAACACCCTTGGGCGGTGTGATGTACCTTCATCACATGGCTCAAGGGTTTTTTGTGAGGTTGTTGTTGCCCGTTTCGCTTGTGCTGATGGGCTCCCAAAGTTGGGCCCAATGCGATGGGGCACGCTACCGGTATCGGATTTTTGAGGAGATCATTGTCGACACCGATGTCTTGTATGGCGCCAATGTGGGTGCTTCAGGTGCCAACGAGGAATTGCGCATGGACATCTACAGGCCCGCCAACGATGGAGAAGAGGAGAGACCTCTGGTCATTTTGGCCCATGGAGGGTTTTTTCTGGCGGGGAGCAAAGACGGTACGGATGTGGTTCCGCTTTGCGAAGATTTGGCGCGCATGGGCTATGTGGCAGTCAGTATCAGTTACCGGTTGGGCATTGACAATTTCTTCGACCTGGAAACTTCGCTTCTCGAAGCCGTGTTGCGTGGGGTCCACGACGCGAAGGCGGCCATCCGATTCTTTCGTGAATCTCATGCGCTGGACGGCAATCCATGGGGCATCGACCCTCAACGGGTGGTCCTTGGGGGATCTTCCGCTGGAGCCTTCATCGCCTTGCACTCTGCCTACATCGATGACTTGGCTGAGGTGCCGGATGTCATCGATCTCACCCAACCTGGTTTGCAGGGAGGTTTGGAGGGAGAAAGCGGCCATCCGGGTTACCCTTCAGACGTGCTGTCCATCATCAACATTTCAGGTGCCTTGGGCAATGCGGACTGGATGGAACCGGGCGATGCTGGCATTGTGTCCACCCATGGCACCCAGGACAATGTCGTGCCTTTTGGCACAGGCATGGTGCAGTTGCTCGGACTCAATGTGACCCAAGTGGACGGGAGTTGGCCCATCCACATTCAGGCGGAAGAAGTGGGGGTGCCCCACGCGTTCACAGCCTTGGAAGGAGAGGGGCACGTGCCCCACATGACGGATGCCCAGGCCTACGACCTGACGAGGGCTGCTGTGATGTCCTTCACAAGCCAACAAGTTTGTCCACAGTACCCGTCCATTCCCGCGTACTATGATGTGGATGCGCCTCCCGCTGTCGGATGTTCTGGGGACTTGTCCTTGGACGGCACGGTGGCCGTGGAGGATTTGCTGCTGCTGCTCGCTGATTTTGGATGTGGCAGTTTTTGTTCGTCCGACTTGGATGCCGATGGCGCGGTCACTGTGACAGATGTTTTGGTCCTCTTGGGGGTGTTTGGAACTCCTTGTGGATAGAGGAGGTACCCTCTCCTTGGTTGACGTATCCTTGTTTTCATGCAATTGACCACTCTGGATTGGACCCTCATCGTGGGGTATTTTGCCTTGGCATTGGGTGTGGGACTATGGGCCAGCAAACAAGCCAAAACGGACTCTGCCGGCTACTTCTTGGCGGGTCGAAACATGCCATGGTGGCTTCTCGGGGTCAGCATGGTGGCCACCACCTTCAGCACGGATACGCCCAACTTGGTGACCGACCTGGTCCGCCAACAGGGCGTTTCAGGCAATTGGGCCTGGTGGGCCTTCCTTTTGACGGGCATGGTGACGGTCTTTGTGTATGCCCGGCTTTGGAGACGTTCAGGGGTGCTGACAGACATCAGTTTTTACGAGTTGCGCTATGGTGGAAGGTCTGCGGCATTTTTGAGGGGATTCAGGGCATTGTATTTGGGGCTGGTGTTCAACGTCTTGGTCATGGCGACCGTGAGTTTGGCGGCGATCAAGCTTGGGGGCATTCTGTTGGGATGGCCGGGGTGGTTGACCCTGTTGGTGACGTGCACAATCACCCTGGTCTACAGTGTACTTGGTGGACTTCGGGCGGTGATCCTCACGGACTTTGTGCAGTTTTTCTTGGCGATGGTCGGTTCAGTGTGGGCCGCTTGGTGGATTTTGGATTTGCCAGAAATAGGAGGTCTTGAGGGGCTGTTGTCCCACCCTTCCGTGCAGCCCAAACTGTCCATGCTTCCCGATTTGACGGACCCCGATGCATGGATCCCCGTGCTGTTGATTCCTTTGGCGGTGCAATGGTGGTCCAGCTATTACCCTGGTGCCGAGCCAGGGGGCGGAGGGTACATCGCACAACGCATGTTTTCTGCCAAGAACGAGGGCCATGCGGTTGGGGCAACATTGCTTTTCAATGTGGCCCATTATGCGCTTCGGCCATGGCCTTGGATCCTGGTGGCCCTCGCTTCGTTGGTGGTCTTCCCAGATTTGGAGTCCTTGCGCGTGGCCTTTCCCAGCATCGCGGAGGACAAGGTGGGCCATGATTTGGCCTATCCTGCCATGCTGTCCTTGTTGCCTTCGGGGTTGTTGGGTCTCGTGGCAGCTTCGCTCTTGGCCGCCTTCATGAGCACGATGAGCACGCAGCTCAATTTGGGCGCGAGTTACCTGGTGCACGATGTCTATGGACGTTTCATTCGGCCGGATGCAACCGAGCGTCAGCGTGTGGTGGCGGGCCAGCTGGCCACAGGTGTCTCTTTGGTGATGGGGGCAGGTTTGGGACTCACCTTGACCGATGCGGGGCAAGCTTTTCAGCTGTTGCTTTTGTTGGGTGCTGGGACGGGTGGGTTGTTTTTGTTGAGGTGGTTTTGGTGGCGCATTTCAGCCGGCACGGAGATTGCTGCGATGGTCATTTCTCTTGCCGTGGCAGCCTACTTCACATGGTTCCATGAGGCATGGGGAATGCCTGAATTGGAGGCATGGGAAAAGTTGATCTGGGGCACGGCCATCACCACGGCTGGGTGGCTTGCCAGTGCATGGATGTTGCCCAGTGAGGACCCAGAGGTGCTGCGTGCATTCGTCAAAAAGACGGGCGTTTCAGGTCCAGGGTGGCGGCCTTATCTGGAGC
>JBELJW010000068.1:0-9522 GCA_042089975.1 Flavobacteriales bacterium | reverse complement strand
CCTCCAACGCCAACAAACATTCACATCCCGTTCATGATTCCTTGACATGCTGTCGCCTTGGCGCCTCTAGTTTTGACCTTGGAACTTCTAGGGGAAGAGAACGCTCGCACCCCCGGTTGGAACATCAGGTGAAAGCCCTTTTCGCTGAACGCAGCAGAAGGCAGCAGGTGATGAAGACCAAGTCCTCATCGAGAACGGCACCCAGAGAGAGGTGCCGTTTTTCGTTCAAAGCCCCAAATCTTGGATATCTTCGTCCACCCCGCCATGATCCCAGAACAAACCGTCGAGCAAATCATGAACGCCGCTGTCATCGAAGAGGTGGTCGGCGATTACGTGGAATTGAAGAAGTCAGGAAGTTCGTTGCGGGGCCTAAGCCCGTTCACGAACGAGAAGACACCTTCTTTTTACGTCTTGCCCGCCAAGGGCATTTTCAAGTGCTTCTCAAGCGGCAAGGGCGGAAGCTTGGTCACCTTTCTCATGGAGTTGGAGAAGGTCAATTATCCCGAAGCACTTCGGATGTTGGCCAGACGCTACAACATTGAGGTGGAGGAGAAGGCGCCCACCCCAGAAGAAATCGCGGCATCCACAGCCAAGGAGAGCTTGGGCAATGTGGTCGCTTGGGCGCAGAAGTGGTTCACAGAGCAGATGCAGCAAACCGATGCAGGAAAAGCCATTGGTCGCAGCTACTTCGTGGAGCGGGGATTCAGAGACGATGTGCTGGACACCTTTTTGATTGGCTACAGCCCTGATTCTTGGGATGCCATGGCCCAGGCAGGTCAGGCGGCTGGTTATCCGGCAGAAAAGTTGGTGGAGGCTGGCCTTTGCAAGCAACGCGACGACGGCTCGTTGTGGGACTTTTTCAAAGGCCGTGTCATGTTCCCGATCCGAGATGTCACGGGCCGTGTGATTGGCTTTGGTGGAAGGACCCTCAGCACCGAGAAAAAGGTTGCCAAGTACTTCAACTCGCCAGAGAGCATCTTGTACAACAAGTCCAAGGTCCTCTACGGCATGCACCTTGCCAAGCCGGCGATTGTCAAGGAGGAGCGGTGTTTTTTGGTGGAGGGGTACACCGACGTCATGGCGATGCACCAGGCAGGTGTGGAAAACGTGGTGGCCTCCAGCGGGACTGCACTGACCACGGGTCAGATTCATTTGATCCGCCGATTCACCAAGAATGTTACGGTGATTTTCGATGGGGATGCAGCAGGAATTCGGGCCTCCTTGCGCGGCATCGACATGCTTCTTGCAGAAGGCATGGCCGTCAAGGTTGTTTTGTTGCCTGACGGAGACGACCCAGACACCTATGCCAAAAAGGTGGGGAGCGATGCATTGCACGACGTCATCCACAAAGACGCGCAGGACTTCCTGCAGTTCAAGGCGAAGTTGCTCTCAGACGAAGCTGGAACCGATCCTTTGAAGCGGGCGGACATGATCCGTTCAGTGGTCTCCTCCATCGCGGCGATTCCAGACACCATCCAGCGCTCCGTGTATTTGCAATCTTCAGCATCCCAACTTGGGTTGTCGGAAGAAGTGCTGGGCGCAGAGGTGGCCAAGGTGTTGCATGCCCAATCGCAAGCAGCAGCCAAACGGTTGGCCAGCGGCAGGATTCCATCGCCCCAAGGCACGCCGCCTACGCCCACGGCGCCTCCGCCTGCAGGAGGCGAGGTGCAGGCCGTCGACCGGATCGCGCCGAGAACGTCCATTGAAAATGACTTGGTGCGTGCCCTGCTGGAATACGCCACCGACATGGTGTCTGTGCGCTTGAAGGGAGAGGAGGACTCGGAAGACCAATTGTTGGATGTTCCCTTTGCAGAATTGGTCATTCACAGGCTGGAAGAAGAGCGGATTTCCTTGCAGGAACCCCTGAATCAAACTTTGGTGCAACGTTTTTCCTCGGAGCTGGACCACGAACGGATTTTGACCGCAGAGCAATTGGCCCAAGACAACGACGTTGGGGTCCAGCAGAAGGTCGCAGGGGCCATGGTGCAGCAGCATGTCCTCAGCCCCAACTGGTCGCAGAGACACAAGATCTACCCCACGGTGGAGCGGGATCAACTCATGGAATTGTTGGAAGGAACGCTGCGCCGATTGCACCTGATGGATTTGCGCACGGCTTCAGAAGAAGTCTCCGCCAAGCTCAAAGAAGACGGCTTGTCCTTGGAAATGGAGCGAGATCTGCTCGCCCAAAAGGTGCACCTCGACACGCAAATACGGGACACCCTGGCGCATTTTGGCACGGTGATTCTCCCTTGAATCAACGCACACTCGGTCGTATGGCGCGGATGTGCATGTTCATGGAAGTGCGTCCACGGAAGGTGTTTTGAACCAAGGTGAAGGCCACATCCATGGACTTCATTTGACGAACTTCTTCCAGGCGGTCGCCCATGCCAAACCCGATGGCTTCAAACCGGTCTTTGGGAGCGTCAGAGGTCTGCAAGATCAATTTCAAGTGGCGCCCTCGGTGCCCCACCGTCCGTGGGGGCAGCGCGGCACGAACGTCACTCGCCATGAAGACAGGCAGCCCGTTTCCAGGGCCAAACGGCGCCAACTTGCCCATTTCTTCGAAGACTTCAGGCGACATGTCATTCAGGTCGATTTCGAGGTGGTACGAAATGCTTGGCGCCGGGATGCTCCCGTCCACTTGCCGGGCGATGCTCTTCTCAATGGCCATTTGAAAATCGTGCAATTGGTCGCTTCTCAAGGTCAAGCCAGCGGCCATCGGGTGGCCACCAAATTGCTCGAGGTACGACCGGCAGTCTTCCAACGCCTCGTGGATGTCGACCCCTTTGACACTGCGTGCGCTTCCCATCAACAACCCGTTTTCTTCGCTCAACACAATGGTGGGGCGGTAGCGCGCTTCGACCAAACGGCTGGCCACGATGCCCAAGACACCTCGGTGCCACCCTTCTCCGCAGACAATGGTGCAACAACGACCTGCTGGTTGTTCGGCCATTTGGGCCAAAGCTTCCTCGGTCATGTCTTCGTCCAAATCGCGCCGCGCCTGGTTCATGGATTCAAGTTCATACGCCAATTCATAGGCCGTGTTGTCGTCGGACGCCATCAGGAGTTCCACGGCTTTCAAGGCGTGTCCCACCCGGCCTGCGGCGTTGATGCGCGGTCCGAGCGTGAAGCTGATGTCCCGGACGGTGTTGGGGACACGGTCGATGTTGGCCACGTGCAGCATCGCCCGAATGCCCGGGCGCATGGTCTTTCGAAGTTTGCGCATGCCGTGGTGCGCAAGGATCCGGTTTTCCCCGGTGATGTCCACCAGGTCGGCGCCGATGCTCAAGGCAAGCAAATCTAGATGGTCGTACACTGAAGACATGGTCAACCCAATGCGGTTGACCAACGCGGAGAGGAACTTGAAGGCCACTCCAGCACCGGACAATTCTTTGAATGGATAGGGGCAACCTTCCTGTTTGGGATTCAACAGAGCATGGGTCACCGGGAGTTGGTCCGCAGGCAAGTGGTGGTCGCACACAATGGTGTCGATCCCTGCCTCGGCGGCAAATTGCAAGGCTTCAAAATCCTTGGTGCCACAGTCCAGGGTGATCAAAACGGTGCACCCTGAAACTTTGGCCCTTTCCACTCCTTTTGGAGAAACGCCATACCCCTCTCCATAACGCATTGGGATGTACGACACGACGGGGACCTGAAGCCCTTTGAAGAACGATGACACCATGGCCACAGAGGTGGTGCCATCGACGTCGTAGTCCCCGTACACCATGATCCGTTCCTTGCGTTCCACCGCCTGCATGATCCTTTCCACGGCCTTGTCCATGTCCTTCATGAGGAAGGGGTCGTGAAGCTTTTCGCGTCGAGGGTCCAAAAAATCTTTGACGGATTCCGAGGTGGACATCCCCCTTTGGATCAAAAGAGATGCAACCAATGGGCTGAGACCTGTGTCTTTGGACAGGCTTCCCACGTCTTGCAAATCGGGGGCTTGGGAAGGTTTCCACTCGAGGTTGTCCATGTTGCTTGGGGGGATGCTGAATCCAGTTCTGTTCCGGTTGTATCTTTCGCCTTGTCAAAACTACGCACATGACCTCTCACCAACCCTCTTCTTCTTTCGCCTTCCGATTCGTTTGGGCTTTTGCTGCGGTTTGCTTGTCGGCCATCTCGCTGACCAGCTGCCTCAACGACGACAATCTGATCGGAGAGAATTGCTACGACGAAATCCTCAACAATGGGGAAGAATTGGTGGATTGTGGTGGCCCGATTTGCGAGCCGTGCGATCCATGCGAGAATGGGGAGTGGAATCCGTTGCTCGGAGAGCAGTGGGTCGATTGTGGAGGAAGCTGCGCGCCCTGTGACACGGACTTCAACGGGGTCTTGGACGAAGGCGAATCGGGCATTGATTGTGGATGCGATGGATGTCCTGCTTGCCCCGAATTGTGTGGGGACGGGTTGCTGAATGGATACGAGCAAGAAGTGGATTGTGGTGGTGTGGACTGCGATCCTTGCCCTTCATGCACCGATGGCGAGTTGAATGGAGATGAGACTGGCATTGATTGTGGGGGCAACAACTGCGATCCATGCGAGTGTTTGTGCGATTGCACCAATGGCATCCAGGACGGTTTGGAGGATTATATCGATTGCGGCGGCCCCAACTGCGAACCTTGTGCAGCTGAAATTTCTTGGTCCTCTTTTGGCATCCAATACTTGGGCGATGCTTTGGCTTCTGCGGTGATTGTGGGCAGCAACCTGCAAATCCAGGGGACGAGCTTGACAGGCGCACAGATTGGGTTTGTCATTGCCGAGCCCGTCGATGGCTGGTCCAACGGTGTGGTGGTTCCTTTGAATCCGTCTTCCCTTCCTCAGGCCGGAGCCTACACTGCGACAGATGGTGGGAGCTACACCACCTTGCAAGGAGGCAACACCACGTTCCAAATCAACTACATCGACCCCGTGTCTGGAGGATATGTGGTCGGGACCTTCCAGGGCTCCATGCAGGACGCTCTGGGCAACACCATCACGGTGAGCGGCGGACAATACGCCATGCCGATCGATTGATTCGGGTCTGAACTTCGACATTTCGCTGTGAATAAGGCGCAGGGCGACGGCTGGATTGCCGCCGTCTTGGCGTGAACTTAGGGGGTCATGAATGTTCCCTCTCCCTTCCACCCATCGTCTGCCTGTTTCGCCACTTGGATCTTGGGTTTGGTCATGTTGGGGTCCGTCACAGGCTGCGTGACCACACAACAGTACGAAGCCTTGCAAATCCAACTGGACGAAGCCGAAGGTGAAAATTCCGCATTGCGATTGGCCCGTCAGGATGCCGAGGTCAACAGCAGGGAACTCGAGGGACGTCTCGGCCGACTGACCCAAGAACAAGAGAACTTGACAAGGGAGGCCCAGCAGCTCGGCGCAGATGTCAAGCGGTACCGTGAAGAAGTGGCTCGGCTGGCAGAGCTCAACGAAGCCTTGACGGACCAAAGTTCAGGACGACTCAGCGACATCGCTCAGGAAAACCGACAGCTCTTGGAGGATGTCATGGCGATTCGGGAAAAGTTGCAGCGGCGTGAGGATGCTCTGAACCAGCTTGAAAAGGACCTCAACGAAAAGTCACAATTGCTGGTGGCCCGGAGCCAAAGGGTGGAAGAGTTGGAATCCATGCTGGAGGCAAGAGAGCGGGCTGCAGAAGCCTTGAGGGCCAGGTTGTCAGAGGCGCTTTTGGGATTCCAAGGAAAGGGACTGAATGTGGAGCAGCGCAATGGAAAGGTGTATGTCAGCATGGAGGCCCAGCTGCTGTTTCCCTCTGGCAGCGCAGTGGTGGACGATGGAGGCCGGGCGGCCCTTCAAGGCTTGGCCGGGGTCATTGCCGAGCAATCTGATTTGGAAATCGTTGTGGAAGGCCATACCGACACAGACCGGGTGAGTAGCAACACCATCCCCAGAAACAATTGGGAGTTGAGCGTGCTTCGTGCGACGGCTGTGGTGGACATTTTGCTGGAAAACCCGGGGGTGGACCCCTCCATTCTGTCGGCTTCTGGCAAGGGTGAATACCATCCTGTGGACCCAGCAGACAAGGGCAAGAACCGGAGAATCGAGGTGGTCCTTGCACCCAACCTGGACAGTTTGTTTGAGCTGATTTCAGATTGAACCTTTTCGACATCGTTGCGCATGAAAAAAGCCACCCGTTGAGGATGGCTTTTTAGAAAGAGAGTTGCCCCACCAGGACTCGAACCTGGAAAAACGGTACCAAAAACCGGTGTGTTACCATTACACCATGGGGCAATTGCGCAAAGGCAGCGCAAAGATAAACAAGGCAAGGTAACTTCGTCCACCATGGAAGTACGGAATTTTGTGGACGGCGTGCTGGAAACGACCGTTCGGACATTGGACAATGTGACGCCTGGAACCGGCGAAGTGTATGGCACCATTCCTCGGTCGGGTCCGGAAGAGGTCGATCGCGCCGTGGCCGCCGCCAAACGAGCCTTCCCTGCTTGGTCTTCGACACCTGCTGCTGACCGTGCCGTATGCTTGAAGCGTTTGGCAGATGCGGTCCGTGACAACGCCCCACAGTTGGCAGAGGCCGAGGCACGCGACAATGGCAAGCCGGTGTCTTTGGCGGCCCATGTCGACATCCCGCGCGCAGAAAAGAACCTGAGGTTCTACGCCTCCGGCATCCAGCATTTTGCCAGCCAGAGCCATGCCATGGAAGGAGAAGCCATCAACTACACCTTGCGCAAGCCTTTGGGGGTGGTGGCATGCATCAGCCCCTGGAACTTGCCCTTGTATCTGTTCACTTGGAAGGTGGCACCCGCACTGGCTGCTGGCAACTGTGTAGTGGCCAAGCCTTCAGAGCTGACCCCAGCGACGGCCTATTTGTTGAGCACTTGGGTGGAGGAGGCTGGTTTTCCTCCAGGGGTGTTCAACGTCCTTCATGGCTTGGGTCCAGAGGTGGGTGAGGCCATGGTCACCCACGACGACATCGCCGCCGTGTCCTTCACTGGCGGCACCCAGACGGGTGCGCGTATTGCAGGCCACGTGGCGCCCAAATTCAAGAAAATGAGCCTCGAACTCGGGGGAAAGAACCCTGCCATTGTTTTTGCAGATGCAGACTTTGACGAGGCATTGCGGACCACCTTGCGCAGTTCCTTCGCGAACCAGGGCCAAATTTGTTTGTGCGGTTCTCGGATCCTGGTGGAGCGCTCGATCTATGAAGCGTTCCGAGACGCGCTGGTCGCCAAAGCTTCCAAAATGGTGGCAGGCGACCCCTTGGACCCCGCCACCAAAATGGGCGCGGTGGTTTCAGAAAGCCACATGAACAAAATTTTGTCTTGCATCGAAAGGGCCCGCGATGAGGGCGGATCTGTCCTGTGTGGCGGAAACAGGGTGTTCCCCAAGGGTGGAGAAAATGGGTTTTTTGTCGCGCCGACCGTCATTGAGGGTCTGGGACCCAACTGTGCCACCAACCAGGAGGAGATTTTTGGACCCGTCGTGACCCTTCAGGCCTTTGACACGGAGGAGGAGGCTTTGGCCTTGGCCAACGACACCATGTATGGCCTGGCGGCCACTTTGTGGACCACTGATCTGAAGCGGGCCCATCGTGTGGCTGCCAAAATTGATTCGGGCATTGTGTGGGTCAATACTTGGTTGCTTCGAGACTTGCGCACCCCATTTGGCGGTGTCAAGGCCTCGGGGCTTGGACGCGAAGGGGGGTTCGAGGCGCTCGAGTTTTTCACCGAGCCCCAAAACATTTGCATCCAACTGTAGAACGCCAGATTCCCGAAGGTCAGTTTCCGCCGAGGGCGTCCAATTGCATTTGCAAAGAATCGACTTGGCTTTGCAATGCAGAAATCAATTGGAGCAAATCTTGACCGGAAGCAATGACTTTTCCTGAGGCGGTGACATTGCCCAATGCATCGACTTGAAGTGCATCTGACCGATTGTCACCGTCGGCGCCATTGCCCACGGCAAAGAGGACATTGGTTTGGCCTTCAAGGTTCCATTGCCCCACAACACATCCATTTTCCTGGTCGGCCACCAAGTTGTACCCGATGGCGGAGGCGCTTGTGGCGCTTGCGGACGACCCCCGGCCCGCGGCGTGGCTGTACAATCCTGATGCGGTGGTTTGGTACCCTTCTGCATGCGCAGCAAAACCGCTGGCCAGCGTTTCGAACCCTTCACTGTGAGAAGCATCTGCAGTGGCGCTGGTGCCTTCTCCTTCGGCATGTGCACAGGTGGCCGAGGCCAGCGTGTTCCTGTTTTCAGCGTGGCTGTAGAGGCCATTGGCTGTGCTTTGGTAGCCTTCCGCATGTGCTGAGGTGTTTGCCGCTTCTGTGCGGTAGCCCTCCGAATGGCTGTAGTTGTTAAGGGCATCCGTTTGGTACCCTTCTGCATGCGACGCCAAGCCGCTTGCAACGGAGCCAAAACCTTGCGAGTGGGCTGCTGTTGCCGTTGCCGTGGTGCCTTCACCGATGGCACTGGAACAAACCCCTGTGGCGGTGCTGTTTTGATTGGAGGCAAAACTGAATGGACCGGAGGCCGTGCTGTTTCTCCCTTGGGCTTGGGCATAAGACCCTGACGCCACCGTCCCGGACCCTTGGCTGAGGGCTTGCGAAATGTTCAGCGTGCCGGTGATGGATGCCTCTGGCCCCACTTCTCCGACAGCAACCACATCGGCATACGTGCTCATGCCCAGCACAAGACGCACACTGTCGGTTGTCGTGACCCCAGTTCCTCCTCCCTCGACAGGCAAAACACCTGAGGGCAAAAAGGAAGATCCAAAGACGGTGAGAAATTGAATCCAGTCAGTCGTTTCGATGGCTTGGTTGCCATTCGAGTCTGGGTTGTATGGAAAGGCTCCATCACTTTGGGCCACAACATCCGTGACCAACATCGCGGTGAAAAACAGGGCAAGGATGAACCCAAAAGGAGGAGCGTACGTTTTCATGTCCTCAAGATAAGTAGGAACAAAAAAAGAAGGCCGCCCCGAGGGACGGCCTTCCAATTTCATGGCGCAAGCTCAGTGGGAGGGTTACTCAATGACGAGCAACTTCTTCGTCGTCACGAAGTTCTTCGAGCTTACACGGACCTGGTACAAACCAGACTCCAATGAATTCACGTCGAGTGTGAAGTTGGTGGGCCATCCTTCGATCAAGAGTCCGTCGAACACTTGATTGACCAAAGAACCGTCCATTGTCATGATTTGGATCTTGGCGATCACATCTTCTTGTACCTCAACGGTCAACATCGCATTTGATGCGGTTGGGTTGGGGTAAATCGATGTGATTGCGATCAAGTCCTTCATCACTGTAGGCTCAGCATCTTGCTCACCTTCCACCCCTCCGTCAGGAGTGATGTCTTGGATCATGCCTGTGCTCACGTAGCTGTATTGGTAGGTGACGTCATTGCCACACTCGTCAACTGCGCAGAAGCGGAAAGTGGTTTCCCATGCCTGCAAGAAGTCAAGGTCTCCGAAGAGGTCACCAGAGCCCATGGCACTGCTTTCTTCTCCATTCACGACGAGCGTACCACCGTAGTAGAACCATCCGCTGAAGCCGTAGTTGGCATTCT
>JBELJW010000067.1:0-9838 GCA_042089975.1 Flavobacteriales bacterium | reverse complement strand
GCTGTGGCTGAGGACAGTGTGGCCGAAGGAAGCTTGGGACGGGGACTGAACTCCGGCATTCTTTACCTCATGGGAATTCCGTACGCGATCATGGCCTTTTTTGCTTGGTTTGTTTTCCGCAAACCCAAAGAGGATTCCTCCACAAAGGATGGCGTCCCACAGACCTTACATTAGAACCATGGCTCCTCTTTTTCTCATGCGGGTAAGGCTCGCCTTGACCCTCACTGCCTTCGGTTGTGGTTTGGCTTCAGCCCAAAACGCGGCCACCCGCACATGGACCCTCGAAGAATGCCTTGGGCATGCCTTCGAGCACAACCTTCAACTGAAGCAAACTGAACTCGGCCTTCGAAGAGGCGAAGTTGCCACGTTGGCGGCCAAAGGCGCATTCTTGCCCAACCTCAATGCCTCCTCCAGCTTTGGCGTGAACATTGGCCAAACCATTGACCCCTTCACCAACCAATTCGCCACGGACGCCATCCAGTCCAGCAATTTTGGATTGAGCTCGGGATTGACTTTGTTCAACGGTTTCCAGAACCACTTGAACCTGCGTCGCGCCAAATTGGGGTTGGAGCTGGCGGCCACCAACACGGAAGTGGCCCGAAACGCTTTGGCCCTGAGCTTGGCCTCCGCCTACCTCAACGTCCTCTTTCAAAAAGAATTTCTCGGCATCGCCCAACTCAATGCAATTGCCACCACACGTCAAGTGGAACGTGTCCAGACCTTGGTTGATGCAGGTGCAGCAGCGGAAAGTGACCTCTTGGACGTCCTCGCACAAAAGGCCACAGATGTAAGCTCTGTGGTCAATTCAGAAAACGCTGTGACGCTTGCCCGTCTCAACTTGGCCCAGTTGCTTCAGTTGAAGGGCCCGGAAGCGGAACAACTCGATGTGGCTCCTCCTGCCGCGAACCTGATCGAGAGCACCCAACTGCCCACGAGTGCAGAGGGAGCAGTCGCCTATGCGCTCCAACAATTCCCGGACATGAGGGCCGCTGAATTGGGGGTCACGGATGCCTATCTCGGTTTGGACCTTGCCAAGGCTGCCCGTCTTCCACGTGTGGTGGGGTCCTTCAGTTTGGGGTCGGGCTATTCCCAAAACCGTCTCGAACAAATCGGTGAATCCACCACCACCTTCTATGAAATTGCCACCACCACTCCTGGCGTCTTTCTCACGGCTCCTGTGGCGGATGATTCCGGTGTGTCCTTTGAAACGATGTCGTTCCAAAACCAGCTGAGCAACAACCTCAACCAAAGCGTTTTCTTTTCGCTCAGCCTGCCTTTGTTCAACAACTTTGGCATCTACGCTGGCATCGAACGCGCAAAAGTCGATGTCCTTTCTGCCCAACTCACCAAGGAACAAACCGCCCAATCTCTGACCCAAACCGTGCAGACTTCATGGGCCGACGCAAGGGCGGCTGAACGCACCTTTGAGGCCAACGATCAAGCCCTGCAAGCTGCTGAATTGGCCATGACCAATGCCGAAGCGCGGTTTGAAGCAGGGGCCATTTCTGCCTTGGAATATGCCGATGCCCGCACCCGCTTGGACAACGCAAGGATCAACGCCTTGAGGACACAGTATGACTTCGTGTTCAAAACGCGCATTTTGGATTTTTACCTCGGACGACCGCTTAGCCTCTGAACCATGAAAAACAAGAAACTCTTGCTCGGAATCGGGGTGCTGGTCCTTCTTTTGGTCGCCGCGGCACTGGTGCGCGGTGGAAGCCGCGAACTGCCCTCGGTCAGTACCGCGAAGGTCACTTTACGCGACCTTGTCGAGCGCGTCAGCGCAAGCGGCAAAATCCAACCGGAGATTGAGGTCAAAATCACGGCAGAAGTCAACGGTCAAATCACCCAACTTCCCGTGAAGGAAGGGGATGTCGTGGCCCAAGGCGACCTTCTGGTCCAGCTCAACCCCGACATCTATGATGCCGCGCTCTTGCGCGCGGAGGCCTCCCTGAATTCAGCACGCTCCAACCTCGCCTCCGCCCGTGCACAAGTTGCCCAAGGCGAAGCCAATTTCTTCGCCGCCACCAAGGCCTTTGAGCGAGGGGAGGCATTGCTCCTGCAAAAGGTGATTTCCCAGGCAGAATTTGACCAAACGCAAGCGTCTTATCTCACCGCCAAGGCCAATGTCACGAGCGCAGAGGAGAATGTCCGGAGCGCTGAATTCGCCATTCGCAGTGCAGAAGCTTCTGTCCAAGAAGCCAAAGACAACCTGGGCAGGACCACACTCCGCGCTCCCCAGGCAGGTGTGGTGACCGCCCTGTCGAAGGAGGTGGGGGAAAGCGTGCAGGGCAATGGCTTCACTGCAGGAGAAGTGATCCTCAACGTCAGCGATCTGCAAACCATGGAGGTCAATGTGGAAGTCAACGAAAGCGACATTGTGCGCATCCACCTAGGGGACGAGGCCGAGGTCGAGGTAGACGCTTATCTCGGCGAAACCTTCTCCGGAACAGTCACTGAAATTGGCAACACCGCATTGAATGCCGGGATGAATGGTTTCAGCATGGACCAAGTGACCAATTTCTCAGTGAAAATTCGCCTCGAGCAAGACAGTTACCTCCATTTGCTGGAAGGTGAAGATGAAAACGCCGCGCCCTTCAGGCCTGGCATGAGCGCCACTGTCGACATTCTCACTGCCCAACGCAGCCAAGTCCTTTCCGTGCCCATTCAGGCCGTGGCCAGCCGAGCAGGCACCCCTTCAGACGACGCTTCTGGGGCCTCCGACGCCAATGCATCAGATGCAGAATTGGGGGTGTTCCTTTTCAAAGATGGCAAGGCACTTTGGACACCTGTTGAAACAGGCATTCAAGACACGAAGTACATCGAAGTTGTGGGGGAACTTGACACCTCAGATGTGCTTGTCACAGGACCCTACGACATCGTCAGCCGCACGCTGAATTCTGGTGACGCCTTGGACGCAGAAAAACACTGATGGCCCGTATCCTTTTGATCGACACCTCCACCAAACAGTGCTCTGTGGCAGTGGCACAAGATGGAAGGGCGCTCACTTGGCGGGAGGAAAGAACCGAGGGCTACGTCCATGCGGAGCGACTCATGCCATTGATTGAAGAGGTGTTGAACGATGTGGCATGGGAACACCAATCTCTGCAAGCCATCGCCGTCACTGGTGGGCCTGGTTCCTTTACGGGACTCCGTATCGGAGTGGCCACGGCCAAGGGCTTGTGTCAAGGGTGGAACCTCCCATTGATCGCTTTGGACAGCACAGCTCTTCTGGCTGCCCAAGGAAAGAGAATGGATCCCACCCCTCAGCCCCGGATTGGCATGATCGACGCGCGAAGAATGGAAGTCTATGCGGCGACCTACAGCGATGACGGGATTTGCCTTCAGGAGGTGGAACCCGTGGAGGTCGACGAGGCCCCCGACCATTGGACTGGCCCTGGGCAATTCATTGGCGACGGAGCCGTCAAGTGCAAGGAGCTTTTGGCGGGAGCTGATCGGACGTTTGAAGACGCATGGCCCCTCGCTAGGGACGGCGCTCAAATGGCTGAGCAGGCCTTCACGAAAGGTCAATTTGAAGATTTGGGATCGTACGAACCCAAGTACGTGAAGGCCTTCAAAGCTGGTGCACCCAAGGATCCTCTGGGCCTGCGCTCGTCCTTGAAAATGTGGTGGTTTGCATGGGTCTTCATGCTGTTTTCTTGCGCGTCATGCGGAGAGCAGTCCCAGTTCATCCCTTACGTTCCCGTCAACTTTCAAATTGATTTGAACCTCCCCGCGTACAACACGTTGAATTTTCCAGGAGAGGCCATTGCACTGCCTGGGGGCTCCAAGGGACTCTACATCTACCGGTTTACACTCGACGAATTTGTCGTGCTCGACCGGCATGCCACGTTTGACATTCCTTTGGGTTGTCAGGTCACCTTGGAAGCCGACAATGTCACACTGCGCGACGACAGCGATTGCAGCGAGAGCGAATGGCTTATGCTAGACGGAACGGTGATGAATGGTCCGGCGACCCTGCCCTTGCACCGATACCGCACTTCCTTGAATGGCTCGATACTGAGCATCTTCAACTGAAGGACAAGGCCCCTCGAAAGGCCAAGGCACAAAAAACCCCGCCGTCTCGGCAGGGTTTTTTTGGAGTCCATAGGAAAGGAATCAGTAGCGGTAGGCTTCGCCCTTGAAGGGGCCTTGAACCTCCACACCGATGTAGTCCGCTTGGTCCTTCGACAATTCGTCGATTTCCACGCCAATTTTGGCCAAGTGCAGCCGTGCCACCTTCTCGTCCAAGTGCTTGGGCAAGGTGTACACGCTGTTTCCGTACGCATCAGCGTTGGTCCAAAGTTCAATTTGAGCAATGGTTTGGTTGGTAAAAGAAGCTGACATCACGAAGCTTGGGTGGCCCGTGGCGCAGCCCAAGTTGACCAAACGGCCTTCCGCCAACAAGATGATGTCCTTTCCGTCCACAGTGTACATGTCGACTTGTGGTTTGACCGTGTCCTTCGTCTCTCCGAAGTTGTCGTTCAACCAAGCCACATCAATTTCATTGTCGAAGTGACCAATGTTGCACACAATCGTCTTGTCTTTCATCGCGCTGAAATGTGCCCCGGCAACAATGTCCTTGTTCCCCGTAGCTGTCACCACAATGTCTGCTTCCGCCACAGCGTCGAGCATCTTTTTCACTTCGTATCCCTCCATGGCCGCTTGCAGGGCGCAGATGGGGTCGACCTCCGCGACAATCACACGGCAACCAGCGTTGCGAAGCGACTCAGCTGAGCCTTTTCCAACGTCGCCAAAGCCGGCCACGACTGCGACCTTTCCAGCCATCATCACGTCTGTCGCGCGACGGATGGCATCCACACATGACTCGCGGCAACCATACTTGTTGTCAAACTTGGACTTGGTCACAGAATCATTGACGTTGATTGCGGGCATGGGCAGAGTCCCATTTTTTTCGCGGTCGTACAAACGAAGCACACCCGTGGTGGTCTCCTCGGAGATCCCCTTGATGCCACCTGCCAATTCAGGGTGATCGTTCAAAACCACATTGGTCAAGTCGCCTCCATCGTCGAGGATCATGTTGAGGGGCTTGCGCTCCTCCCCAAAGAAGAGGGTCTGTTGGATGCACCACTCGTATTCCTCCTCTGTCATTCCCTTCCATGCGTAAACAGGGATGCCCGCCGCGGCAATGGCTGCTGCAGCGTGGTCCTGGGTGGAAAAGATGTTGCAAGAAGACCATGTCACATCCGCTCCGAGCTCCACGAGGGTCTCGATCAACACAGCCGTCTGAATGGTCATGTGCAGGCAACCAGCAACGCGAGCGCCAGCAAGAGGCTTGGAGGCGCCGTATTCTTCACGGAGCGCCATCAATCCGGGCATCTCTGCTTCGGCCAATGTGATTTCTTTGCGACCCCATTCGGCAAGGCTCATGTCCTTGACTTTGTAGGGGAGGGTGAGGGTAGGAGATGTATTTCCCATAGGTTGTGTCATTTAGCGTTGCAAAAATAGGCAACACAAGGTCATTTATCGTCGAGGTCAAACCCCGTTACTTTGCGTCCATGCCTCGGATTGCGCTGCCAAATCAACCCATCTCTCCCCAACTTGTTCTCTGGAAGCTCACCGAGGAAGAGTTCGAGGGGGTTTCTCAGTGGGCGCACTTTTTCCCAAAAAGGCGAACAATTGATCTCCCCCTGCTGCGCCAAAAAGAACATGTCGCTGTCATCTTGGCCACCCAAACCTTGCTGGGCCATCCACATTGGCACATCCGTCACAACGAGGAAGGAAAACCCTCCCTTGTGCCAAGTGAAGCGCCTGCGACTTGGGGGTCATTTGGGGTAAGTCACCATACCTCAGAAGAGGGCATTACATGGGCAGTGGTTGGGATTTGGGAGAACGACACAACGGGAGGCTTGGACCTAGTGGACACCCAGGACCCCCGAATCCCGAGGGTTGCGCCGCGCATCATGTCCGCGAAAGAATGCGCCGAATTCGTGGGACTTGAACCTTGGGCTTGGGCTTCCAAAGAAGCCATGTTCAAGGGCCATGGTCCCAAGTTGGACTTCAGGAAAGACCTTTCCATCCACGCCATCCACGAGTTGGAAGGCAGCATCCAAGGTGCCGTCAAAGGAAGCCCTTGGCACGGAGGTGCCCTTCAGACCAGCCCTGGATTGTTGTTGGTCTGGTCGCACCCGGTCTCAGATTGACCCTTTGTTTTTTTTGCAATGGATCCCCTGGGCACGAAAAAAGGGACCCATGGGTCCCTTTTTTCTCGAATCGAAGCAATCTGTTAGAGGCGCTCGACACCCTTGTGGCGGCGCTCGGTGCTGACCGAGAGTTTCTTGCGGCCTTTGCGGCGGCGTGAGCTGAGCACGTTGCGGCCTGCTGCCGTTGCCATGCGCTTGCGGAAGCCGTGCTTGTTGCGGCGTTTCCGTACAGAAGGTTGGAATGTCCTTTTCATCTTTGCTCTTGTTGCCCGTTAAGGGAGGGCAAATGTAGTGAAGCCTTTGCGTTCCTCCAAAGCCTTTGGCCGACATTCTGAGCACAATGTTCGCTTTCCACGGCTCAGGCACGCCGTAACTTCGCCCCAAGAACTTCGAAACCCCACTCTTCATGGCACATGGCCAACGTCCTCATCCTGGACTTCGTTCCTCCAACGGGGAAGATTTGTCTCCCAAAAAACGCTTTCAGTTCCAAGACCTGAGGGGGTTTGGGCGAATGAAAAAATATTTGCGGCCCTACATCGGGCACTTTGCGGCAGGCCTCATTGTGATGACCATCTCTGGAGGATTGACATTGGCCATCACACGTCTTTGGGGACAACTTGGTGGGGTAGGGACCACAGGAGCGGCAGGAGAACTTCCCTTTTTGGGCATCGCTTTGGACGACTTGGCGTCCATTGGGTGGACCTTGCTCATTGTCCTTGCCGTTCAATCTTTGTTCTCCTTCTTGCGCGTTTTGCTCTTTGCGGACATGACTGAAAAAATGATGCTTTCCATGCGCCAAGATGCGTTTGATGCGCTGGTGAGCATGCCCATGGCCTTTTACGATGCCCGCCGTGTGGGCGACTTGAACAGCCGCATCAGCGCAGACATCGCCACCATTCAAGACATTTTCACGGTCACCTTGGCTGAGCTCTTTCGTGGACTGATCTTGATTGTAGGGGGCATTGTGGCCCTGTCCTACTTCTCTGTCGAGCTGACGCTTTGGATGCTCGGAACGTTGCCCGTGATGATTGTTGCAGCGGTGGTCTTTGGACGTTTCATTCGGAAATTGTCCAAGCGAACCCAAGACGAAGTGGCGGCTTCCAACGTTGTGGTACAAGATGTTTTGACAGCCATTGTCAGCGTCAAGAGCTATGCGAATGAATGGCTGGAGCGCGGGAAATACGGAAAGCACGCCATCGAAATCAAATCCCTGGCCATGCGCGGGGCCCTTTGGCGTGGCACCTTTGCAAGCTTCATCATCTTGTTTTTGTTTGGGGCCATCACCTTGATCATATTCAAAGGTGCAGACCTGATGCAACAAGGGGAACTGGCCAGCGAGCACTTCTTTTCCTTCTTGCTGATGACTGGACTTGTGGCGGGCAGCATCGGAGGGATGGCGGCGCAGTTCAGCGCATTGCAGCGCGGACTTGGTGCCATTGAATCGGTCATGGACATTGTCGAGCAAGACCGTGAAGTGGAGGACTTGGACGCCCCCACCCCACTGCTGTCCCTGCGTCGTTCAGTGGTCTTCAAAGATGTCCACTTCAAGTACCCCCAGCGGCCGGACGTCCCTGTCCTGCAAGGCATGAACCTCAAGGTCGAACCGGGACAGCAAATCGCCTTGGTGGGCACAAGTGGTGCCGGCAAAAGCACGGTCGCCGCCCTCCTTCTTCGGTTCCACCAACCCGACTCAGGCACGATCAAAATGGGGGAACATCACGCCGCTGACCTCGACTTGCGGGGGTACCGGCAGCAAGTGGCCTTCGTGCCGCAAGAAGTGATTTTGTTTGGCGGCGACTTGCGAAGCAACATCCGTTACGGCGCCCCAAAGGCCTCTGAATCGCAGGTCATTGAGGCGGCAAAAAAAGCCTATGCATGGGATTTCATTCAAGAGTTCCCCGAAGGCCTGGATACTTTGGTGGGCGAACGCGGGGTTCAGCTTTCAGGGGGCCAGCGTCAACGCATTGCCATCGCCAGGGCCATCCTCAAGGATCCGGACCTTTTGATCCTGGACGAAGCCACCAGTGCACTCGACAGCACCTCTGAACGGGAAGTTCAAGCGGCCTTGGATGCACTGATGGAAGGCAGGAGTTCTGTGGTCATTGCGCATCGATTGAGCACCGTGAAAAACGCTGACCGCATCTGCGTCATGGAGTCGGGCAAAGTGGTGGAGGAAGGGACCCACGACGACTTGATGGCCAAAGGGGGCACATACGCCCGGCTCGTCGAGAACCAGGAACTTGTGTCCCAAGGCTGATTGGGTCGGGCTCAAAGTGTATTTTCGCTTTCATGGCCAAGACCAAAAAAGCACTCATCACCGGCATCACGGGCCAGGACGGAGCGTACCTGACCGAACTCCTTCTTGAGAAGGGCTACGAAGTCCACGGCATCAAGCGCCGTGCGTCTCAGCTCAACACGGATCGCATTGACCACCTCTACCAGGATCCGCACGAAGACAATGTGCGTCTGAAGCTGCACTACGGCGACTTGGTAGACAGCACCAACCTCATCCGCATCGTTCAGGAAGTCCAGCCTGATGAGATTTACAACCTCGCGGCCCAAAGCCACGTTCAAGTCAGTTTTGAAACCCCGGAGTACACAGCAGATGCCGATGCCCTTGGCACCCTCCGGTTGTTGGAGGCCATCCGGATTTTGGGGTTGGAAAAGACATGCCGCTTCTACCAAGCCAGCACCTCTGAACTGTACGGGTTGGTCCAAGAAGTGCCTCAATCCGAGGCCACTCCATTCTACCCGAGAAGCCCTTACGGTGTGGCAAAGCTGTATGCGTTTTGGATTGTCAAGAACTACCGCGAGTCGTACGGAATGCATGCGAGCAACGGCATTTTGTTCAACCACGAAAGTCCCCGACGCGGCGAAACCTTTGTGACCCGGAAAATCACACGCGCTGCGGCCCGCATCAAACTTGGGATGCAGCAATGTCTCCACCTCGGCAACTTGGACGCCCAGCGCGATTGGGGACACGCCAAGGACTATGTGGAGGGCATGTGGCGCATGCTTCAGCAGGACACCCCGGACGACTTTGTCTTGGCCACAGGAGTGACCACCTCCATCCGCGATTTTGTCACCCTCGCCTTCGAAGAAGTGGACATCACATTGTCCTGGAGAGGCGAAGGAGTGGACGAAGAAGGGTTCTGCCCAGAGACGGGAAATGTCTTGGTGAAAGTGGACCCCCGCTATTTCCGTCCCGCCGAAGTCGAACTTCTGATTGGAGATGCCTCAAAGGCAAAGCAAAACCTCGGATGGACCGCCACCACGCCTTTGATCGAACTCTGCCGAGAAATGGTCCAAAGCGACCTTGCGTTGTTTGAAAAGGAGGCTTTCCTTCAAGCCGCAGGCCACAGCACCAACACGCCCTCGGAGCACTGATTCCAGGGGAGTTCAACGAAGCCCCACAGCACCATTGCCACGAAGGCTGCCCGACAGCCGGAGCACCTCCCAATGGGCAGCATTCCAGGCTTGGACTGCCGCCAATTCAGATGTCTCCGATTGAAGAATCTCGACATCGTAGAACCCAGGCCATGCAGATGTTTGGATTCCACCAATGCTTTGTGAATGCCTCACAAAACGGTTTGCTCAAAAGCTGTCCAAATCAATGGGCCTCATGACCCCAAACCATTTGCGAATGGTTTGTCCCACATTGGGGACATCGACGT
>JBELJW010000066.1:0-9894 GCA_042089975.1 Flavobacteriales bacterium | reverse complement strand
CGTTGCAGCATGGCCTTCAAAACCGACCCTTGATCGGAGGGAGCTCCCCCGTGAAGGGCCGCTTTCCAAAAGGCGATTTCCTCTGACGGCGTGTGCCCTGGAAAACTGCTTTGGGCACCGCGTTTTTGACTGTGTTCCAAATGGTCGGCAAGCATGTCCACCATTTTGTGGCCAAAGCTCCTGAACCCCTCAGGATCGTATGCGTTCGAAAGCGCTTGAGGAAGAGGGGGCAAAGGATTCAGAGCATCCATGACAGGGATTTTTCGAAAGGTACATCTTGCATCTTATCGAGGGAGGGTGGGCCTGTATCTTTGAAGTTCATGATCCACCTTCAAGGCATCACAAAATCTTTTCAAACCGGGAGTCAAACATTGCAAGTGCTCAAGGGTGTGGATTTGGAAGTGGCACAAGGGGATCTCGTCGCCATCATGGGCTCATCTGGATCAGGAAAGTCCACTTTGTTGAATGTTCTTGGGCTTTTGGACAGCTACGACCAGGGCTCTTACCACCTCGGGGGACAGGACATGTCCCAACTGACTGAGCGTCGTGCTGCTGAAACCCGGCTCGCCATGCTGGGGTTTGTCTTCCAGAGTTTCAATTTGATTGGCTTCAAAACCGCCGCGGAGAACATTGCATTGCCCTTGTACTATCAAAAGGTGCCGCGCAAAGAACGCATGCTTCGGGCCCATGCACTTTTGGAGCGTGTGGGACTCTTGGAATGGGCCGATCACTTGCCGTCTCAGATGAGTGGAGGCCAAAAGCAGCGAGTGGCCATCGCCCGATCCTTGGCGGGCAATCCCAAGGTCATTTTGGCCGACGAGCCGACCGGTGCTTTGGACAGCGTGACCTCTCAGGAGGTCATGTCTTTGTTGCAAGAATTGAATGCAGACGGTATGACCGTTGTGGTGGTGACGCATGAACACGACATTGCCGAAGGGTGCAAGCGCACCATCCGCTTGCGGGACGGCAGGGTTGAAACCGAAGGGCATGTGGGATAAGGACGCATGGCTTGAAGTGGCCCACAACTTGATGTCTCATCCTTTGCGTGCCACGCTCACAGGTTTGAGTGTGGCGCTTGGCATGTTCATCCTCGTCGTGATGCAGGGGCTTGGCTTTGGCCTTCGAAATGGGGTGGAGCAGCAATTTTCAGACGATGCTGTCAACAGCATTTGGGTCAACACGGGCAGAACACAACTGTCCTACAAAGGACACCAGAGCAACCGCCGCGTCAAGCTCAACAACCGGGATGTGCCAGGTTTGTTTGCCAAGGCAGACACCGTCCCTGTCTTTTCAAGGCGGATTCGGATGTGGGGCGTGGAGATGGTCCATGATGCGAAAAATGGAAAGACAGAGATGGGAAGCTTTGGGCTTCGTGGTGTGGACCCGGACCACTTGGAGCTCGAACGTACGACCCTGCTTTCAGGTCGATTCTTGCATGCCGGCGACGTAAGTGAAGCCAAAAAAGTCGCGGTTGTGGGCCCCAACATTGTGCAAGAATTGTTCAGGAATGAGGATGCTGTAGGGGCCTTTTTTCGTCTCAATGGCGTGCTTTTCCAAGTGGTGGGCACATTCGAGGATCCAGGTTCAAGATGGGAGAACCGTGTGGCCTACATTCCATTCACCACAGCCCAGTCGCTCTTTCGAAGCGATGACAGCATGGAGCAAATCATTTTGGGGACCGGAACGTTGACCACAGAAGAAACCGTCGTGCAAAGCGCCAACATGTTGTCTTGGTTGAAGGATGTCAAGGGAGTGCATCCAGATGACCCAAGAGGGGTAGAGGTCGACAACAACAATGAGGAATACGCCATTTATGCGTCCATTTTTGAAGGCATTCGATGGTTCATTTGGGGGATTGGTTTGATGACCTTGCTGGCAGGAGCGGTGGGCGTTGCCAACATTTTGGCCATTGGGGTCGAGGAGCGTACGAAGGAAATAGGGGTGAGAAGGGCCTTGGGCGCCTCGAACGGAAGCATCGTGGGATTGGTGGTGATGGAGTCGGCCGTGTTGATGACCTGGAGCGGCTGCTTGGGGCTGGTGGCTGCAGTGGCCGTCTTGAAGGGAGTGGCCCCCATGGCCGAGCATGAGTATTTCCAAAACCCACAGGTGGATGTGCGCATTGCGCTTTGGGCCCTTTTGATCTTGGTCCTGGTCGGGTTGGCCAGCGGCCTTGGACCAGCCCTGCGCGCATTGTCCATTCGGCCTGTTGAAGCACTTCGGGACGAATGAGGTGGTGGGAAAGAGATCCATGGTTGGAGTTGGCGCAGGTGATGCTGCGGAATCCATTCCGAACGCTGATGAGTTCATTGGGCGTGGGATGGGGCATGTTCATGATCCTGATCACCGTGGGCGCGTCGAATGGTTTGGAGGAAGGGGTCAGGGCGGATTTGGGAAGCCGTGTCAAGAACAGCGCCTTCTTGTGGACGAATCAAACCACCATGCCCTTCAAGGGCTACCCCAAGGGCCGGTATTTCCGATTGCAGGCTGCCGATGTGGCCCATTTGGAAGAACATGCGACCACCTTGGAGGCGGTGGCGCCAAGGAACCAATTGGGCGGATGGAAAGGCGGGAACAATGTCTCACATGGGATGAAGACGGCTGCGTGCGGCGTCTATGGAGATGTCCCCGCATACAAAGGCATTGACCCCATCGTCATCATGGAGGGCCGTTACGTCAACCAAAAGGATCTGGAAGATCGCAGGAAGGTGGCCGTCATAGGAAAGCGTGTGCGGCAATTGCTCTTTGACAAAAACGAAGAAGTCTTGGGCCAAACGATCCAAGTGTCGGGGGTGAACTTCACCGTTGTGGGGGTGTACCGAAGCCAGCAAACTGGGGAGGATGCAGAGGAGAGTGAGAACAACTTGTTTGTCCCATTCACCACGTTCAACCAAGCCTTCCACAGAGGAGACGAGGTGGGGTGGCTCAGCTTGTTGATCCGCGAAGACGTGCAGGGCGACACGGCCATGGCAGAGGTCCTGCGGTTGTTGAAAGCCCAAAAAGGAATCCATCCCCAAGACGATCGGGCCTTTGGCCACTGGAGCATGGCGGAGGAACACGAGGAAATGGAGACGGTTTTTGGGGCCTTTCGATGGGTGTCCTTTGTGTTTGGAGGGCTCGCCCTCTTGGCAGGGGTGATCGGCATCATGAACATCATGCTCATCACCATCAAGGAGCGCACGCTTGAGCTCGGTGTGCGCCGGGCCTTGGGCGCCACACCCCGGATCATTGTGGTCCAAATCATGGCAGAAACTTTGGTGCTGACGGCGCTGTCAGGTTTGGTCGGTGCCATTTTGGGGGTGTCTACGCTCAACGCCTTGGATGGATATTTGGTGATGCAGGAAGGCAATGGCATCTTCAGGCATCCACATGTCACCAGCTCTGTGCTTTGGACAGCGCTGGCCACCATGACGGTGCTCGGGGTGTTTGCAGGTATTTTGCCTGCGGCGAGGGCATTGCGCATCCAGCCTGTTGAAGCCTTGCGTTCCTGATTCCGATGAACAACGACTCAAAAATGAAGCAATGAAGAATGGAAAAGTAATGGTGTTGTTGGCAGGTGTGTTGGTGGTCCTCTTGGGGACCTTGTACACCCTGAAGCAACTACGTGACCAAGAGATGGAATCGGAGGCAACGTTTGCCACCGACCAGGCATTCATGGGGGATGTTGTGGTCCAAACCATGGCGTCTGGAAGCGTGCAGCCGCGCCAAGAAATTTTGATCAAGCCTCAAGTGTCGGGCATTGTCAGAGAGGTGATGGTGGAACCGGGAGACGTGGTGGCCGAGGGAGATGTACTTGCCGAAGTCATGCTGGTCCCAGATGTGGCGGCTTGGAGCAATGCTGAATCTCGTCTTGCCCGGGCACAAATCACCTTGGAGGATGCAGAAACCAACCACAACAGAAATGCAGATTTGTTGGAGCGTGGCGTTCTGGCTCCTACGGAGGCTCAACGCACAGGTTTGGCCCTCAAGCAAGCGAGAGAGGAGCTGTTTTCTGCAGAGGACAACCTTCGCATTGTCCAGGAGGGGGTCACGGCAAGGGGAGGGAACAGTGCGTCCAATACCTCCGTTCGGGCCACCGTGTCAGGCATGGTGTTGGAGGTGCCAGTGAAAAAGGGCAACAGTGTGATCGAGGCGAACAACTTCAACGAGGGGACCACCATGGCGACCGTGGCGGACATGTCGGATTTGCAGTTTGTGGGGAAAATCGACGAAAGTGAGGTCGAGAAGCTTCACGAGGGCATGAATTTGCGTTTGACCATTGGCGCCATTGAGGGGAGTCAAATCCCCGCCACCCTGGAGCACATCGCCCCCAAGGGCGTTGCGGAAGGAGGGGCCATTCAGTTTGAGGTCAAGGCGGCGGTGATGTTGGAAGATCACCAGTTTCTTCGCGCAGGCTATTCCGCGACAGCCCAAGTTGTGCTCGACGAGCGAAAGGATGTCCTGGTGCTGAACGAGCGCCTCTTGCAATACGATGAAAGTGGGGCGTACGTGGAGGTTTTGGTGGCATCTGACACCTATGAAAAGCGGCGGCTTGAACTGGGGTTGAGCGATGGGATGCGCACAGAGATTTTGTCAGGGGTGTTGATGACCGACGAGATCAAGGTGTGGAACCAACCGCGCTACGAGTGAGCTTTCCAATTGAAAAGCTCTACAAAGGACTCCCGGTGAACGAGGCCCAACGCCTTGGGCAAGAAGCTTCGCAGCGACCAGCATGGATCCAAGACCTGATCAGGACCATCCAAGAACCCCATGACGCCGTGGCTCCAAGAAAGGCCGCCTGGGTCTTGAAGCAGGCTGCAATGCATGACAAAAGATGTGTCTTGGGCCAAACTGGGTTGTTGCTGGCCGCAACAGAGCGAACCTCAGACCCATGCGTTTGGCGGGAGCTTTTGAAGGCCATGCTTTTGGCACCTCAAAAAGAACTGGCAGGCCGGGCCGAGGAGTTGTACCATTTGGGCCTGGGCTTTTGTGCCGACCTCGCACTGCCTGCTGCGATGGTCCACGTTGGGGTTCAAATGATCGAGGCCAGTCAGTTGCCGGTGGGAGAGGACGTGTTGGACGTTTGGAGGGAGCGGGGGTCCCAAGCCGAGACCCCCACCATGGCCAGGTTCTTAGCCAAACAAATCAAGCGTCAGAGCCGCCTTTGAATTTGGAGCGCTTGTTCCAATTTCTTTTGGGACGATGGGAGGAACCTCCGCCTTGGTTGGATCCAGACCCTTGGTTCCTTCCAGATCGACCTTTGCCGTTCCCACGGTGATGACCCTTGGGCCCTTTTCGAGATGAACCGCCTTGCCCTTTGAGGCTTGAGGTTCGGGTGTCAAATTCCAATTCGGGCAAGTCCAAATGCCATTGATGGTCCGTTTCCAACGGAATGTTGCGACGGATCAGGCGCAAAATGTTCTCCATGTGCTTGCGCTCATCGCCCTCGTTCACCATGGAATAGGCAATGCCTTCTTGGCCTGCCCTTCCTGTGCGGCCAATGCGGTGCACATAGGTCTCGCTGATGTTGGGGATTTCAAAGTTGATGACATGGCTGACGCCTTTGACATCGATCCCACGGGCCGCGATGTCGGTGGCCACGAGCACTTGGATTTTCCCTTTGCGGAAGGCATTCATGGCCCGGTCCCTTTGCGGTTGGCTTTTGTTGCCGTGGATGGCTTCTCCTCGGAGGCCATTTTTTTTCAGGTATTTCACCACCTTGTCGGCGCCGTATTTCGTGCGTGTGAAGACCAAGGCAGTTTCAACTTCAGGCCGCTGCAACATGTCCACGAGCAAATCGCGTTTGGCTCCTTGGCTGACAAAGAGCATGCGTTGGTCCACGGTCTCTGCCGCACTGCTCACGCGCGCGACTTCCACCCGGATGGGGTCGGTGAGGATGGTTTTGGACAGCTTGACAATGCTCTCCGGCATGGTGGCGCTGAAGAACAAACTTTGTCTCTGGTGGGGGAGCATGGCAATGACCTTGCGAATGTCATGGATGAAGCCCATGTCCAACATGGTGTCTGCTTCGTCCAAGACCAAAAACTCCACCTTTGACAAGGAAAGTAGGCGCTGGTTGCAAAGGTCCAACAGGCGTCCTGGAGTGGCGACGAGCACATCGACCCCTTTGCGCAGCTGGTTGACCTGTTTGTGTTGACTGACCCCGCCAAAAATGAGGGCGGTGCGCACATTCACGTGTTGTGCGTAAGATTTGACGTTCTCGTCGATTTGGGCGGCCAACTCACGGGTGGGCGTCAGAACGAGTACCCGTGGCACCTTTTGACCTGACATCGGATTGTTGGCGAGGTGGTGCACCAGGGGCAAGGAGAACGCGGCGGTCTTGCCGGTACCTGTTTGGGCAATGCCCATCACATCGCGCCCCTTGAGGACGTGGGGGATGGCTTGCTCTTGAATGGGGGTGGGCGTCTCGTATCCGAGAGGCACAAGGGCATCGAGCACACGGGGGTGCAGGCCCATTTCTGAAAATGTCATGAAAATGATTTGGATCGCTTGTTACCGTAAGCGACATACGCACCGCATCTGTACAGCCTTCATCCTGCCTCGTGCAAATCAAAGGGGGCGTGTCGACATCGGTGAAACACGCAACGCGAGAGAAACTCGCTCACTGCAAAGATACGACTTCAGTCGCGAACGGTGAAAACACGGCTGAGGTTGAACCCAAAATACACATCTCCCGTCGCCCATTTGCCTGCGGGTTCTGCAAGGAACGACCGCTCAAACATGCCTCGGGCATTGGTGACATGAAGTTGGAAAACATGTCCGCCTGTCTCGAGGTCCACCCCGAGGGAGAGGCTGGGAGAGAAGCTGTCGTCAAATTGCTCGCTGAGGTAGTGGTGGTACTCGCCATTCAGGCTCACCCTTGGGGCCACTTTCCAGCGGGTGCCCACGCCGGCAGTCCAAACATCATGCACTTCATCGGGGGTCGCCACCACGTTGCGGTGCACAAAGGATGGCACGATCGCAAGGCTCCATTTCTCTGTCATTTTTCGGGCAAGCACAACTTGATGGACATAGCTCAGCCGGTGGCTGAACGGCATCGCCATACCTTCCGACGGGCGCAGGCCGTTGGCCATGGCGACGGAGTACCATGTGACACTCACGGGGAAGGCTTCCGGGCCTGTGGTTTGTTGCAAGACACGTGCCTTCACATTGACTTCGTACGTCTTTTGATAGGTGTTTCGGGCCACGCCCACGGCCAAACGGTCGTTCAAGCCATAGTCCAATGCCATCCTCATCTGCGCGTTGTCGAGCCCCCACAATTCATAAATCCCTGAATTCAAGGTCCCAAATCGGTGGGCAATGACGAAGTGCATCACGCCCTCGGCTGGGGTCTCATTGCTTTGTACGTTCACAATCCGCGTGTCCTTGAACGTGGCCTCGACCGGCCGGGTCTCTTCCACAACCCCCTCGTTGAGGAGGTCGAGCAAGTCTTGCCCATGGGCAGGAGACGCAATGCACCAGGCCATGGTGATCAAAGCCCAACCCTTGAAGAATGTCGTCATGTGCGTCATCGTGGGGCAAGTTCTGCATGCACGTCGACGGCGATGGTCGCTGCGATGTTGTCGCGCACCACGGCAGGCACTTGGATGTTGTGGTCTTTCAAGGCGATGTCAAAACGGGCATCCAAGACCCACTTGCCGTCTTTCCTCATGATTTCTCCTGGGATGCTTCGCGCGGTTTTGACCCCGTGAAAATCAAATTCACCTTGGGCGACGACGGCCACTGGGCCTTGGCCTTCCATGCTTGGGTCCCATGCTTCAAGGGTCCCGCGAAAGGTGGCTTTGGGAAAGGCGTCTGATTCCACGTAACTCTCATTGAAATGCTCCTCCATGAGGGCCTTGGGGAAATGAAAGGCCCGCATTTGGACCTGGAAGGCGAACCCGCCTGTTGCTTCGTCGAGGATCGCACTCATTTGGCCATTGTCGGCTTCGATGTCTTCCAACGGTGTGGACGAGAAGAAATGCACTTGGCCTTCGCGCGTCATGAATTGTTGGGCTTCGGCGCGGCAAAAAGCGGCACTGCCAATGGCCAAAAGGAAAAGAAGTTTTGGGGTCATCATTCAGTTGTTGGGTGCGCCATTGTCGGTCCACCTCTGGAGCTTTCCAAGGTCACATTCGTCCAGAGGCGCACCATTCTTGGGCATGAACATTGGGTCTGATTCTGGCAAAGAGACCCGTTGGTCGAGGATGCCAGCTGTGGCATACAACGCAACGGTTTCATGGGTGGCAAGGTCCAAACCAGCGCTTGGTGCACCGCCTGAGTGGCATCCGTTGCAGCGCAAGTCCAAAAGCGGTGCGATGTCCTGGGCGTAGGAAACGGTGGCTGTGCTGTCGCATCCTGTTCCACCTTCGCCTTCAGGTTGCAAAACGTCGTAATGGCAACCTGTTTCTCCCAATGTGAACCATGCGCAGGCCAAAGCGAGGGCCAAGGACTTCAGCGGGTGTCTTTGCGCTTTTGGTTCGAAGAGGGAGCGAGGAAGGATCATGGTTGCCATATTAAGACGTTTGTCCGCCTTGAGGTTCAAAAAGCGTGGGTTTTTCGATGAATTGTTCCTACATTGTTAGAAATGAGTCGTCCTTCCCCAAACCACCAACAGTTTCTCAAGCGCCTTCGAGAGGAACTGATGACAGCCGCCACGCAGCATGCTGTGGCTTGGCGTTTTGGGAATTGGACGGCACGGCAGCGACTCCTTCTGGTCCACGAGCGTTTGCTTCGCGACGTGCGCCGCAACCTCCAAAGGTTGAACCACATGGTTGCGCAGGAAGATCTTGAATACAGACAATCCTTTGGTTCGGAATTCAGACGATGGTCGGAATCCTTGCCTGCTCCCGCCAAAGAGCAACTTCAGCTGTTGAAGACGTACACCGAGGTCTTTGCCGACCCCAAAACCAAGTAACATGTTTCCCAAAACTCAACTTTTGCGCACTGCCATGGCAGGTGTGCTCGCATGTTTGGCTGTCCAAACGTTCGCCCAATCTTCCTTCTGGACAATCTCAACACCACGGAATGAAGGTCCTGCCATTGAAGTGGAAACGTTCCAGTCTTTTGACCTCCAAATGGCGGCTTTGGAAACTTGGCTCTCGCAAGTCCCTGTGGCGCCAGCCTCGGAGGCCCGGTCTTCTTTTTTCGTGCTTGAGCTCCCGATGCCGGATGGCCAATTGCAGAAGTTTGCCGTGGTCAACAGCCCCATCATGGCGGAAGGTTTGGCCAAGAGATACCCTGAAATACAGGTGTTCGCTGGACAAGGCCTTGACGCCCCTGAATCCACCGTCAGGTTCGATGTCACGCCTCATGGCTTCCACGCCATGATTCTGGGCCAAGACGAGACGGTGTTCATTGACCCCTTGCGGCCAGGCATGCGCGACAGGGTCATTTCATATACGCGCTCTTCTTTTGAAGCGTCTTCTTCCAAGGCCATGCCTTCTTGCACAGTGATGCCCAACCCGGATGCGGCCAAGCCTTCATCCACCAAGCCAGATTTGCCTGGAGGGAAGGAGGTGCATGCCATGGGGCCTTCCATTGCGAAGACACGTGTGGACAACGGCACCCAACTTCGCACCTACCGACTTGCCTTGGCCTGCACAGGCGAATATGCCCAGTTCCACGGGGGCACCGTCTCAGGCACTTTGGCGGCCATGAACACCACCATGGCAAGGGTCAATGGCCTCTTTGAAAGGGACGTGTGTCTGACCATGCAATTGGTGGCCAACAACGACGATTTGGTGTTCTTGAATGGGGGCAGTGATCCCTACACGAACAGCAGTGGAAGCTCCATGCTTCAACAGAATGTGAGCACGTGCAACAGCATCATTGGTTCTGGGAACTACGACATTGGCCACGTGTTCTCTACGGGCGGTGGTGGTGTCGCATATCTGCAGTCGCCATGTGGAGGCAACA
>JBELJW010000065.1:0-9932 GCA_042089975.1 Flavobacteriales bacterium | reverse complement strand
TACGTCTACCCGCAAGCGGGACGTCACGGGTTTGTGACCCTCGCGGTTGATTTCTGACCCTCAACTTTGAGGGATTGCAGGAGCCGCGGCTGACGTTCAATGGCCGTACCCATCACGCAACAGGTCGCGCCAGCGTCCCATGCGCGGTTCAAATCGTCTTGGGTGGAGAGTCCACCGCCTACCACCAGAGGCACGTCAACGGACGTTCGAATGGCTTCAATCGTCCGGGCAGGAATGGGGGTGCCCGCACCACTTCCTGCATCGAGGTACAGGCATTTCAGTCCCAGCATCACCCCAGCTTGAGCCGTGGCCACAGCCAATTCTGGCTTGTCCAAGGGCAATGGGAGCGAGTGCGACATGTAGGCGGCCGCGGTCAAAGGAGGATCCCCGATGAGCATGTAGCCAGTGGGCACCGTTTCGAGGTCCATGCGGGCAATCCTCGGTGCGGATTCGACATGGCGGCCAATCAAAAGGTCAGCATTTCGGCCTGAGATCAAACTCAAAAAAAGAAGAGCATCGGCCTCTTCCACCACTTGATGGGGTGATCCTGGAAACAAGACCACAGGTTGTGGCAATGCCTTTTTCAAATCTTCCACCACGTGCGCCGTCACATCGTTGGTGACCAAACTTCCACCCACCAAAACGTCCGTGGCGTCGCTGAGGGCCACCCTTCCGAGGAGGTCGAGCCATTGCGGCTTTGGGGGCATGTCTTCAGGATCAATGAGGATGGCCAGTCTCCTGTTGCCGTCGTGCATGTCGTCAAAGAGGCCTTCCAGCCATGAAGTAGAATCAACCATGGGCGACCAAGATAGCCTCCTTGATGTCATCCACCGTCTCCGGATGCCTCATGACATGGCCAGCATCCACGGTGAGGAAGTGCACGTTGTCCATGGATGGGGTCCTCCAAGCCTTGCTCCAAGACCATGGAATGATGGCGTCTCTTAGGCCAAACACGACGTCCACAACCACCCCACGCCCTTCAGCTTGCTGCCAGGCCAAGCTTGATTTTTTCCGCGAAGGCCAGAAGTGTTGGTGGGTGATCCACGTGTTGCTGACCAATTTTCGCATGGCCTCGTCCTGGGTGTGGTGCAACGCAAAATGGGCCAAATGCTCTGGGATGATTCGCCATCGACGGCACGCGCGGATGACAGATTGGACGAGGTCGGCATGCCGGTCGCACCATCGCCAGGTCCACCTTCCGATCGCGGTTTCCACCGCAAATCGGTACATGGGGTTTTTCTTGAATCCGTCGGGGGCGAGAAGCACCAGGCGGACCCAACGCTCTGGCGCATTTTCAAAAAGGGCCATGGCGATGCGCCCGCCCAAGGAGTACCCAAGCATGGTTTGGGGAATCCGCGAAGGCCCCTCTGGGAGCAACTCGGCAGTCCATGCCGCCAAGGCCTGCTGAAAGACCTCGGGAGACAACGGGGAAGTCTGGGACCCATCGGGGGGAGGCGTGCTGCCATTGTGGTGGCAAAGCCCCACCGAAAGCATGGCTGTTTGCGCATTGAACAAAGGCAAAAAGGCCAACATTTCCTCCACGCCTCGGCCAAATCCATGGAAGGCAATCACGACCTCTTCAATCGATCCATCGGGGGCATGCCACCATCCATTCCAAGTCCATTGGTCTTGTTGCCAAACGGTCTTCATGCTGCAAAGTTCGTTTCGTGGGTTTTTTGTGGAAAACGACAAGGTACATGTGTGGGTGTGGAAGGCAAGCCATCGAGTAATTTTGTGCCGTCCCACATTGTTTGGTCTTCCTTCCCCTGCCCGAATGCCTTCGTTCTGAAAAGAAAAAAGGTGCTCGGATAAAAAAAAAATGCCCAAAGACAACAGCATCAAATCGGTCCTCATCATTGGAAGCGGACCGATTGTCATTGGACAAGCCTGTGAATTCGACTATTCGGGAAGCCAAGCTTCCAGAAGCCTTCGGGAGGAGGGCATCGAAGTCACGCTCATCAACAGCAATCCGGCGACCATCATGACCGATCCGGTGGTGGCCGACAACGTGTACCTGGAGCCCTTGGAGCCAGAGTCGATTGTCAAAATCCTCGAGGAGCATGACATTGATGCGGTGTTGCCCACCATGGGGGGGCAAACGGGATTGAACCTCGCCATCCAATGCGAGGAGATGGGGATTTGGGAAGAGCATGGGGTGCGGATGATTGGGGTTGACACCAGCGCCATTGAAATCACGGAGAACCGCGAGGCATTCCGTCAGCTCATGGGGGAGATTGACATCCCCATGGCGCCTCAAACCACGGCCAAGAGTTTCTTGGAGGGGAAAGAAGTCGCCCAGGAGTTTGGGTACCCATTGTGCATCCGGGCGTCCTACACTTTGGGCGGGGCTGGTGCAGCTGTGGTGTACGACAAAGATTCCTTCGAGGAGAAGTTGACACGCGGACTTCATTTGAGTCCCATCCACGAGGTCATGATCGACAAGGCCCTCTTGGGTTGGAAAGAATTCGAGCTTGAGCTTCTTCGGGACGCCAATGACAATGTCACCATCGTGTGTTCGATTGAGAACTTTGATCCGATGGGCATCCATACGGGCGACAGCATCACCGTGGCACCAGCCATGACCCTGAGCGACAGCACCTTCCAGCGCATGCGTGACATGGCCATCAAGATGATGCGCAGCATTGGCGATTTTGCGGGGGGATGCAATGTCCAGTTTGCCGTGTCACCGGATGAAAACGAGGACATCATTGCCATTGAAATCAACCCTCGGGTTTCGCGGTCGTCGGCTTTGGCCTCCAAAGCCACGGGTTACCCGATTGCCAAGATTGCGGCAAAATTGGCCATTGGTTACCACTTGGACGAGCTCAAAAACCAAATCACGGGGAACACCTCGGCGATGTTTGAGCCCACGCTCGACTACGTTGTGGTGAAAATCCCACGTTGGAACTTTGACAAATTCCCGGGGTGTGACGATGTGTTGGGCCTCCAAATGAAGGCCGTGGGCGAGGTGATGGCCATTGGACGATCGTTCCAAGAAGCACTGCAGAAGGCATGCCAGTCCCTCGAGTTGAAGCGGAATGGATTGGGTGCCGATGGCCGCGAATTGCGGGACCAAGACGCCATCATGCACAGCCTGCGGAATGCCAGTTGGAACCGTTTGTTCCACGTGTACGATGCCTTCAAGCTGGGCATTCCTTTCCGAAGCATCTTTGAGGCCACCAAGATCGATCCTTGGTTCTTGAGACAAATCGAGGAGCTGGTGGTATTTGAAAGAGAGCTTTCCACCTTCACCATTGACACCGTCTCCGTGCCGATGCTCAGGGAAGCCAAACGCAAGGGATATGCCGACCGTCAAATTGCACACATTTTGTCTTGTCTCGAGTCTGAGGTGCACACCCGTCGCCATGCGGAAGGCATCACGCGAGTGTACAAACTGGTCGACACCTGCGCGGCCGAATTCCCGGCCTTGACCCCTTACTACTACAGCACCTTTGAGGAAGCGGCCAACGAGAGCGTCGTTTCGGACAAAAAGAAAATTGTGGTGCTGGGCAGCGGCCCCAACCGCATTGGACAGGGCATCGAATTTGACTATTGTTGTGTGCACGGGGTGCTAGCGGCGAAAGAGTGTGGTTACGAAACCATCATGATTAATTGCAACCCGGAGACGGTGTCCACCGATTTTGACACGGCGGACAAGCTGTATTTCGAGCCCGTCTTTTGGGAGCACATCTACGACATCATTTTGCACGAAAAGCCGGAAGGCGTCATCGTACAATTGGGGGGGCAAACGGCCTTGAAGCTTGCTGAAAAATTGGAGCGTTATGGCATCCCCATCATGGGCACTTCTTACAAGGCTCTCGATCTGGCCGAGGACCGCGGGAGCTTCAGTTCACTGCTGAAAAAAGAGAGCATTCCGTACCCCAAGTTTGGCGTGGTGGAAAGCGCAGATCAAGCCGTGGAACTCAGCCGCGATTTGGGCTTCCCTCTTTTGGTGCGTCCATCTTACGTTTTGGGAGGACAACGCATGAAAATTGTCATCAACGAAGAAGACCTGGAGCATCACGTGGTGGAGATTCTGAGGGACATGCCCGGCAACAAGATTTTGCTCGATCACTTTTTGGACGGGGCCATCGAATGCGAGGCCGACGCCATTTGTGATGGGGATGAGGTCCGCATCGTGGGCATCATGCAACACATCGAGCCAGCAGGGATCCATTCGGGCGACAGTTATGCCGTTTTGCCTCCTTACAACCTCGGTGATTTGGTCATCCAGCAAATTGAGGACTACACCAAGCGCATTGCGCTGGCCCTCCAAACGGTGGGCCTCCTCAACATCCAATTTGCGGTCAAGGACGACACCGTCTTCATCATTGAGGCGAACCCTAGGGCCTCCCGCACCGTGCCGTTCATCGCGAAGAGCTACGGAGAGCCTTACGTGAACCATGCGGCCAAAGTCATGCTTGGCGAAGCCAAATTGAAGGATCTGCCTCACAATCCACACATGGACGGATATGCTGTCAAAATCCCGGTGTTCAGCTATGAGAAATTCCCCAATGTCAACAAGGAATTGGGCCCAGAGATGAAGTCGACAGGCGAAGCCATCCGCTTCATCCCCAACCTGCGCGACCCGTTTTTCAGGAAGGTGTACAGCGAGCGCAATTTGTACCTGAGCAAATAACCAGAACAGATGTTGTTGGGCTTGCTACGAACCTTTGCGTACATCATTGCGGTGTGGTTCATCTGGCGTTGGTTGGATCGGACGGTGGGGGGGCGTTCGGGCCGATTTGATGGCCAACGACCACCATCCTCTCCTTCCTCCTCAAAGGGAGGAAGCTCCCAAGCCAACCCCGACGATTCCAAAGAAGGGGAATACGTTGATTTTGAAGAGTTGAAGGATTGACCCCAATCGCCTCGCTCTCTCAGTAACTTGCCCCTTATGACGACCACTGATTCCCTGCGTTCTCTCCTGCCGTCTTTGTTGCCGCACGCCGTGGCGGTTTTGGCGATGTTTTTGGTGTCTGCTTTCTTGATGGCGCCGGCCATGCTCGAGGACAAACGCCTACGTCAAGGGGACATCCAAAACAACATCGGCATGTCCAAAGAATCGAGAGATCTCGAGGCAAAGGAGGGCGAGGTGCCGCAGTGGACGGATGCAATGTTTGGCGGAATGCCTACGATTCAGATCACAGGATCGGGATTGAACACGGCACCTAAGTTGGTTTGGAAATCCATCCGCGCGGCCATGCCCATGGAAGTGGCCACCCTCTTTGTCGCCATGTTGTCGGCGTACATCTTGGGTTTGTGTTTGGGGCTGTCGTCTTGGATGGCTTTGGTTCTGGGGCTAGGGTTTGGGTTGTCTTCGTTGAATGTCCTTTACTTGGCGGCTGGCCATGCGACGAAAGTGCGTGCCATCGCCACCATGCCAGGCGTTCTTGCTGGAACTTTGCTGGCTTTCAGAGGCAAACCCTGGCGAGGTGCCGGAGTGGCCGCGCTGTTTGCGGCATTGCACCTCAGTGCCAACCATGTCCAGATGACTTACTACTTGCTGTTCATCTTGGTGGCGGTCGCTGTGGCTGCTTGGATCCACGCGGCCTTGAAGGGGACCTTGGCAACGGTGGCGAAGGCGACAGGATTGTTGATGGTGGGGGGCTTGTTGGCAGCCATTCCGCAGACTGGACAGTTGTCGCTCACAGAGCAATATGCGGCCTTCACCACACGTGGGGATGCGGTTTTGCCTTCTGACAACGAGGGTTCACAAGAGGGGGCTGGAGGATTGTCAAGGGACTACATTTTGGAATACAGCATGGCCCGCGGCGAATTTTGGAGCCTTGCCATTCCCAATGTGAAGGGAGGAAACAATCCCTTGTATTGGGGAGAACAAAGGTTCAGTGGTGGGGCCTTCTACTTTGGGGCGTTGGCCTTCGCCTTGTGCCTTGCGTGGTGGTTGGTGGGCAGCCACTGGCTTCGTTGGCCCACCTTTGCGGTGTCACTTCTTGCGGTCGTGCTTTCTTGGCGTGATGCAAGTGGATTGACCGATGTGTTCCTCGACCACCTTCCTCTTTTTGACAAGTTCCGGGACACCAAAATGATGCTGGTGCTCGTACAGTTGGTGGTGCCACTTGGTGCGGCCATGGCATTGCATGAAGCGAGTCAATCGAAGGCGCAAAAGCAATGGAAGCGCTGGGCATTTGGCGGCGGGGCTTCTGTCCTCTTGATGGTGCTTTTTTACGTTGCCCCTCAATTTTGGTTTGATTTCAAGAGTTCCCTTCGGCCGGACATGGCCATGGAACAAATGGGGAACCGGGCCGTTGGATTGCGGATCGAGCTTTTTCGGGCCGATGTTTTGCGCGCCATGGGCTTGTCGGCCCTTGCCCTGCTGGCATTGTTGGCCTTGGTCAAGTCCTGGCTTGAGGCGAGGTGGGTGGTGTTGGGCACGGCAGCCTTGGTGGCCATGGACATGGTTTCCATCGACCGCAGGTACCTGGGAGAGGACAATTTTGAACCTGTGATGGCGGCACGATTCCCATTTGAAGCCAGCCCTGCCGACCGTGCGATTCTTGCCCAAGAATCCCAGTTTGTGGAGGACTATGACGAGCAGGTTCGCGCTGCAGAGGGACGTTGGGAGGACAAATTGGGCACGCGCTTGACACGTCGATTTGCCAAGGCCAAGGATGCGGCGGCCTTTGAGGTGCTTCAAGCCAATTCGCACTACCGGGTGATGGAGTTGGCCAATCCATTCAACGACGCCAGGACGTCTTACTTCCACAAATCGGTGGGAGGTTACCATGGGGCCAAACTTCGTCGCTATCAGGACTTCATTGAACGCGTGTTGACGCCAGAGCGCGCCACGATGATTCAGAACATCCAGGCGGGGCAATACCAGTTGGGTGCAGACATGGCACCGGGATGTGCCATGATGAACGTGCGCTACTTGATGGTGCCTGGGGCGCAACAACCCCTGCCATTTCAAGGAGGGCTTGGGCCTGCGTGGTGGGTGAAGGAAGTTCAATGGGTCACGGGTCCAGAAGAAGAACTCAATGGAATCTCCCAAATCGAACCTGCTGACAAAGCTTTGGTGCATTCGAGCTTCCGCGAGGTCTTGGGCGACTTGGGCGACCCTGGAATCTCCAGTGCCAAGCTGTTGGCGTATCACCCAGAGGGGTCGCGCTATGAGGTGCAGTCTGAGCGTGGAGGCCTGCTTGTGCTGAGTGAGGTGCATTACCCTCTGGGGTGGTCCGCCACAGTGGACGGGGTGCCTGCTGAGTTGGTGCGGGTCAATTACATCCTGCAGGGCTTGAAAGTGCCTTCGGGCGAACATGAGGTGGCCCTTCACTTTGAGCCTCAAGGATGGGGGACAGCGAGGCTTTTGAGCCACGCTGGGTCGGCGTTGTGGATGCTGTGGTTGGGCTTGGCTGTGGTTTTTGGCCGCCGTGAAGTCAGCACCAAACTTGAACATTGAGCGAACGGATTGGTTTCCGCTTATGATGAAGAAGACACGGATGGTCACGGCAGAACAGGCCGGACATTTTGAGGAGGAAAGGTGGCAAGCCTGGGATGGCATGCTGCAGAAGGAGCCCAGCATTCACCTGAGCAGCAGAGCCATTCGTGCGGTCTTGCGAAGCCCCGACAGGGCGGTTCGCGCCGCCATGTGGCTCAACGGGGAAGATGAAGTGGTCGGCATCGCGGTGTGCGAAGACAGCATGGCCATGAGCCAGGGAGTGGACCAACATCTGGAGGGGACGGGTGCGTTTCAAAGGGCCAAGCGCTGGCTGCACCGCAAAGGAGGACTTGAATTCAAGGTGCGTGTGGTGGGGACGCCGCTTGCGAGTGGGCCGCACGGACATCGCTTCTTGCCAGGTGTCGATGCGCACCAATGCTTGGAGCAGCTGTTCCAAATGCCGGGCTTGTTGGGTTCCTCCCATGAGAAAGCCCCCAGGGCTTGGTTGGTCAAAGACCATTATGCCCTCGCACCTTGGGGAGATGGCCAGCGCCTTGCCGGGTCGTCAAGTTGGAACCCTCATTGGACCGATTTGGAATTTGACCCCGTCATGAAGGTGTCGCTCGAGGGATTTTCGAGCTTCGAACAGTACAAGGGTGCGCTTCGTACCAAGGCGCGCACCAAGGTGAAGCGCATTGAAGCATTGTCCGCTCCGTTGGCTTTTGAAAGGCTGTCAGCAACGGACATTCAGAACAACCTGCCTCAACTGTACCGCTTGTATCAGGCAGTGTATGACCGAACGTCCTTTCGATTGGGCAGCTTGATGCCCGACGATTTGGTGCTCTTGAAGGAGGAATTGGAGGAGGACTTCCAGGTTTGGGAAGCGCATCTGGATGGAGCGTGCATTGGCTTCCATTGCGGCATGACCAATGGACTTGAGGTGGAGGCTTTTTTTGTGGGTTTTGATGGAGACCACAACAAGACACATGCCCTCTACCAAAGAATGCTTTTGGAGTTCATTCGTTGGGGCATTGAACGAGGATGTTCGTCGGTGAACCTTGGCCGGACAGCCTTGGACGTAAAGTCTTCATTGGGCGCTGAGCCACATCGCCTCGTCCTGCACCAACGGATGACCACACCTTGGCTTCATCGGCTTGCCAAATGGGGAGCCAGGGCAAGCGCGCCCAAACAGCCACCCCTGAAGAGGTCATGGAAAACGGAGCCTGCGAAGAAGCCCTCAGTCCATCATGAAGTCCTCCCCACCTGAACCGCCTCTTCCGCTTCTGCCTCCTCGCTCGTCGAGCTTTCCAAATTTGTATTGCAGTGTCACGTAAATGTTTCGGCTCTCTCTTTGGCGCCACACGTCTTGGGTGAAGGCCGTGGTTTCTGTGGTGTACGACCAGCGCCGGGTGTTGAAAATGTCTTTGGCTTGAACCGTGAGCTGCCAGTTGTCGTTGGGCAGGTCCCTGCTGACCGCCAAGTTGAGGGTGGCAAATCCATTGAACCGGCCTTGCGGCGTGACCGAAGCACCTCGCACAAAGCTGTTGGCCTGGCATTTCCAAGCCTTTCCCCATGCCCAAGAGGCAAAAAGGCGGCTGTTCCAACTGAAGCCAGCAATGCTGAATGGGGAGTCCAATTCGCTGCCGTCGTTGACGATCCGATAGGCACTCGTCGTCCAATTGAGTCGACCTGTTTTGCCTATGGCGGTCATCCAAGAAACTTCCAATCCTTCGTTGTGCTGGCGGCCCAAGTTTTGAAACGTTGACAGCAGGACCCCATTGGTCGTATCCGCTTGGGTAAAGCGTCTGATCACGTCACGTGTGTCCTTGAAAAACAACGCGGTGGTCCAACTCGTTCTCTGCCGCTTCCATTGATGGGCGAGTTCGTAACTGTTGGTGTATTCAGGCAGCAAGAAGGGGTTGCCAGATCGAAAGTTCCGCGGGTCTGACATGTCCAAGTATGGATTCAACTCCCGTCCCCGCGGTCGATTGACCCTGCGACTGTAACTCAAACTGAAGGTGTTTTCTCCATCTGTTTCCAAAAAGAAATTGGCAGAGGGATAGAGGCTGAAGTAGTTGTTTTCAAAAGGGACTGCCGATTGCGATCCTGCGCCTTCAAGGCTGGCAGAGGTGAAGGCCTGTTCGGCACGAAGGCCCAATTGAACCCCCAGGAGGCCAAAGGTTTGGCCAGCTGTCACATACCCCGCATGGATGTGTTCGTCGTAGAGGAACGTGTAGTCCACCGTGTCAAGTCCCCAAGGCACATAGATGCCTTGGGTCAGCATACTGCTGTCCGATTCCGTGTACTGGAAATCCGATTGGTCTCGGTTCCAAGTGGTTTTCAATCCTGCCTCGAATTTCCCTTTTTCTCGCCAGGTCCGCTCCACATCGGTTTGTGCCAACCATCGCACGTTTTGATTGCCCTGGGCATTGAATGTCTGGACGTCTTCCACCGTGGCATCGTTGGTCAAAGGACTGTCCAAGAAGTTGTTTAGTCCTTGGCGGATGTTGTAGGATCGTCGGACATCAGCGGT
>JBELJW010000064.1:0-9976 GCA_042089975.1 Flavobacteriales bacterium | reverse complement strand
TTTGTCCAAGTCCATCAGGAAACGCTGATTGGCCTCCGCGTCTCCAAGCAGAATGGTGTCGAAGGCCCAAGCCCCCGACTGTACGCGATGCACAACCCTTGCCGTCCACTGGTACCTCGCCCACAACACGAGGGTCACATGCGTCCCCAACCACACGGCCAGAGATGCATAATGGTCCACGTGGGTGCTTGTGACATCGTCCAAAAGGAGGGCGAAAAAAAGCAACACGCCCCCCACGGCAGAACCCTGGAACACTTGTTGAATTTCCAAACCACGGTGACGCCTTCGGATGTCACTGTACATCCCCATGGACGCGTGAAGCACCCACCAAAACATAGGCACAAGGCACAGGGCAGCCCAAAAATTTGCATCGGGGGACATGTCCACTTCCACCCCAAACCGGCGCGGCTCCACCACACCTTTCCGAAACGCAAACAACACCGACCAGGCCAAGGCGGAGGCCATGGCGTCGGAGAAGGCATAGCGCCACCACCAGCCTTTCCATGGAGCAACGGCCGAAGACACGTCAATCGGCAAAATGGACAAATTTGAAATTGTCAATCCAAATGTTTCCTTCGCTGCCGTCGGCGAGGATGCTTGCGTTCAATGAAATTTCAAACGCTTGTGCATCTGGCATGCTTGAAAGCACGGGAAACAGATCCAAATACATCTTCTTCCAAAGGCATTCGCCGTCCGCCTCACAGGTTGGGTTCAACCCCAAAATGACAAGACGGCCCGCTTGGCTTCCCCCAAGAACGTCGAGCCCCACCAAAAATGACACATCACACTTGTAATTGAACTCCAGGTAAACCGGGCGGTCACGGGGCAAATTGTACAGTTGTTCATTCGTCGCTGCACTGAGCTGCGTTTGGGTGCTGTCCAAACGGATGTAGCCGCTCCCCCCTCCTTCGAACACTTGATTGGGCTGCGTGATTCGGATCACCTGCGCATTGCTGTTGGAACCGGCCACAAAACGATTGGCCGACTCAAAATCTTCAGCCAAAATCACCTTGGTGGCCAGCACCCCATTGTCCACGTAGCCACCCCCAAACTCATGAACCTCGGCTGTGCTTGGGTCGCCATCCACCGTGACTTCATTCACTTCGTAAAATGGGTAGGGGCGTCGCGATGCTGCAACACCGTTGGCGCGAATGCCAGGAACGAGGGTCAGAGTTTGGGGAGGTCCAGAAGGCAAGGCCACCTTGGCGGGCAGCGGGTACACCCCCAGAACATCTGTGGTGCTGTAGACCCATACTTCCTCCACCCGATGGGAAGCCGATCCCTGGGCGGCATCGGTGACAAGGTCATAACTGGAGACTTCAATCACCTCTGGCGCCCCCGGATCCCATCGCGACACATCGCAACCACACATCCCTGCTGCCACCAACGAAAGGAAGGCAACAACTGAAAGCAACCTCTGGGTTTGTGTTCCACGTGGCATACCACGCGAAGGTACGTGGGTCAAGAGCAACGAACGCAATGAATGGCTCCCGGCATCAGCATCAAACGTCCGACGGGGATGTCCTCGCCGCACCTCCTGCATTTTCCATACTTGGCCTCAAGCATGCGGTCCATTGCGGCGGCCAAGCCTTTGGCCTCCTTTTCCAACTGACGGAGGGCAGCCTCGTTCACGCTGCGGTTGTTGATGGCATCCATCCTGCTCACCCTGCCAATGGCCTCGCTGGGCGGAATGGGGCGGGTGAGCTCCCGGTATTCCGCAATGCGCTCCTTCAAGGAGGTTTGCTTTTGAAGCGCCCGTTCGCGGATTTGTGCCAGCTCTTTCGACGTCATGGAATCAAGGTACGACAGGTCCTTTGCAATCTCTCCACATCCCAGGGCTGCATTCGTTCAGAAATCCAGTGCTTTGCCAGCACATCTCCATCTCTGTGCCCACTACTTTTGCCCCAACAAACGCGCAAACCAATCCCCATGAAGTTCTTCATTGACACCGCCAATCTCGATCAAATTCGCGAAGCCCAATCGCTTGGCATCTTGGACGGAGTGACCACCAACCCCTCCTTGATGGCGAAAGAAGGCATCGCTGGTGAGGCTGCTGTGCAAGCCCACTACAAGGCCATTTGTGACATTGTCGATGGAGACGTCAGTGCAGAGGTCATCTCCACGGATTTTGAAGGCATGGTCCGCGAGGGCAAGGCGTTGGCAGCGCTGCACGAAAACATCGTGGTGAAGGTCCCCATGATCAAAGAAGGCATCAAGGCCATCAGCCACTTCACAGAAAACGGCATTCGCACCAACTGCACCCTCATTTTCAGCGCTGGCCAAGCCTTGGTCGCTGCCAAAGCGGGTGCATCTTACGTGAGTCCGTTCATCGGACGCTTGGACGACATCAGCTCCGATGGAATGGACCTGATTGAGTCCATCCGGAACATCTTCGACAATTACGATTTTGGCACAGAGATTCTCGCAGCCAGTGTCAGGGGCCCCATGCACGTCATTGAATGTGCCCAGCTCGGTGCCGACGTGATGACCGGTCCCCTGAGCGCGATCGAGGGGCTGATGAAGCATCCCTTGACCGACATTGGCCTGGCGAAATTCTTGGCCGACCACGCCAAGTCAAACGGCTGACCCCCTCCCATTCCATGTCCTCCCTTGTCAAGCTTCACGACCACAATCCCGATGTCAGGAAGCTGCAGCAAGTCGTCCAGTCATTGGATCGAAATGGCATCGTGGTCTGCCCGACTGACACGGTCTACAGTTTTGCTTCCAAATTGGGGAATGCAAAGGGATTCGACCGCATTGCTCGGCTGAAGGGACTGAAGCCCGACAAGGCGCACTTTTCTTTGCTTTGTGCCGACTTGAGCGACTTGAGCCAGTACGCGCAGCACCTGAGCAACCCTTTGTTCAAAATGATGAAGCGGGTGCTTCCCGGGCCCTACACCTTCGTTCTTCCCGCCAGTGGCGAGGTGCCCAAATTGTACAGAAGTGGCAAAAAGACCATCGGCATCCGGGTCCCAGACCACCCCGTGGCCTTGGCCATTTTGAAAGAACTGGGATCGCCCTTGGTGGTGAGCAGCGTGCACGATGAAGACGAGGTCTTGGAGTACACCACCGACCCCGAACTGATTCTGGAACGCTGGGGGCACGCCGTGGACCTCGTGGTGGATGGCGGCATGGGGGAACTCGAGGCAAGTACGGTGCTGGACTGCACCGGGGCTGAGATCAAGGTCCTTCGGGAAGGATTGGGGCCTATGGACGCGGTTCTGTGAATTGAGGTCAGTCGCGTGCGCGCGCCGCAAGCATCGGCACGAACGCCGCGTCGCCGTGGTCCTTTTTGGCAAACTCCTTTTCTGAAATGCGGTCGATGGTCCACATCCGCTGGGTCTCTCCAGAACCGACGGGGATGACCATGCGCCCTCCGACTTTCAATTGGCCAAGCAAAGCCTGCGGTACATCCGGCGCACCGCAAGTGATGATGATTCCATCAAAGGGGGCAAAGACAGGCTTGCCTTTGTAGCCATCGCCGTAGTACAAGGACGGTTTCATGCCCATCGCCTTGAGCAATGGAGCTGTGGCGTCAAAAAGGGCCTTTTGGCGTTCGATGCTGTGCACTTTGAATCCCAACGCACAGAGCACAGCGCATTGGTAGCCGCTTCCAGTGCCAATTTCAAGCACCGACGCCCCTGGAGCAAGCTGAAGCAACTCACTTTGTTTGGCAACAGTGTGAGGCTGGCTGATCGTTTGGCCTGCCGCAATGGGAAAGGCCTTGTTGCTGTACGCAAACTGAGAAAACGCAGAATCGAGAAAGAAATGGCGCGGCACGGCATCCATGGCTTCGAGGACGCGTTCACTTCGAATGCCCATCTGACGCAGCTCTTCGAGAAGCTTGCGGCGCTGTCCTTTGTGCATGTAGGTGTCCTCCGGCAATTTCATGGCCCGAAGCTAATGCGTCACGCCACGCAAGATGTGCATGAGGTGTGGGCAATTTCCACATCGCAATGGTGAACATCCCTGCACGCCCCATGTAGATTCGCGCCATGGTCAAACATTGGTTCAATTGCAAGGTCAGCTCGCGCTCCTTGGACAGCGAAGGAGCAGAAGTCAAGAAGCTCGAGCAATACGTGTTGGATGCCTACACCTACACAGAGGCAGAAACGAGGATGACTCAAATTTGTGAGTACGAGGGCATCCGGCCCTTTGAAATCACGCAATTGACCAAGACCAACCTCATCGAGGTCATCCGCTACCCTGAATGCGACAAGTGGTTCAGGGTCAAAGTGGCCATGACCACCTTTGACGCCGACAAAGGGACGGAGAAGGAGAGCAACCAGCACATTTTGCTCAGTGCAATGGATGTCAAGGATGCCTTCGAAAAGGTCTCCGTCCACATGAATCAACTCAGCGTGGGCTATGTGATTCCCTCCATTGCCTATCAAAAAATTGTCGAGGTCTTCCCTCAAGACGAGTGGAAGGTCGTGGACGGCCAGGAGCAGCCCAAAACAGAGGACCTCGCACAGGAAGTGCCTGCCTAAGTCAAAGGCTCACACCATCCAACTCCAGGCACTGTCGTACGCGCCTTGTGATTGGGCGAATTCCACCAACCAACTCAAATAAGGATCTTGGCTGAGTGTGGCACTGTCTCCAACGAGCATGCATGCATGTTTGGCCCGGGTCTGGGCCACATGAATGCGCCGGCTTTCACTCAAAAAGCCCACCTCCCCGCGTTCGTTGCTTCGCGTCAATGAAACCAACATGCCATCGCGCTCTTGTCCTTGAAAGCCATCCACGGTATGGATCGTGACGCGGGCGGCCGAAGGAAGTTCTCCATCTCTGACCCGCTCCTGCCACAGGTCCCTCAAGCATTCGACCTGGGCAGCATATGGAGCCACCACCCCAAGCGTCATTTGGGGATGAAGTCCCAGCCAATCCTTGGCGCGGTCCAACACGAAACGGGCTTCATCTTCGTTCGACACACTCCCTCCTTGTTCGGAACGCTTCTCTTCAAATCCACAACCTGAAGTGTCCACCCAAAGCATGGGGGGAATTCCTTCCAAGTTGGCCTCCACGACGGAGGGATGTGCTTTCAATCGGCCGTTGTAAAAGTGTGCATTGCCTGCCGCCATGACCGCAGGATGCATCCTGTGTTGGACTTCCAACATGCAGGCATGCTGTGGCACGTCCTTCATCAAACGTTCCAGCATGGTGGTGGCCAAGGGAGATCCTCCCCTGCTTTTGACAACGGGTGGCAACTGAAATGGGTCCCCGCAAAGGACCACCCGCTGCGCTCTTCTCATGGGAATCAAGGTGGCCGGCGGCAAGGCCTGCGCCGCTTCGTCCACTACAGCCACGTCAAAATTCAACCCACGTAGACGTCGGTCGTCGCAGCCCACAAGGGTGGCACAAACCACGTCAGCCTCGCGCAAGACCCGGTCGGCCAAATATCCTTCCAACTCTTCTGCTTCCTTCCTAAGGGCGCGCGCTTCTGCACGGGCCCTTCGCCGCGCCTCTCTTTGCTCTGGCCCAAAATTTCGGACAAATTTGTCCGCATCTCGTCGTTTCTGATCGGCTTCTTTTCTGGTTTTCACCACCCGACTGAATTCCGATTGGTCTTGGACCCGAGCATCCAAGGTGCGGCTCAGCACTTCTGGCTGAACACGCATGGGATGCCCCACACGGACAACGTTTAGGCCATGCTCCGTCAGCCTTTCAACCAACACATCGACCGACATGTTGGAAGGCCCACTGGCCAACACTTTGTCTCCAGCTTTTGCAAGGGCCGCGATGGCCGACACCAATGTTCGGGTCTTGCCTGTTCCAGGTGGGCCATGAATCAAGGACACTTTGGGACGGGACAGAATGTTTTGGGCAGCCTCTTCTTGCTGCATATTGAGGGCTGGAAAGGATGCCGAGATGGCATCCTCCTCGGAGGGAACGGACCAGGAGGAAGCCATTCCCAGCCATTGGTCCCGCCATTGAATGCGTTCTGGATCCTCGACGTTGACCCAATGGCTCAAAGCATGTGCCATGGCCTGGTAACTGCGTTCATCCGCTCGGGCATCCACGGTCCAACGCACATGCTGGATGGCCACCCCCTCAGGACCTTCCCCTTCCAAAATCAACTCCATTTGAAGGCCCCGGATGCTCCTCACCCGCGCAGGCCACCGTCCAAAATCCTTGACCGCTTCATCGTCTCCAACTGGGGTCAACAACACCGCACTGCCCGCACGGAATGCCCCAGGAATCCCTCCCCCTTCTCCACAAATGACATTCCACTTGGCACCTCCAAAAGCAAAGGAGGCATCGGCCACTTCCACCGGTGACCATGACATGCCCTCGGCACGTCTTTGTTTGAGGGATGACTCCGCCAGGGACGATGCCAACTTGGAGCGTTCTTCCGTTCTTTCAGCCAGCAGCGCCTCCGTCCAAGAGGTCAGGACATCCAAGGCATTGTTCATCCCAAAAGAAGAGATCAATCCACGACGTGGAAAATGCCCTCAAACACGAATGGACCTTCTCCCTCGTATTTCACAGCCTCTCCTTCAGCACTCGTGACCACCAAAGGGCCGTTCTCCACAGGAATGGTCAACACATAGTAATACACCCCCGAGGAAGCTCCATCGCCGGCAGCATTCCAGAAGGCTCCTGCCCCGAAATTGTCGTTTTCATACACGGTGGTGCCCCAGCGGTTCATGATGACCAGCTCCACATCGTCGTAGGATTCAATTCCTTGGATCCGGAACATGTCGTTTCTGCCGTCCGACAGATAAGGGCTGATCACATTGGGAATGATGATTTCGCAAGTGCCAATGGTGATGGTTGCCAGCGCCTCACAAACCAAGTCTTCAGAGCCCCCAAAGGACTGTGACACAACAAGACTGAAGGTCTCTGGGCCAGTCATGCCAAAAGCCGTCACAGATTTTCCCAAGGTGTCTGACAAAAACTCCTCGGGGCCCCAAGTGTAAGTGATGTTGTCGTTGGAGTCAGAATTCAAATTGACCTCCAACTCCACAGGGTTCCCGCCACAGTATACCTCTGGAGTCGCCTCAATCACAGGCGAAAATGACACGTAATCCACGTCGAAAGACAAAGAGTACTCGCACCCAAAGTTGTTCATGGCCGTCGCCGTGTAGGTTTCGACGCCCGGGTCCATGTTGGTCACCGTGAGTTCCGGACAGTTCCAAATGCCGTCCAAAAGCACGTCGTCGCCTCCAGATGGTGCCCATGATGTGCTGTCGCACAACAAGCCAAATTGCGGCGTGAACGATTGCGAAACTGGATACAAGGTGTCCGCAAAGTCGATGCCCCATTCAAACACAAACCCATTGTCTGCGGCCCAGAAATCGCAAATCTCCAATTGCCAAACCCCATTCAAGGGGCATCCATCCAAGGTTCCCCATGAAGACTCCGAAGCATAGGTACCAGAGGGCAAAGTACCGCCTTCTCCCGGGGAGTCTGCCCACGTGGCATTCGTCGCGTCTGCACTCCAGAAGTAATCGTATCCTGAACCAGGCTCCGGCGGCGTGTCCCCAATAATGGGCACCCCGAGCGATGTACCAGGTCCAGGGTAAGAACTCACCAACATTTCCTGACCATTGGGGCAAATGAACGTGACGTCCAAATCTCCCAAGAATGAATGTTCCATGTTGACCATGAAATTCTCAATCCCATCCCCTGCGTCGAGCAATACTGCGCCTGGTAGAAAAGAATTGACATTGATTTCGCTTGCGAAACACTCCCCCACATTGTCGGGAAGGGTGACCGCTTCTCCAAAATCATTGCCCGGCTCAAGGGTGAAAGAAACCCCTTCGATGTCCAAGCTCAATTCCACCTCCTCTCCTGTGCATGCCGAAGGGACCACGCTCGTATTCCAGTTGGGCTCTGTGCTGATGTACACGAAGTAATTGGTGGGCTGGATGCTCTCGCAACCAATCTCATCCACCAACGAAAGTTGCACCAATTCGATGCCAGGGGTGTCAAAAACGTGGGACGCGTTGGGACTCTCACTCTCGAAATCGAATGTTCCGTCTGCATCAAAATCCCACTTGTAAGTGGTGATCTCTGGCCCAGAAGAGATGGATCCAAAACCGCTGAAGTCCACCTCTTCGCCTGGGCACACATACAGCGGGCCTGGGTTGGAAGCATTCACGACGGGCACTGGCGGTGTGCAAGGCTGGCCGCAACCAATGACTGCGCCGAAAATACCACCTGCATCGAGGTTCGCGCTTGAAATGAACTTGAGGGTCAGGCAACCTGATGCATTGTTTTCTGAGGCAAGGTGAACGTCGCCCAAAAAACTTCCCGTGCCACTGAAAGCCAAAACAGGTGCCGCTTGGCTGTCTCCGTCATGAATCGTCATGAACGAGGCGGCGTCAAGGTCGAAGTTGATCCACTCGAGGAAAACACTGGATCCATCCTCGGGACAAAGGGTCAATGTAAAATCCTCCGCCGGACCAAAGCCGGCACCTCCCTCCCCACTGGAATCGTACAAAACCCCCGAACAAGCTTCGGCATATCCATCGCTGATAAGGACTTGCGCAAAAACCTCACCCGGGGTGGCCAAAAGACCAAACCCCATGCCCAGGATGGCAAGAGTGCGAATGACAGATTTCATTTTTGGATGTTTTTCTTGCGGTTCAAAGCGATGTCAAACCGCTCCTTGGAAGGAACCACGACATACCAACCTTCGACGGTTTGCAGCCATATGAATTCCCCTGGAATGGGCCTGAAATCAGAAGCCAAAATCCTCTGGGCCAAGGAGGCCTCAGAACTCCCTGGGAGTTCTTGCCATTCAGCGACAGGCTTGCCTGGATTTTTGAGAACCCGGACCGCATCCGAAACCAAAAATGCTTCCGCGCTCCAAACTTCGGACGACAAAACTTCCGCCTCTGATTTGCCATAGAAGGCCATGACGTCTTGGATGCCGTCTGCACTCAAGCTCGATTGCCCTAAAACGGCAGAAAGGCCCGCCAACCAAAGCATCACACCATAAAAGCATTTCATTTTGTCGAAGTTTGTCGTTGGATGTTTGTTTCGTTTCTCGCGACCCCGCAGGTCCAGTGTCAAAGATAACCCAAACAGTTGGGGAGCAGTTGCAGGACGCTTCTTACAAAATGTCTGAACAAGTTTGTTCGCCAGGAAATCTGACTATCTTTGCCCCCCTTAAAGAAGGAAAGACCTGGTAGCTCAGCTGGTTAGAGCATCTCACTTTTAATGAGAGGGTCCTGGGTTCGAGTCCCAGCCGGGTCACAACGGCGCTCAAGCGTCATGCACCGCCCAGGTGCTGAAATTGGTAGACAGGCATGGTTGAGGGCCATGTGTCCGTTAGGGCGTGTGGGTTCGAGTCCCACTCTGGGCACGAAAAGCGCGAGGTTTTCCTCACGCTTTTTTTTTGTCCCAACGCGAGCCACCGCCAAAACCCCACCCAACCTCGCGGGAGTATCTTTGCACCATGTCCTTGCGACGCGCCTCTGCTCCATCCAATTTCTTGCCATTCCTCCGGTGGTTTGCAGCGTATTCTCGCTCCGACTGGAAGGGAGATTGGCGTGCAGGTTGCACTGTGGGGGTGCTTCTGGTACCGCAAGCCATGGCGTATGCCACCATTGCAGGTCTGCCCGTGGTGTACGGTCTCTATGCAGCACTCGTCCCTCCCCTGGTGTATGGTTTTCTTGGAAGCTCCCGGTCACTTGCCGTAGGGCCTGTGGCGATGGACAGCCTTTTGGTGGCTGCAGGCCTGTCGGGATTGGCCGCTGTGGGGAGCGATGCCTACATCCAATGGGCACTTTTGCTCGCCTTGATGGTGGGCGGCATCCAGTGGACGATGGGACGACTCAAAATGGGGTTCCTCATCCACTTTCTTTCACGGCCGGTCATCAGCGGCTTCACCACCGCGGCCGCGTTGTTGATTGGGGTGCATCAATTGCCGGCACTTTTGGGCATTGCTGTGGAGCGGAACGCTCGGCTGCATGTGCTGTTGGGGGAGCTTTCGCACCACCTTCCGTCCTTGCACATGCCCACAGCC
>JBELJW010000063.1:0-10106 GCA_042089975.1 Flavobacteriales bacterium | reverse complement strand
GAGGTCCGAAGCGGATTCGAACCGCTGTAGCAGCTTTTGCAGAGCTGAGCCTAGCCACTCGGCCATCGGACCCTTTTCAATGTGGCGAACCACGGTGGGCTTGCGAAGATACGCAAGCGGGTTCAATAAGGTTTCGTTTTTGGGGGATAAATTCAGGAAAGACGCGTATAAAGCGAGGAGTGAAGGCCTGAGGGGATGGGTTAGATTTGTGACATGAACACGTGGAAATGGGTCCCCAATGCATTGACCCTTGGCAATTTGCTGGGAGGGGTGGTGGTGTGCTGGGCAGTGTCATCGGGATCGTTTTTGGGCGAGGCATTGGTGCAGGACGGCAATGCGTGGCACGGCACGCTAGCTGTGGCGGCCGTTTGGGCGTTGGCCATGTTCTGCGACGTGCTGGATGGATGGGCGGCGCGGAAGCTCGGGGTTGCAGGGCCCATGGGTGTGCAATTGGACAGCTTGGCAGATGTGGTCACGGGAGGCGTGGCGCCAGCGATGGTGGCGATGCGCCTGTTCCAGGACGATGGTGGGGCGGCGATGACTTGGGAGGTGCTGGCGTGCTTGGGTGTGGCGGCAGCCGCGGCCTACCGTTTGGCACGGTTCAATGTGGCGGCAGGAGAAGGGGAAGGAGGGCCGTTTTTTGAAGGGTTGCCGGCACCTGCGGCAGGAATCTTTTGGATGGGGGTGATGCTGGCTTGGGGAGAGTTGCAGGGGGGTCCGGAGGTGCTTTGGGCCACTTCGTTGGCTTGGGTGGGCCTTGTGGTGGTGCCCTTGGCCATGGTGAGCCGCAGGAGGATGTGGGGGTTGAAAGGGTGGGGCGAGAGCACGCGTGTGGACCAAATGCGAGGGATCATGGTCCCTGTGATTTTGGGCGTGGGCATTGGGTCCTGGTTTGCTTGCCAAAGCGCGTTCATTGCTGTGCCCCTGTGTTTACTTTTGTACCTCGCATTGGCCATGGCCACCACGCCACAGCCCACCACCGATTGACATTCATCCACCCACGCACCTCTGCACATGAAATTCCGCGCCGCCATCGAGATCATGCCTCTTCCCGCATTGTTGGACCCTCAGGGAAAGGCCGTCAGCAACAACTTGCCCAACATCGGTTTGCCGACTGTGGGCAATGTGCGCATCGGAAAGCACGTGACCTTGGAGGTGGAGGCGGACAGCCGCGAGGTGGCAGAAGGCTTGGTGAATGATGCATGCACCAAACTGCTCGTGAACGAGATCATGGAGGGGTACACCTTCCGTCTCGAAGAGGCTTGAGTTGATTCGTTAGGAAGCCCAGTTTAGGTGCTTCAGTCGCACGCCGTCCCGAAGTAGAGCAGGAATTCCAGCACGTCGTTGACCCCGACAAACCCGTCGTCGTCCAAGTCTTCCACGCCCAAAACTGGGATGGAGTCGTAGCTGGCCAGCAAAATCAACATGTCGTGGATGCCGCGGGTGCCGTCGCCGTTCAAATCAGCCGCACAAACCGCATGGGCCTCGATCAAGTCGAAGGCCAGGTTCAACGCGTGCTCGGCCACCTCCAGTCCAATGCGGCGTCCGGGAAGGTCGTCGCACGGCGGGTGGATGCCGCCCCAAATGCGGGACAAACTGCACTGGTCTGAGGCATCTCGGTAGGTCGCCCACTGCAACACGATGTCTTGTGAGGGTCCTTCTTCAAACACGAGGAAATCGTCCGCGGGCGCCACAAACTCGCCAAGGCCACCAGGGAAAAAGGCATCCCCGGTGATGGCGGTCATCACCTCTGCTGCGGCCCGCGAGAAGGTGGAGTGTCCGCTGACGTACCCGGCAAAGGGGGGGGTCACAAAGGAAGGCCGTTGGTAGGGCCACCATTGTTCTGCAAGGATCCAATCCACACCAGCTTCGTCGGTGGCTGGGTTGTCGATGTACTCGGGTCCCTTCCAGGCGCGGACCTTGAGTTTGTCCACATCAGCGGAGCTCGGAAAGTCGAGGTCGCCCGGCGTGACCATCTCACAAAACCCAGGGACCAGGGGAAGGCCCGTGGCATCAAAATTGGGCAAATTGGGGTCGGTGCACTGTCCTCGGCCTTGCATCCACCTCAAAGCGGACACGGGTCGGATGTAGTCGTACCAGCCTTTGTGGCTCCATGCGGCGATGGCGGCATCGTGCATCGCCCCGCCAAGTGTGAAGTAGGCACACACCGCCCAATCAAAGGGGTCCATGTCGGGGCCTTCGCCACGCCATTTGGCCTCAAAATCTGGGTGGTCCATCACCCCATTGGCGATGCTGAACCAGTGTCCCGGAGGCGTTTCTGAATCGGGGCCATCGGCCCAAAACTCCGCCAACACACGGGTGTAGTCTCCGCGCGGCACCAGTTGTTCCTCATAGGCCGCTCCTGTGGCCGGGTTGAGGGCATGGCCTTGGCTGGGGTCTCCCCCATGCTCCCAGTCGTAAAACTGGTCGTACTCCGAGTAACCGAGGTTCAAAAGCGAGGGGTCGACATTGCCCACAGAAGACGGGCTGATGTCCAGCGTGACGCCGTCGGTGGGGTCCAAATGCTCCGACCAGCGCAACACCATGGCATGTCCCCATGTGTAGGCGTCTTCGATGCCTTGGGCATAGTTCAAGGACAGGAGCGGTGGTTCACCTTGGTCCAGCCAAACAGGGTAGGGATGGCCGTCGTCGCTCATGTACACGGTGCGCGCACTGTCCGGCAACCCAAACGGCGTCACCTGTCCCCATTCGGGGCTTAGGAACGGAGGGGTTTCCGATTCTGGCACCCCACTTTGGCCAATGAAAGTGCTGAGGTTGATGCTCTGCCATCGGTTGGGCTGCGCCAAGAAGGGATTGCCTGGCACGGTCTCAATGAACATGTCCGGGTTGGAGGGCGTGTAGTGTTGGTTGGCGTAACCGTTGCTCTCGTTGCTCCCGTCGGCGTAACCATAGGCCAAGACTTGTTGCGCGATGTAGTTGCCAAGGGCTGCCGGTCCATCCACGAGGTAGTCGGTGCTCTGCATGCTGTTCACGCCTCCCTCCAACGCGAATTGTTGGAAGATGGACATCAAGGTCGCATTGCCTCCGGGACTTCCTGAGAAGCGGTTCCACAAAAGCCGGTAGGAGGCGTAGTTGATGGCTTCTTCTTGGGCCAAACGCCTCGCCACGGGGTCTTCAATCGCCGGCAGGTTGACGTTCACAAGAAAGGGGGCTGCCGTGCTGTCGTAGGCCGCCCACGCATCGTAGCAGGCCAACGACCAATGGTGCAAGTTCCTTGCATGGACTGTAGGACGTGCCAAATCGGCGCGGATGGACTCCAACAACACCTCGTTCCAATCGCGGACCATGTTTTGGGCTTGAACCCCCGTCCCATGAGACAATGCCACGCCCCAAAAGGCGCACAATGAAGCCACCCGCAGGAGGGTTCGGCGGTGCCGCTGATGTGGAGTGTCCTTGTGAAAATGCATGGTCATGTGCCGTGAAGGCAACTAAAAATACAAAATTATGTCCACACTTGTTCATAGGCGCCTGTTACCATCATGTTAGGGATGGCAACTGTCAGAGCAGCCCTGCAGCAGCGAGCAATCCAAAGATTTGGGCCGGGCTTGCGAGGCCTTCCATCACCGCTACCCGGTCGGTCCATGACCGGCTGTCCTCTTTGTAGATCCCCCAAACGGGGGCACCTGATGGAGAAGGGAAGGCTGGCACCTCTTCACGGAGCGTGTAGGCGACATCCAATGGAAACGTGGAGTCGCCAATGAAGATGGAGCCTTCGTGGTAGGTGTACAAGATCCCGTCTGAAAAACGGGAATCCCTCATGCAAAGCTTGCCTTCACGCACAGTGTAGGCAATGTCCAAGGCGCTGGTGCTGTAGCCCAAGTGAAGGTGGGTCTCCTCCCACATGTTGTCGGCGTGCAAGGTGTAGGCGACTTCACCTGACCAAGAGGGCCCCAAGCGCACCACGTTGTGTTCGACATGGGCCAGCATGTCGCGAAAGACCAACTGGTCGTCGGGAAACAAATGCACCCTGTCTTGGGCATGCACCGAACCCCACATGCCAAGGCATGCCAGGGTCCATCGGATCCATTGAATGGTCTTCACACGGGCAAGTTCGCCACTTCGCAGGCGACTTTCCAAGCGTGCGCGACGTCCTCTTTCAAATCTTCGGGATGCTCCAAGCCCACGGAAAGCCTGACAAACCCTTCGGTGATGCCCATTCTGACCTTGGCCTCTGCAGGCACGCCTGCGTGCGTCATGCTGGCGGGATGTTCCGCCAAGCTCTCTGTCGATCCCAAGCTCACGGCCAACTTGAACACGGTCAAGGCATCGAGGAAGGCAAAGGCGCCTTCACGGCCTCCCGGGACGGTCAACCCAATCATGGACCCCCCACCACGCTGTTGCTGTTCTGCAATGGAAATGTCTTCCCCCATGGTGGTCAAATCCTCCTTCCACGCCGACCTGATGGCTTCAGGACCGCAGAGCTCACGCAAGTGGGCGAGCAGGTGGCCTGCATTCTCTTGTTGACGCTCGACGCGGACGTGAAGGGTTTCCATGGAGCGCGCCAGCATCCAGGCCGAATGTGGATCGAGCATGCCGCCCAAAAACGTACGAAACTCCTTCACCTTCCCCATGGCTTCTGCACTGCCTGAAGCCCCTCCTGCAATGAGGTCGCTGTGACCGCCGAGGTACTTGGTGGCCGAGTACAACACGACGTCCGCTCCTTCTTCCAGGGGACGCTGAAGCACAGGCCCGAGGTAGGTGTTGTCGACCATCACGAGGATGCGGTGATCGGATGTGCTGTGTGTGGCAGCCCACTCCGCTGCAGTGCGGATGCGCTGCAGTTGCATGGTGGGGTTGGCAGGTGTCTCCAGGTAGATGATGCCGGGCAACTTGCCTTCTGCGGCATGCAAGGCATGGTCGAGGCCTTCGAGGCTTTCGATTTCACGCACGTCGCGGCCCATGTCTGGCAACACGTCTTCGAGAAAGTGATGAGATCCCCCGTAAAGCGGGCCCACAAACCATACGGGGCGGTCTGCGCCTGACCAGGCCAGTAGAGTGGTGCTGATGGCCGCCATGCCACTGGCAAAAAGCGCCGCGTCTTCGCTGTCGTCCCATGCGGCAAGTCGCGCTTCAGCCATGCGCAGCGTCGGGTTGCCCAACCTGCTGTAGATGAAGCCGTCCGGTGGGGTTTCTGCGCCTTCGACCCCATAAGCTGTTTCCATGTGGGCAGCCCCTGTTCTCGCATCCGGGAACACAAAGGTGGAGGCGGGGTGCATCGGTGGCTTCACCGCCATGTCGGCGTCTTGAGGCCGGTATCCTGCGAACATTGCGCGGGTTTCCAAGCGTTTCTTCATGGATCAAAAATCAATGATTTGTTCCATTGAACGACGTTACACAAAACAAATAAAGAAAAATAAATAAAAAAGAATACATTTGTTCGATAAGAGGTGTGAACTTCGAAACGAATCAACACAAGTGAACGATGGATGCAGTGGACCGCGCGATTTTGGAGCATTTGAAGTTTGATGGTCGCTCCAGCATGCAGGATTTGAGCGAGTTGACAGGGCTCAGCCGCAGTGCCGTTTTCACACGTGTCAAACGGTTGGAGGACCAGGGCGTGATTGAGGGCTATACTGTGCGGCTCAATCGCAAAAAGCTTGGCATGGAGATTCGCGCTTATTGCAACGTCTCATTGAAGCTCCATGAACGGGAGCTGTTGGAGGAGTTTGAGAGCGAAATCGGACGCCACAGGGAGGTGCGGTCCTGCCATCATTTGGCCGGAACCTTTGACTACTTGGTGGAGGTGGAGGTGGCCAACATGGATGCCTACCATCGGTTCATCACCCAGCGTTTGGCAGCGATGCCTAACATTGCACAGGTGCAGAGCATGTTTGTCATGAAGGACATCCTGACGGCCTGAAGACGTCTTGAAGCCGGCCTGTTGGCTTGCTGTCAGTCCTGGATGGCGGCAATGCCTGGCAGGACCTTGCCTTCCAAAACTTCGAGCATCGCGCCCCCTCCGGTGCTGACATAGCTGACTGCGCTGGCAAGGCCGGCTTTGTGGATGGCCGCCACGGAATCTCCTCCGCCGATCAACGTGAAGGCGTCGTGGTCTGCGGTGACTTTGGCCAAAGCCGCGGCCACGTCGTTGGTGCCAGCGGCAAAGGCATCCATCTCAAAGACCCCCATGGGTCCATTCCAGAGGATGGTGCGGCTTTCCAACACGGTTTGGACGAAGGCCGTCCGTGTTTTGGGCCCAATGTCCAAGCCCATCCAGTCGTCAGGGATGGCGTGGGTGGGGTGAATGGCGGTGTTGGCTTCTGCAGAAAAGTCGTCTGCGCACAACGTGTCTTGCGGCAACAAGAGTTCGGTGCCGGCTGCCTGTGCTTTTTCGAGGATTCGCTTGGCCTTGTCCAGCATGTCGTCTTCGACCAAGCTCGTGCCGATGGCACCTCCCTGGGCCTTGACAAAGGTGTAGGCCATGCCGCCGCCCACGATCAATCGGTCCACCCGGTCCACGAGGTTCTCGAGGATGGTCAGCTTGCTGCTCACTTTGGCGCCGCCGATGATGGCCAGCAGAGGTTTGGCTGGGGTCGCAAGCACCTTGTTGAGTGCTTCGATTTCGTTGTGCATGAGGAGGCCAAACGCCTTGTCCTCTGGGAAGAACTTGGCGATGACGGCCGTGGAGGCATGCGCGCGGTGGGCGGTCCCGAAGGCGTCGTTGACATAGACGTCGCCGTTCTCGGCCAGCTGCCCGGCAAAAAACTCATCTCCCGCCTTTTCTTCGGGGTGAAAGCGCAGGTTTTCCAACAACGCCACTTCCCCAGGTTTCAGTTGTTGCGTCACGTCGAGGGCGGCATCGCCCACACAGTCCGAGGCGAAGGCTACGTCTGTGCCCAACAGTTCGGAGATGCGTCCGACAAGGTGCTTCAGGGACAGTCCTGCATCGGGACCTTTGGGCCTTCCAAGGTGGCTCATGAGCACCACGGAAGCGCCTCCATCTAGCAGGGCTTGGATGGTGGGAATGGCCCGTCGGATGCGGGTGTCGTCCGTGATGAGGTGAGTACTGTCGAGAGGGACGTTGAAGTCCACGCGGACCAAGGCGCGCTGGCCTTGAATCTGGAGGTCGGATAGGGTCATGGAGGGGATCAAAGGAGGTCGTTCAAATCAGTCTTGGAACAGCGAGGCCATGCTCACCAACCCATCGACGTGGGCGTTGAGGTCGGCAATGGCAATGCGTTCTTGCTGCATGGTGTCGCGGTTGCGCACCGTCACGGCGTGGTCCTCGAGGGTGTCGTGGTCCACGGTGATGCAAAGTGGCGTGCCGATGGCGTCTTGGCGACGGTAGCGACGTCCAATGGCGTCTTTCTCGTCGTACTGGACATTGTGGTGCAGCTGAAGCTTGGCGAGCACTTCCCGGGCCTTTTCTGGGAGCCCATCCTTTTTGATCAAAGGCAGGACAGCTGCCTTCACAGGGGCCAGCCCAAACGGAATGCGCATCACGGTGCGCGTGCTGTCGTCTTCGAGCGTTTCCTCCCGGTAGGCGCTGCTCATCACGGCCAAGAACATGCGGTCCAATCCAATGGACGTTTCCAACACGTAAGGGACATAGCTTTCTTGGGTCTCGTGGTCAAAGTAGCGCAGTTTCTTGCCGCTGAACTCCTCGTGCTGCTTCAGGTCAAAGTCGGTCCGTGAGTGGATGCCTTCGAGTTCTTTGAACCCCATGGGGAAGTTGTATTCGATGTCGCATGCCGCATCGGCGTAGTGCGCAAGCTTGACGTGGTCGTGGAACCGGTACTGTCCCTCGCCCAGATTCAAGGCCTGGTGCCATTGAATGCGCGCTTCTTTCCAGTGGTTGTACCAATGCTCCTGTGTCCCTGGCTTGATGAAGAATTGCATTTCCATCTGTTCAAACTCCCGCATGCGGAAGATGAATTGACGGGCGATGATTTCATTGCGGAAGGCCTTGCCGATTTGGGCGATGCCAAAGGGCAATTTCATCCGGCCGCTCTTCTGAACGTTGAGGTAGTTCACGAAGATGCCTTGGGCGGTTTCAGGGCGGAGGTACACCACGCCTGAGTCGCCACTGACGGCTCCGAGCTCAGTTTTGAACATCAAATTGAATTGACGCACGTCTGTCCAGTTCTTGGTTCCGCTGACAGGACAAGTGATGCCAAGGTCCTCGATGAGGGTTTTCACGGCGGCCAAATCCTCGGCCTCCATGGCCGACTTGAAGCGTCCGTGGATGTCGTCCATCTGCGCCTGGCGACGCAGGACGTTGGGGTTGGTCTCGCGAAATTGAGCCTCGTCAAAGTCGTCCCCAAACCGCTTGAGCGCCTTGGCGATGTCCTTGTTGATTTTGCCCTCAATCTTGGCGATGTGGTCCTCGATCAGCACATCGGCGCGGTAGCGTTTTTTGCTGTCCTTGTTGTCGATCAATGGATCGTTGAATGCATCCACGTGTCCCGAGGCCTTCCATGTGGTCGGGTGCATGAAGATGGAGGCGTCAATGCCCACGATGTTTTCATTCATGCGCACCATGGCGGTCCACCAATACTGCTTGATGTTGTTCTTCAGCTCGCTGCCGAGTTGGCCGTAGTCGTACGCGGCGCTGAGGCCATCGTAGATTTCGCTGCTGGGAAAGACAAAGCCATACTCCTTTGCGTGGCTGATGATTTTCTTCAATCCGTCTTCGCTCATGGTTCGTGGTTTCAAGTGCGTCAAAGTCGTCGCGCGCGAAGGTACGCTTCACCTCGACGCCTCCCAAGCATTCTCCTTCCGTGGGGAACCGACTACCTTTGGGCCATGAAAGTCGGGATCCTCGGCAGTGGGAGTTGGGCAACCGCCATCGCCAAGATGCTGTGCCAAAACGTGGACACCCTCCATTGGTGGGTTCGAAGCGAGGACACGGCAGAGGAGTTGATGAAGTACGGGCACAACCCGCGCTACATCCAGAGCATCAGCTTTCCACAGCACAAGCTTGACGTGACCACAGACATGCAGAAGGTGGTGGACGCCTGCGATGTTTTGGTGGTGGCCATTCCCAGCCTTTACCTGCATGAGGTTTTTCAGAACAGTGCCGTCACAGGACTGGAAAGCAAAGTGGTGTTTTCTGCCGTCAAGGGCATGGTGGCGGAATACGACAGCATTCCTGCACGCTACTTGCACAAGGCCTTTGACATCCCCTACGAGAACATTGGCATGATTTGCGGCCCCTGCCACGCAGAAGAAGTGGCCCGCGAAAAACTCAGCTACCTGACGGTGGCTTGCCCCAATGAGGCACATGCCGAGGAGTTCGCTGAGCTTTTGGAGACCCGCTACATCCGGGTCCAAACGTCCGACGACGTCTTTGGGGCTGAACTCGCTGCCGTCTTGAAAAACGTGTACGCCATTGCGGCGGGGATTGCCCATGGCCTGGGGTACGGAGACAACTTCATCAGTGTTTTGGTCAGCAATGCGAGCCAGGAAATGAAACGTTTTTTGGCGGCGGTCCATGAAATCGACAGGGACGTGAAGGGAAGCCCTTACTTGGGGGACTTGCTGGTGACGGCATACAGTCCGCACAGCCGCAACCGCACGCTCGGGACCATGGTGGGCAAAGGGTACACTGTGAAGTCGGCCTTGTTGGAGATGGACATGGTGGCCGAGGGGTACACAGGTTCCCAGGGCATCCATGGGATGAACCAAAAATTCAAGGTGGACATCCCCATTGCCGAGGCTGCCTACCGCATTCTGCATGAAAAAATGGCCCCTTCCATCGAAATGCGCTTGCTGAGCGACGAGCTGTCCTAAGTCCGCCCCAAGGTCCATCGAGGCAACTTCTGGCCCACGAAGGTGGTTTTTCCATGTGGGCCCTGTCCCCCTTCATTACATTCGCCTCGATGCCACGCAGATCTTTTCAATGTCCCGCATGGAATGCCCTCCAAGCCCACATGGTTTTCATGGTGGCCCTGGCAGGTGGCACCACCTTGGGCTTTGGACAAGGGCATTCAGGGGAATTGCAGTGGCTTCCCAACCAAGGCCAATGGGAAGTGCCCGCCCTTGCGCGTGCGGACTGGGCCGGGGGAGTGACTTGGTTGGACGACGACGGCATGAACATCTGGGTGGCCGGTGAAGGGTACGACGAATTGTGGGCCCACCAAGAC
>JBELJW010000062.1:0-10145 GCA_042089975.1 Flavobacteriales bacterium | reverse complement strand
GGTGATGCCGTAATGGGCGAACACCGTGGTGAACAACCGGTAGCTTCCGCCGTACAAATCGTTGATGCTGATGACTTCGTCACCGGGCTGCAGGGTTTTCAGGACGGTGTCCATCGCTGCCAAACCGGAGGCAAAAGAAAAGCCATGCGCCCCGTGTTCCAATTCGGCGAAGGCCTTTTCAAGGGCCGAGCGGGTGGGGTTGTGGGTGCGTGAATACTCGTAGCCTTTGTGGTTGCCCACGCCGTCTTGGACGTATGTGGAGGTCAGGTAGACAGGCGTCATGATGGCGCCTGTGCTCGGATCGGGTTCGACGCCGGCATGCACTGCCAAGGTGCCGCGTCCAAAGTTGGTGGGGTTGGTGTCGCTCATGGGACCCGTAAGTTACGAGAGGGGGATTGAGTTAGCGGCGTTCTGTTCTACGAAGCCAAAATGGCAGTACGCCAGCGCCCACCAGCAAGTACAAATGACCCGTGAGCATTCTCCAAAGGAGCACAAGCGCCGTCCACATCGCCAAGGTCATTCCAAAGGGCAATACGCCCTCCAAAAAGGCGGGAAGGGCGAATTCCGCCAACCCTGAAGACCCAGGCGTAGGGCTGATCATCATGACCGTCCACAAGGAGAGTTGACGCGCCCAGATGTGCCAATGTGCCGTCCAGTTCCACGCGAGCTCTGCAGACAAAAACGCCATCAAGAGTGCATGGAGGGTGCCAAACCGTGCCATCCAGCTGATGCCGGTGGCGGCGGCAGCTTGGCCCCAACGCGTCCAAGACATCGCTCGGAGTTCCCGGGATGCCAACAGCAAGTCTTCGGCGAATTGACGTCCTTGCACGGACCATCGACGCATCGCGCCAAGAGAAGACAGCCACATCAAGCCACTGCGAACGGTGCGCGGCATCCAAAACAGCGCGGCGCTCAAAAAAAGGGCCAAACACGCCATGAAAAGGTAGCCTGCGCCAAAGATGAGGGCCACTGAACCCGTCCACCAGCCTTGGATTTCAGGCAAGAAACCGGCCCACCCCACCCAAAGGCCCACCGCAGGAACGGCCAGCACAAAAAACAGCTCGTCCAAGAGGGCGGTGGACATCACGGTGGCCAAACTTTGGCCCCACCTCATGCCATTGCGGTGGAGGATGAAGGATGCCACTGCGCTGCCGCCCACCACAGACGGCGTCATGGCTGAAGCGAATTCCCAAAGGACGATGCTCGACGCGGTTTTGGGCCAAGTCAAGGTCCCCATGGAGAGCACGCGCAGCCTCCACATGTAGCCCAAGTCCCTAAGCAGCACAAGCCCCAAGGCCACGGCCACCCATTGGACCTTCCACTCCACCGCCATCAGCCCTTGCCAGGAGGCACCGCGTTCTGCGGTAAAGAGCACCCAGAGGGCCGTCAAGACCACCGTCACCCCCACCACCCGACGCACGCGTTTTGCCGAGAGCCATCGGCCCGCATCCCGGTCAGATGGATTCGAAGGTTCAGGCATAGACATGCGAGCCTTCGCTGCAGTTGGTGCACATGTCGATTCCTGCCCGGTCGGCGAACAGGGTTTGTCGAAATTGCTGGTAGGCGGGACCATGCCAAATGTCCCGCATGCTTTTGTTGCCAAGACGGCCCATGACGTGGTGTGCATCCTTGTCAAAGCAGCACGGCACCACACGTCCGTCCCACGTCAACACAGAACCCTGCCACATCCTCCAGCAGGAGTCTTCCAAGGGGTTGCGGAGCCGCCATTGTCCCGACATGGGATCGCGGTCATAACGTCGATGTTGCGGCTGGGCGGTCAGCAGAGGGTGCCCATCCTGCGGGTCGTCGAGCTGGGCGGTCTTGATGACCACTTCGTCCACCCCTTGGGCACGTGCTTCGTGCAACACCTCCGGGACCTCGTGTTCATTGGGCCCCACCACCAAAAACTGCCAGACCAAGTGGGGTCCTTTTCCTCGTTTGCGTTTGGCCTCCACCATGGTGCGGGTGCCTTCGAGCACCTTCTTCAACTGGCCTCCAATCCGGTAGGAGGCGTAGGTCGCTTGGGTCAAGCCATCGATGGAAATGATCAGGCGGCTCAGACCTGCTTCGATCAACGCGTCGCAGCGGGAGGGAGTCAAGTGGTGCGCGTTGGTGGACGTCGAGCTGTAAAGACCGTGGGTTTGGCAAGCTTCCAAAAGGCCTTCCAATTTGGGATGGAGCAGTGGTTCCCCCTGGAAGTACAAATTCACATACGTGAGCCAAGGCCCCATTTCTTGCATCCAATTCTTGGCGGCATTCACCTCAAGCATGCCCGTGGGCCGAGAAAACGACCTCAGCCCACTGGGGCATTCAGGGCAGCGCAGGTTGCACGATGTCGTGGGTTCGATGGAGAGGCTGGAGGGCATGGTGCCGGGATGCATGACCGCGGTGCCTGTGCGCTGGGCCTTCTGGAAGCTCGCCCAAAGACGCCAAGCGTTTTGGGCACGCAGGGGGGTCAACACCCCCAGCCGTTTCCATCGATCTTTTCCTGTGGCCCAACGTCCCATGTCCGAAAGGTACGTTCGCGCTACCTTCGTGGGGATGATCCGCATTGGGGAAACGCTCTTGAGCGAAGTCTTGTTTGAATCACACTTCGCGTGTGACCTCCAGGCCTGCAAGGGTGCTTGTTGCGTGAAGGGCGACAGCGGTGCGCCTTTGACCCAAGCAGAGGTGGGGCAATTGGAACAAGCATGGGAGCAGGTGGGCCCGACCTTGCCAGAAGCAGGCCAAAAGGCCGTGGCAGCGCAGGGGCTTTCGGTGGTGGATGCAGATGGTGATTTGGTCACCCCTTTGGTGGAAGGAAAGGAGTGTGCGTACACGGTTTACGACCCCGACGGAACGGCAAAGTGTGGGCTGGAGAAAGCATATTTCGAAGGAAAAACGACTTGGCGGAAGCCCATCAGCTGTCATCTGTACCCCATTCGCATCAAGGAATTGGTGGATTACACGGCACTGAATTACCACCAGTGGTCCATTTGCGCGGCTGCCCGATTGTGTGGAAAATCGGAGCGTGTGACGGTGTTGGATTTCTGCAAAGACGCCTTGATTCGGAGGTTTGGCCAGGATTGGTTCGACCAAGCACAACAAGCCCAAACCCTATGGCGAGAGCAAGCATCCTGATTCTCATTGGGGTGTTGGGAGGCCTCCTCATTCCAATGGGAGGCTCCGCCCAATGCCCAGTGGCTTGGGATTCCGAGGACCACCTGATGGTGCTCGGGGTGGATTCGAATCGGCTTTACGTGGGTCGGTCGGACGGCGACCTGCCATGGCAAGAGGCCCTTCATGGCCCTTGGGCATTGTGGTCGGCTCCTCGGCTGGGCGGGGACCTCGTGCCGGAGAACCTGGTCCCGTTCCAGGCACCCGCTTGGGACAAGCTTGGGACCGTTCAGCACGTCAGCATCCATCCGTCACGTCCGATGGCTGTGATGTCTGCCCACCGGACCCCTGATGCGTCCGACCTCGATTTGTTCATGTCGTACCGAATGGGCCAAGGCGAATGGTCCGTCCCCATGCCTTTGGACGGATTGAATTCTGAAAAGGATGAGATTTTTCCCAGATGGGAGGGCCGTGACTTGGCCTTTGCCACCAACCGGACCGGTCGATTTGAACGGCATTTGTCTTTGGCTGCCACCCAGTACTTGCGGTCCCAAACCCTCGCACCATCCGGGTGCCAAGATGGAAGACAGGCCCTCTCTGATGTGAAGGCTGGCCTCGAGACGATTTGGGCCACAGAGGTTCCCGCAGACGGAGGCCCCCTGCGGATTGTCGAGTGGGCCGTGCCAGTTGCAACGAACAGCCTTCCCGCGGGGTGGACCCTGTGTTTGGAAGTGGATGGCGAGCGATGGCCTTCGCCCGTCATGGCTGTCCGCGACATGTCCACGAGGCACCTTGTCGCCAAACTTCGTGGCGAGGAGGGATCGTGCGCCTCTCTGCAGGGTTTGCCCCAAGACAGGCCTTGGACGGTCCAATGGTTGCGCGAGGAGAGTGGCCCTGGACCCGTGTGGAACGAAGCGTCCCTCGTGGAAGCGGTGGTGATCGCACCGTCTGGGCGAGAATTCAGGAGGATTCGGTTGTCCTCGCTCAAGGGATGGGCGTTTGTGTTTTTGCCTTTGGACTCCATCCAGGGCTTGGCAAGACAGAGAAGCATGGACGCCAGCGATTGGCCTCAAGTGGAGGTTGCAGTTGTGCATTTTGACCACGCATCGGCCCAAGCTCAGCGAACGTCCTGGGAGGGCTTTGCGGCTTGGGCAAGGTCCACGTCCAACCGCAAGGCGACTGGAACCTCAGCGGGCCGGTGGGTGGTCACGGGCCACACCGACGCCTCGGGCAGCCAAACGAAAAACGAGGCGCTGAGCGCGGAACGGGCGCGGACGGTTGAACATTGGCTGACCACGGAACTGGGATGGCCCCAAGATCTTCTGGAAGTGCGGGCCAAGGGGAGTTCAGAACCGTTGGGCCTCGACCCGGCCTTAAACCGAAGGGTGGAGGTGCGTTGGGTCCCTTCCATGCTGTAATTTCGCGCCATGCTCATCAACGTAATGCGTGCCAAGCTTCACCGGCTGACGGTGACCCAAGCTGACTTGAACTACATCGGAAGCATTTCCTTGGACCCCGACTTGGTCGAGGCGGCAGGGCTTGTGGAAGGGGAAAAGGTGCAAATCGTGAACATCAACAATGGCGAACGCATCGAGACTTACGTCATCTTGGGAGAGCGCGGCACTGGCCAAGTGTGCCTGAATGGCCCTGCAGCACGTCGTGTCCAGCCTGGTGATGTGGTGATTGTCATCGCCTACGGCATGATGACCGTGGAGGAAGCCCGTGCATTTGAACCGACTGTGCTGTTCCCAGACACCGCCACCAACCGACTCGGATGACCTGGCGCAAGGTTCTTTCCACGTTGTTGTTCTTTGCCATTGGCATGGGCCTTTTTTGGCTGGCCATGCAGGGGGTGGAAGACACCGATGCGCTCGTTCGCGACATGCGTTCTGCCAAGTGGTGGGGCATCGCAGCTTCTTTTTTGATGGGGTACCTGGCCATCGTGTCACGTGGTTTGAGGTGGAACTTGCTCCTGGCACCGATGGGTCACCATCCTTCTCCCTCCCGAAGCGTGCATGCGGTGGCATTTTCCTATTTCGCCAATGCCTTTGTGCCCCGCTCCGGGGAGGTTGCGAGGTGCGCTGCCTTGAACCAAACGGACGACATCCCGGTGGATTTGTTGCTGGGCACAGTCATCACAGAGCGGGTGGTGGATTTTCTCATGCTTTTTGGTCTGGTGGCATTTTCTCTGGTGACCAATTTGCAGGCCTTCTTGCTGCTGATGGAGAAGGCTGAGTTGCCGGCGACCGCATCGCTTGTGACTTTGGCGGCGCTTGGACTGGCGGGCCTTGGCCTATTGTTTTGGTTGGTCCAACAAAAAGGGCGCTCTGGTTTGCTGGGCAAAATGGCCTCCTTTCTTCGAGGCATTGGCCAGGGGATTCAGAGTGTTTTGGCCATGGAAAAGCGCGCAGCCTTCATGGCCCACACTTTTTTCATTTGGGTCATGTATTTCTTGATGTCCTATGTGCTCTTTTTGGCGATTCCTGCGGTCGACACCATTGGACTGACCGATGCGGTCTTGGTCATGGTGGCGGGCGGTTTTGGGATGGTTTTGCCGGCGCCAGGAGGCATAGGTTCATACCATTGGGCGGTTTCCTTGGGATTTGCGGCGGTGGGTTTTGTCGGGGACATCGGGTTTGCTGTGGCCAATGTGATTTGGTTGACCCAAACGCTGATGATGGTGGCTGCAGGAGGCTTGGGCTACATCGTCTTGTTCTTGTACCGGATGCGCCGTGGCTGAGTTTGCCCCTCCTTCAGCGATGTCAGAGGTTCAAGACCTTGTGGCGGCTTGGCGAAAGGAAGGGGCCACGTTGGTGTTGACCAATGGTGTGTTTGACGTTTTTCACGTGGGACATGTGGCGGTTCTGGAATCGGCAGCTGCCGAGGGGGACAAATTGATTGTGGCCGTGAACACTGACGTCAGCGTCAAGCGATTGGGCAAGGGCCCCGACCGACCATTGAACCATGAGTCGGACCGAATGGCCGTGCTGGCTGCCCTCCGTTGTGTCGATGCAGTGGTGCTTTTTGACGAAGACACCCCTTTGTCGGTGGTGGAAACCTTGAAGCCAAACGTCCTCGTGAAAGGAGGGGATTACGATGCCCTGGAAACCGACCCTTCCCATCCTCGCTACATTGTCGGCAGTGCCGAAGTTCGTGCAAGTGGAGGACGTGTTGTGGTGGTGCCCGTGGTGCCAGGAAAGAGCTCCACAGAGATGATTGAGCGCATTCGTCGGACTTGAAAAACGCCTGACGTTTGCCAGGCGTTGTTCAACCATCGATGGGGCTTCAGACGTTTTCTTCTTCCAGAAACTTTGTGGTGAAGTCCCCGTCTCTGAAGCGAGCGTTCTTCATCAAACGTGAATGGAAAGGGATGGTGGTCTTGACGCCTTCAATGATGTATTCATCCAAGGCGCGCTGCATCTTCTTGATGGCTTCTTCCCGCGTTTGTGCCACGACGATCAGCTTGCTGATCATGCTGTCGTAGTGCGGGGGAATCATGTAGCCCGCATAGGCATGTGTGTCCACCCGCACGCCATGGCCTCCTGGCGCGTGGTAGTCCGTGATGCGGCCAGGGCTTGGGGCAAAGTTGCGGTCTGGATCCTCCGCATTGATCCGGCATTGAATGCTGTGCAATTTGGGGTAGTGGTTGCGCCCGCTGATTTTTTCGCCCGCGGCCAATTTGATTTGCTCCTTGATCAAATCGTAATCGATCACCTCCTCCGTGATGGTGTGCTCCACCTGGATGCGTGTGTTCATCTCCATGAAGTAGAAATCACGCTTGGCGTCCACGAGAAATTCCACGGTCCCCACGCCCTCGTATTTCACGGCCTCAGCCGCTTTGATGGCCGCCTCACCCATGGCTTCGCGAAGTTTGTCCGTCATGTAGGGCGACGGGGTTTCTTCGACGAGTTTCTGGTGACGACGTTGGATGGAACAGTCGCGCTCGCTGAGGTGGCATGCCTTGCCACGTTGGTCAGACGCGATTTGGATTTCAATGTGGCGGGGTTCCACCACAAATTTTTCCATGTACATGCCGTCGTTGCCAAAGGCGGCTCCCGCCTCGCGGCGTGTGCTTTCCCAACCGTCTGCCAGCTCCTCGTCGTCGTTGCAAAGCTGCATGCCCTTGCCGCCGCCGCCGGCGGTTGCTTTCAACATGATGGGGTACCCGATTTCGTGGGCACATGCTTTGGCCGCCTCGAAGTCCTCCAGGATGCCCTCGCTTCCGGGGATGGTGGGGACACCAGCCGCTTTCATCGTGGCCTTCGCGGATGCTTTGTCGCCCATGGCTTCAATCATCTCAGGGCTTGCGCCAATGAATTTGATGTCATTCTCGCCGCAAATGCGCGAAAAGTTGGCGTTCTCTGAGAGGAATCCATATCCCGGATGGATCGCGTCTGCATTGGTGATTTCCGCTGCAGCGATGATGTTGGGGATGTTGAGGTAGCTCTGGGCGCTGGGCGCTGGACCAATGCAGACCGCTTCATCCGCAAAGCGGACGTGCAAACTGTCTTGGTCGGCGGTGCTGTAGACCGCGACAGTGGAAATGCCCATTTCTCGGCAAGTGCGGATCACCCGGAGGGCAATCTCACCACGGTTGGCAATCAGGATCTTGTTGAACATGCGCTCAAGATGGGTTGCAAGGGTGTTAGGATGGGTCCACCAAGAAGAGAGGTTGGTCGTACTCCACAGGGGAGTTGTCCTCGACCAAAACCTTCACGATTTTCCCGGACACCTCAGATTCAATTTCGTTGAAGAGTTTCATCGCTTCGATGACACAAACCGTGTCTCCTTGTTTCACGACATCGCCCACTTCGCAGAATAGGTCTTTGTCTGGGGCAGGACGCCGGTAGAAGGTGCCAATCATGGGCGACTTGACCTCGATGTAATTGCTCGTCTCTTCCGCATCGGAATCCGAAGCGTCCGGCGCTGCCGAAGGGGCAGCTGCTGGAGCGGCAGGTGCAGCCACCATAGGGGCTTGCATCATGGCTTGGGGCATGCCTGCGGGCACTTGAATGGCCTGCACCATGGGCTCGTCTTTTTTGCCTCGTCCCCGGGGCATCTCTGACTTGATGGTGATTTTGAACTCTTTTTGTTCAATTTCAACTTCTGTCACACCAGCTCGTGCGACGAATTTGATGAGGTCTTGGATTTCCGTCAGTTTCATGTCTGAGGGTTTGGTTTTGCGTGGGTAAGGTAGGTGGTGGAGGCCTTTCAGGCGTATTTGTTGCCGTCATAGGCCCATTTGAGGTACACAGCACCCCAAGTGAATCCTCCACCAAAGGCTGCGAGGATGAGGTTGTCCCCTCGTTTCAATTGGGACTCCCAGTCGTACAAACATAGGGGGATGGTGGCTGCCGTGGTGTTGCCGTACTTCTGGATGTTGATCATCACCTTCTCATGCGGCAGACCCGTACGGCGTTGCGTGGCGTCAATGATGCGAAGGTTGGCTTGGTGGGGAACGAGCCACGCCACATCGTCTGCGGTCAATTGATTGCGTTCCATCACTTCAAAACTGACGTCGGCCATGTTGGTCACCGCTGCCTTGAATACGGGCTGTCCATCTTGGTAGATGAAGTGTTGCTTGGCATCCACGGTGTCATGGCTGGCAGGTCGCAAAGAACCGCCTGCCGGCATGCACAGGAAATCGCCACCTGCCCCGTCGGAGTAGAGCTGGCTGTCCATGATGCCGCATTCATCGTCCTGTTGCAAAAGCACGGCACAGGCACCGTCGCCAAACAACACGCAAGTCGTACGGTCGGTGTAATCTATGATGGAGCTCATCTTGTCCGCACCGACAATGACGACATTCTTCCCCGAGCCGTTTTCCACGAACTGAGCCCCTGTTTTCAGGGCAAACAAAAATCCGCTGCAAGCTGCACTGAGGTCAAAACCCCAGGCCTTTGTCGCTCCAGCTTTGTGGCCAATGAGGTTGGCTGTGGATGGAAAGAGCATGTCGGGCGTCACCGTGGCGCATATGATGATGTCGATGTCTTCTGGGGCCAAACCAGACTTGGCGCAAAGTGCTTTGACGGCCTCAGCCCCCATGTCCGAAGTGGCTTTCGTCGGGTCTTTGAGGATGCGACGTTCTTCGATGCCCGTTCGGGTTCGGATCCATTCGTCCGTTGTGTCGACCATTTTTTCAAGGTCGGCGTTGGTGAGTTTGTCTTCTGGCAAAAAACCAGAGACGCAGGTGATGGCAGCGGGCATCTCTTCAAGTTTGAATGAGGGTCAAAGGTAGAAGCGACGTGCAAGGGACTCTTCGAGAAATGCCACGAGTCTTCAACGTGACAAGTGGAAAAGTTGAGGCATGAAAAAAGGATCCCCTGAGGAATCCTTTTTTTCAAGCCCTAGGGCTTGTTGTTCTCGTGCGGTGGGTTATGCTTCCTCGCGCTCCATCACCACTTTGCCCTTGTAATAGAGCTTCCCTTCGTGCCAGTGGGCGCGATGGAACATGTGTGGCTGGCCCGTTGTGGGGCATGTGCTCACGTTGGCTGCTTGCAGAGAGTCGTGGGTGCGGCGCTTGCGCGTGCGCGTTTTGCTTTGCCGTCTTTTTGGATGTGCCATAGTGCTTAGTTGTCGAGTCCTTTCAATGCTGCCCAGCGCGGGTCGATGTCCTTGGTGTCGTCTCCATCGTCGGTCGAATCGTCCTGCCACTCGGTCATGTCCAAGTCACAATCTTCTTCTTGTTCATGGATGAGTCGTCGTGGTTTGGACAAGTGCACCAATTGAAAAATGGCCTGTGCCACATCCAACTCGTACTCCTTGGTGCCAAGGATCCACAATTCGTCTTCCATCAAAGTCTCGTCGCCGAAGCGAACGGAAATCCGGTCGCTCCCTTGAAGAGAAATGCTGACGTCCTCCAAACAACGGTCACAAGGAGCCGTCATTTGAGCGGCCAATTCCAAACGGAGGGTCATGGTGGTGTCGAGTTTGTCCAACTCCACCAAAACTTCTCCGTGAACTTGGTCCACGTCAGAATGGGGAAAACACGCAAAGAACTCCGGGTCCACACGCATTTGAAATTCATGCTTTCCAGGCTTCAAACCCAC
>JBELJW010000061.1:0-10384 GCA_042089975.1 Flavobacteriales bacterium | reverse complement strand
GTGGGATGAGGAACGCCACGCGGTAAAGTGCCACCTCATCCGCCGAATCCGCCAAACACCTTCCAATGAGGTAAACATCCACCGCATAGAAGGCATTGGCCAACAATGCGCCAAAAGCCGTGTACATGCCGTAAGACCAAAAACCTTGAAAGGCATCTGCAAGTGGCTTCCATGACCAATGAAGCACGTGCAATCGGGCCATCCATGGCAGGCTTGCCAACGCTGGTGCAGACACCACCGCATAGGCATACCCCTCAACGCCCCACATCGAAGTGAATCCCCAAACCATCGCCACAAGAAGAAAGGAATACGTGATGTCGACCTGGGCTGAAGCACGGTTCAAATGAAGGCATTTCGCATAGCTTTTGGTGTGCTCCATCCAAAGCGTCGAAACGAAGGTCCATGCTACGATTTGCATGAGTGGGACACTTTCTGGCACCCCCGACCCCAACAGGAAGGCACAAGCCGTGATGGCGGCCACAAGGGCCAAAGAGAGCATGGTGCCGCGGGCCAAGGCATAGGCGTGCAATTGCCGCTTGGCACTCTGCCCAGGGGCATCGGCCCCAAACTTCAGAAAAGCTTGGTAGGCCCCAAAACCCATGAAGGGAACGAAGGCAGACACCAACACCATGGCGTACGCGTAGGCCCCATAGGAAGCCTCTGACACTGTCCTGGTCACCAAAACCACGGCAGCAAAACCTGCCAACTTGGCAAGGACATTGGCGCCCAACATCCAGAGTCCTTGACGCTGGATGAACGTTTGAATGAATTGTTGGGCGCTCATTGTAGGCATCGTCGAAGCACACCATGCCGAGGGTGCACCATGCACATCCTCGGCAAGGGCAGGTTCATCAAACGTTGACCAGATTCAGTGCCGCAGCCATGGGGTCCCCTGATCGGAAAACTGAAGATCCGGCCACCAAGACATTTGCCCCGGCATCCACAAGGGCCCGGGCGTTCCCCATCCCCACTCCACCGTCGATTTCAATCAAGGCCTCCTTGGCTCCTTCCTGGTCCAGCAAAGTTCTCAGCGCCGTGGTTTTGGCAAAGGTTCTTTCAATGAAGGACTGACCTCCAAAACCGGGGTTGACACTCATCAAACACACCAAGTCGAGGTCCCCAGCCACATCCCGCAACGTCTCCACCGGTGTGTGGGGGTTGAGGGCGACACCTGCCTTCATCCCTGCTTTCCGGATGGCACCCAAGGTTCGGTGCAAATGAGGACTGGCCTCGGCATGCACCGTAAGAACATCTGCACCGAGGTCCGCAAAAGTTTGGATGTAACGGTCGGGGTCTACGATCATCAAGTGAACGTCCAAGGGTTTCTTGGCATGTTTGGCGATGGCTTGAATCACTGGCATGCCAAAACTGATGTTGGGCACGAAGACACCGTCCATGACGTCAAGATGGAACCAATGCGCTGCGCTCGCATTCACAAGTTCAACATCGCGTTGGAGATTGGCAAAATCAGCGGCCAAGATGGACGGGGCGAGGAGATGTGGCATGCCACAAATGTCCACAACCTGTGCTGAAATTCAGAGAAGTTGTTGGCAACGTGTGAAGAAGGTGCAACTTTGCATTGTCAAGCTCCATGCGCATGCCCTTGTCTCCTTCCTCTCCAACATCAAGCACAGCACCCTATGTCCTGGGGCTCACGGGGGGCATGGCAGCGGGCAAGAGCACCCTAGGCCGCATGCTCCGCGCCATGGGGGCTTTGGTTTGGGATGCCGATGCTGCGGCCAAGCATCTTTACAAAACGGACCATGAACTGCGCACAAAGGTTCTCAAACAATTTGGGCATGCTTTGGCCATCTTGGATGGGCAAGGCCAACACATCGACATCGACCGACCGCAGCTGGCTGCAATGGTGTTTTCAGACCCCGATTCCCTCCAATGGCTGGAGCGTCAAGTCCATCCATCAGTTGCCCAAGCGTTTGAAACATGGAAGTTGCGTCAGCCTTTGAATGCGCCCTATCTGGTCCGAGAAGCCGCCATTTTGTTCGAAACCGGAGGGGACAGATCCTGCCATGCCGTGGCCACGGTGGAGGCGCCGCGGGATGTGAGGCTGGCCAGGGCTGTGGCGCGTGGCTCAACCCATGAGGATGCCCAGTTGAGAATGAACCAACAATGGACCTCCGGCATGCGCGAAGCCCAAGCCCATTGGTGCATCCAGAACAATGGTGGCCACCCCCTCTTGCCCCAAGCGCACCTTCTCCATTGCGCTGTCTTGGAAGAGGCCATCAAGCACCGCCGCGTGCATTGAACTTTTCGGGAGTGCACCTCCTTATCTTGGGGCATCCTGCTGCCCTCCATTTCACAAAGCCTTTCTGAATGAAACCACTTCGCGATGTTTTCGAGCGCCAAAAGCGCCTAAACGTAGTGGTCCCAACAGCCTCCGAACGGCGAGAATGGCTGCAGTCCCTTTGGTCCTCAATGCTGGACCATGAGGAAGACATCATTGAGGCCCTGAAAAAGGACCTGGGCAAACCCCGAGAAGAGGTCCACTTGCACGAAATGTTTCCCGTCAAGAAGGAAATCCAATATGCAAGGAGACATCTGAGAGGTTGGATGGCCCCTCGTCGAAGCTCCACCCCCATTTCCATGATGGGCACACGCTCTTTCGTCCAGCAAGACCCCAAAGGCCAAGTCTTGGTCATCGCGCCTTGGAATTTTCCCGTCACCTTGACCCTACGTCCCCTTGTGAGCGCAATTGCTGCAGGCAACCGTGTGGTGGTCAAGCCCTCCGAACACACGCCCAACACCTCTGACGTCCTGGCGAGGGTTGTGGCCAAGGCCCTCCCGCCTGAGGTGGCCACGGTGGTGCAAGGAGGCCCGGAGGTCAGTTCTTTTTTGACCTCTCTTCCATTTCAGCACATTTGCTTCACAGGCGGCACACACATTGGCCAAAAGGTCATGAAAGCTGCGGCAGAACACCTGACTTCAATCACCCTTGAATTGGGGGGCAAGAGCCCCGCCATCGTGGATCGAACAGCCCATGTTTTGGACGCCAGTCGGCGTCTTGCATGGGGGAAATGTTTGAACAATGGCCAGGTCTGCATCGCACCCGATTACCTACTTGTGGAGGAAGCGATTGCCGATGAATTCACGGGGGCACTACTGGACCAATTTTCGGCCATGTACGGCCAGGAACCAGAGGAGCAATTGAAAAACACCCAAAGGTCCACCATTGTCAACCTCGCGCAATTCGACCGGTTGGTCGCCCTGGTGGAAGATGCCATTCAGCAGGGAGCCAAGGTCGTCCATGGAGGGACTTGGGACGCCACTACGTTGCGAATGGCACCCACCCTTTTGGCAGACGTTCATACGGACATGAACATTATGAAAGAGGAAATCTTTGGGCCCATCCTTCCCATCCTTCGCTGGCGTCAACCCGAAGAAGCCGACAACATCCTTCGGGCCAACCCTCACCCCTTGGCCATGTATGTGTTCTCCAAAGACCAGTCAGCCATCCATCATTGGACCACAACACACCCCGCCGGGACGACTGGCATCAATGAAGTGGTGCTGCAAGTCGCCCAGCCTGACCTCCCATTTGGTGGAATTCAAACAAGTGGCATGGGGAGAACGGGCGGTTATGGGGGATTCTGCCAATTCTCCAACGCAAGATCTGTTGTGCAACAGCGCACACGCTACAACATTTTGCCCTTGACCTTTCCCCCATTCAATGGCGCCAGCATCTGGCTGAGTCGCTTCGTCCAGCGTTGGCTCTGAACCTCTGGCCACTACCTTCGTATCATGTTGGTCCAAACCCACTTTCCACGCAGTCTCTCCCGATCTAGGTACGACCAGTACCTGGCCTCGGGATGGTTTCGTGGCTCCGTGATGCTGTACAAAATGGACTTGTTGTGCATCGACCAGATGCTCTACAGTGTGGTCAACATTCGAATGAACTTGGGCAACTATGCCCCGACTACAAGGCAACGCAAAATCATGCGACGCGTGGAGTCTCGCTTCACCGTGACCTATGGACACGCCCAACCCAATGCCCACAAAGAGGTGCTTTACGCTCAGCACAAAAGCCGATTCAAAGGATTCATTCACAGCACGTTGACGGATTACTTGAGCGCTGGATTCCAAGGGACAGTGTTCGACACGAGGGAAGTTTGTGTGTACGATGGAGACCGCCTGATTGCCGTGAGCTACTTCGATCTCGGAGAGCAGAGCATGGCAAGCCTTTTGGGGCTGTACGATGAAGCCTATTCAAAATTCAGCCTCGGCTCCTACACCTTGCTCAAGGAGGCGGAGTATGGAAAGCGAACGGGAAGGAAGTGGTTTTACCCAGGGTACATTTTGGACCAGCGCTCCGACTTCGATTACAAGCTCCGGCTCGGCCCCATGGAACATTACACCTCGAAAAAGCGTTGGGCCAAACTGGAAAACTTCAAGCCCAAGACCACCACTTCTTACAGGATACGGGAGGCCACCGAAGCGTTGACCTCCGGCCTGCGCGATGTGGGCATGCCGTCGCACCCATGGCTCTACCCTTACTTCAGCATGGGCTACATGGGTCCTTGGAGTGCCTTTTTCTTGCGGCTGCCCGTTCCGGTGGAATTGGGACATGACGTGGAAGGCATGCTTGTGGCTGGATTCGACCCTGAGTCGGAGAGCTACACCTTGATGCACATCCATCCATGCCCCGATGCCTCCCAGTTTCTGAACATGGAGCCTTCCTCAGAGTTTGCAACTGGCGAAGCCTACCTCAACCATTTGTACCAAACCGGCGACACCCTGCTCGCGCAAGGCACCCTCGAGGAGGTGCTGCAACTTGCTGTGCGTTGGCGTGACCGCCCCGATGTGATTTTGCCAGCATGAAATTGATGAGTTGGAATGTCAATGGCATTCGCGCCATTGTGAAGAAGGGATTTCCAGACCTCCTGCAGGAATTGGGTCCCGATGTGCTTGGCTTGCAGGAAACAAAGGCACAAGATGACCAAGTGAGAGAGGCTCTATTTGGCATGGAAGGGTATGAGCTTCATTCGAGCTCTGCCATCAAAAAGGGCTACTCGGGGACAGCCATCCTATCCAAACACGCCCCACTTTCCGTTGCAGCAGGAATTGGGGTGGCGGATTTGGACCAAGAAGGACGGGTCCTTCGTCTCGAATTTCCATCCTTTCATTTTGTGACGGTGTACACCCCAAATTCAAGTTCTGGCTTGAAGCGACTGCCCTTCAGAAAAGAGTGGGACGCAGCTTTTTTGGCCTACCTGAATGAATTGGACCAGGACAAGCCTGTGGTATGCTGCGGCGACTTGAACGTGGCACACTCGCCGTTGGACTTGGCACGGCCCAAAGCAAACTACAACAAGACTCCTGGCTATACCCAAGATGAAATCGATGGCATGACCAAGCTTCAAGAGGCTGGGTTTGTGGATTCCTGGCGACGAGCCCATCCTGAAGAGGTGAAGTACTCTTGGTGGAGTTACAGGGGGGGCGCAAGGGAAAAAAACGTGGGTTGGAGATTGGATTACATGCTCGTGAGTGAGCGCGCCCTCCAACACACCTCACATGCCGCAATCCACAATGAAGTCCATGGAAGCGACCATTGTCCAGTTTCATTGGATTGGCGCTCCTGAACTGCAGGTGACCAGTCACAAAACGTGACGGCAACCCACATGTGATTTTGAGGTTCTTGCAGCCCAAAACCGCATGAAAACTTCCCTTACACACCTCATCTTGGTGGCGACATTGTCTCACTCATTTTGTCCTTCCACCCAAGCCCAATGTGTGGCAGACTTGAACCTCAATGCCCTGGTCGACTACGACGATTTGCTCATCCTTTTGGCCAACTATGGCCAAAGCTGCGAAACAGAGATTTGGCATGACCCCATCATTTCAGAAATCCACTACAACCCAAGCACCCAGCAAGGAGCAGACTCGGAACATGAATTTGTAGAGCTGATGAATCCCTACCCCTTTGACATCCACGTTGGTGGATGGCAATTGGGCGATGGCATCGCTTGCACGTTTCCTGAGGACACCTGGATTGAGGCTGAAGGGTTCTTGGTGACGGCCAACGACACAGCGGTCCTCGCCTCTCTTCTGCCGGAATTTGTCCCTTTGCTTCCATGGACACTTTCCTCTGGACTTCACAACAGCGGCGAATCCTTGCGGCTGATACGGCCCAATGGCACTGAAGCCGACCACGTGATTTACAGCGATGCAGGCGCTTGGCCACAAGATCCCGATGGGGCCGGAGGATCCTTGGAATGGAAGGGGGTTGGCTACGACAACAGCTTTTCCACTTCTTGGGCGGGAAGCAATGCACTGGGCGGATCGCCGGGCACATCGAACAGCACTTGAGCAGATTGATCGGCAAAAAAGGGTTTCAGGCCCCTTCCATCCAGCCTTGAAGGGTAGCGACTTGAACATCTTGAAGCCCAGGAAGCACCTTGTCCGCCCCTTCAAGCTCAACCGGATTTCCTAGGCCCACGGCAAAAAACCCACCAGCCTTGGCGGCTTTGACGCCCGATGCGGCGTCTTCAAACACCATGCATTCCGCTGGGAGAACCCCCAAAGCTTGTGCTCCTTTCACGAACACTTCAGGGTCTGGTTTGCTGAGGGTGATGTGGTTGCCGTCCACGACCGCTTCGAAAAGATTTGAAAGGCCCAAATGTTCCAAGAGCAACTGGGCATTTTTGCTGGAGGATCCCAATCCGATCTTGATGCCAGCTCCTTTCAATGCGTGGATCAACTCCGTGGCTCCAGGCAACACATCAACGGCCCTCATGTTGCCAATGAGCTCGAGGTACAATTGGTTCTTCTTGCGCATCAACTTGAGCTTGGTCTTCTCATCCAAAGGCATGTTTCCAAGCGCAAGAAGGTGTTCAAGACTGTCCACACGGCTCAACCCCTTCAAGGCATGGTTGTCCTTTTCTTCAAATGGAATGCTCAACTCCACGGCAAGCTGTTTCCAAGCAGCAAAGTGGTGTCGTGTGGAATCCACGATCACCCCATCCATGTCAAACAGGCAAGCTTTGAGCGACATGGTCAGCTGGACTCGGGGAAAACGAACTGGACGTGGTATTGGGCCAATCCATCAATGGGCTTCTTGATGATGTTGCCCACCTGGTAGCCTCGCTCGGAACAAGCCTTGCGCAAAGCATCTTGGAAATGAAATGCCACAGACCCTACAAAGTGGATGGGCATGTCTTGGGCCCCGTCAAAGCAAGCGACGTGCACATCCAGAAAAGACTTGAAGCCTTCGTCCAACCAGTCTTGGACAAAACCATTTTCCTTGTGACGTCCCAAAAAGGTCATGAAACTTGCAAGGAACACATTGGCATTTGGCTCTTGGTAGACCCGCTTGGTGATGGACATTTTGTCCAGGCCATATTGATCCTCAAAATCCGCGTGGATCGCCTTGGGCAGTTTGCCATAGAGAAACGACGCCAGCAATTTTTTGCCAAACCAACTGCCACTCCCCTCGTCTCCAAGGATGTACGCCAACGCAGGGACAACTTCAGCAACGTTCTTTCCGTCAAACATGCAGCTGTTGGAACCCGTGCCCAAAATGCACGTCACCGCTGGCTGACCTGTGTAAGTGCTGAACGCCGCGCCATCCAAGTCGTGACCCACATGAACAGCGGCAGAACTGAAGACACGTTGAAGACCTTCGGCGATCACTTCACAGAGCTCTGGCGAACTCGATCCCGCGCCGTAAAAAAAGACCTTGTCGACTTCCGAGGCCATCGACATGGCCTCTGAGGATGCCTTCATTTCACGCTCGACCAAATCTGCATCATGGAAGTACGGATTGAACCCCATGGTATGAAACTCCTTGAGTTCATGCCCACTTTCTGTGATGGCCAACCAATCGCATTTGGTGGACCCACTGTCTGCTATGAGAATCTTCACGTTGCTCAGATCAAGACAAACGTTCCGCCAGGTCCACCACACGCGTGGCATACCCAGCTTCATTGTCGTACCAGCCAAAGAGCTTGACCAAATTTCCGGAGCACTTGGTCAAGGCTGCATCGAGAATGCAGCTGTGGGGGTTGCCCACGATGTCCACGCTCACGATGGGGTCTTCACAATATTGCAGGAAGCCCTTCATCGGGCCTTCTGCAGCGGCCTTCAACGCGGCATTGACTTCCTCTGCAGTGGTTTCCCTGCTCAATGTCGCCGTCAAGTCCGTGACAGATCCTGTCGGCGTGGGCACGCGAACAGCCATCCCGTCCAACTTACCTGCCAATTCGGGCAACACCAAGCCCACAGCCTTCGCCGCACCTGTGGAGGTCGGAATCATGCTCAAGGCCGCTGCGCGTGCACGACGCAGGTCGCGGTGAGGTGCGTCTTGGAGCCTTTGGTCTGCCGTGTAGGCGTGGATTGTGGTGATGAAGCCCGTTTCCATGCCAAAAGTGTCGTTCAAAACCTTCGCCATCGGGGCGAGACAGTTGGTGGTGCAGGACGCATTGCTGACAATGCGGTCATCTGCAGACAAAATGTTGTCGTTCACCCCGAGAACGACCGTCTTCAAATCCCCCTTTGCAGGAGCCGAGATGATGACCTTGCCTGCACCTGCAGTGAGGTGGGCGGATGCCTTCTCTGCGTCCGCAAACACACCGGTGGATTCCACAACAATGTCAATGCTTTGCTTTCCCCAAGGAAGGTCCGAGGGATTGCGTTCGGCCGTGATTTGGATCTCTTTGCCTTGGACCATCAAGTTGCCGTTGACCACACTCACTTCACCGGGGTAGGCACCGTGGATGCTGTCGTACTTCAGCAGATGTGCGAGGGTGTCCACATCGGTCAAGTCGTTGATGGAGACCACTTCAAATTGCGGACGCGACATGAACTGTCGGAACGCCAAACGGCCGATTCGGCCAAAACCATTGATTGCAATGCGCTTCATGAGAAAGAATATGAGTTGTCGTAAGATTCTATGGCAGGATGCCGGCAGGCATCAAATGCTCAAAATGCGGGCGATCCGCACTTCGTCGTCGTTGATTTCACTTTTGTTCGTGATGGCCTCTTCAAATGGCGTCAAGGAGATTTTGTCGTTGAGGATGCCCGCCATGACATCGCTGTGCCCCGTGCGCAAGGCTTCAACGGCAGCCACCCCCAAACGAGAGGCCAAGACCCTGTCAAAACACGAAGGGCTTCCACCGCGTTGCAAGTGGCCCAAGACTGTGATCCGCGTTTCATATCGGTTGGTCAGGGCCTGCACCTTTTTCGCAATTTCAAAGGCGCCTCCATTGGTGTCCCCTTCAGCCACCAAAACAATGCTGCTCGTCTTGTTGCTTTGTTCACCCGCCTGAAGCACAGCCACGAGATCCTCAATGCTCATGTTCATCTCAGGGGTCATCACCGCCACCGCACCAGTGGCAATTCCCGATTTCAAAGCAATGAAACCACTGTCCCGACCCATCACCTCAACGAAGAACAGCCGGTTGTGGCTGTCTGCAGTGTCACGAATTTTGTCCACGGCATCCACCACAGTATTGATCGCTGTGTCAAAACCAATGGTGCAATCTGAACCGCTCAGGTCATTGTCAATCGTCCCTGGAAGTCCAACCACAGGAAAGCCAGTTTCTTGGCCAAACTTTAGGGCGCCTGTGAATGTGCCGTTGCCTCCAATGACCACCAATCCGTCGATGCCAGCTTCCACGAGGTGAACATGGGCTCGTTTGCGGCCTTCGGTTTCGAAAAAGTCTTGGCAACGTGCAGATTTCAAAATGGTCCCCCCACGGCCCAAAATCTTGGCCACGGAGCGCACGTGCAAACGCTTGAAGTCCCCATCAATAAGTCCTTGATAGCCTTGAAACACACCCATGACTTCCAACTCGTGAAAGACTGCGGTACGCACCACCGCGCGGATGGCCGCATTCATTCCTGGGGCGTCCCCTCCTGAGGTAAGTACTGCGATTTTCTTCATGTCGGTGGGCGTTTCTGCCTGCGCTTTAACGGGCACAAATGTGCGTCAAAGAAGTGGCAATTCCGAATGGCCAAGGCCAGAATTGACCCATGTGGCAGAGATAAGTGTACAGACGACACCAACCCCTGTATCTTGGTCCCATGGATGTCAGTGTGGATTGTGCTTTGTTTGGGTTTGACGGGGAGACCCTTCAACTCCTGCTGATCCAACAACGCACCGATGGCAAGGACGGTATCCAACAGAAGGATTTGCAAATGGCTTTGCCGGGCAATATTGTCCAAGAGCATGAGTCGCTGACTGAAGCCGCCGGCCTCGCTTTGCACCAGTTGACGGGGCTCTCCAAAGTCTATCTCAAGCAATTCCATGCATTTGGGGATCCGCGTCGGGTTCAAGATGCCAAGGACAGACGCTGGCTGCAAACCTTCCGCGAATTCCCCGACCGCCGAGTGATCACTGTGGCCTACTTTGGGCTTGTGTCCCTTCATGACC
>JBELJW010000060.1:0-10566 GCA_042089975.1 Flavobacteriales bacterium | reverse complement strand
GGGCCTCTACTACATCACCAAGGAACGAAAGTCGTCCAAGGAACATGTGGTGAAGGGAGAGGGCATGGTCTGTTACTCCCCAGAGGAGGTGCGCATTGCCCACCAAGAAGGCCGTTTGGACCTCCACGCCTCCATCAAAATGCGCTACGTCGATGCCGCTGGCAACGCCAGCATGATTGACACGACTTGCGGTCGGGTCATGTTCAATGAGCACGTGCCGATTGAAGCGGGATTCATCAACGATTTGTTGACCAAAAAATCACTGCGTGGCATCATTGCCCACGTGTTGAACAGTGTAGGCGTTCCGCGCACTGCTCAGTTCTTGGACGACATCAAGGAGCTTGGTTTCACCATGGCTTTCAAAGGCGGGTTGTCGTTCAACCTGAACGATGTCATCATCCCACCTGAAAAGGAAGAGTTGGTGGAAAAGGCCACGGCGCAAGTCGGGGAGGTGATGGACAACTACAACATGGGTCTGATCACGAACAACGAGCGTTACAACCAGATCATTGACATCTGGACGCACACGAACTCTCGCTTGACCAATATTCTGATGGACCGTTTGGAGACTGACAAGCAAGGCTTCAACTCGATTTACATGATGATGCACTCGGGTGCACGTGGATCGAAGGAGCAGATTCGTCAGTTGTCTGGCATGCGTGGCTTGATGGCCAAGCCTCAGAAGTCGTCTGCGACGGGAGGGCAGGACATCATCGAGAACCCCATCCTCTCGAACTTCAAGGAGGGCCTCTCCATTTTGGAGTACTTCATTTCGACACACGGTGCCCGAAAAGGACTGGCGGACACGGCCTTGAAGACCGCCGACGCGGGTTATTTGACCCGTCGATTGGTGGATGTGGCGCAAGATGTCATCATCACAGAAGAAGATTGCCACACCCTGCGGGGCTTGACGGTGTCCCCATTGCGCCAAAACGACGAAATCGTGGAAGGCATTGGGGACCGAATCGAAGGCCGAACGGCAGGTGAGGATGTCTACCACCCCACCACGGAAGAGGTTTTGGTAGCGGAAGGAGAACAAATCACTCCCCGGGCTGCAAAGGCCATTGAAGAGGCGGGTGTTCAAGAAGTCGAGGTTCGATCTGTGTTGACTTGCGAGTCGCGTCAGGGTGTCTGTGCGAAGTGCTACGGCAAAAACCTTGCGACCAACCGCCCGGTCCAAACGGGCGAGGCTGTGGGTGTCATTGCCGCCCAGTCCATCGGCGAGCCGGGAACACAGTTGACCCTACGTACCTTCCACGTGGGGGGTACAGCTTCGAAGATTTCGGACGAGAACCAAGTCCGCACCAAACATTCGGGTGTGGTGGAGATCGATGAATTGAGGACGGTGGACCGCACCAATGCCAATGGCGAAAAGGAAGTGGTGGTCGTTTCTCGTTCTTCCGAATTCAAGGTGATGGACGCTGAAACCAATGTGGCGCTGTCCACGACGGTGTTGCCTTACGGCTCCATCCTCTTTGTCAAGGACGGAAACAAGATCAAAAAGGACGCTTCTGTCTGTGAGTGGGATCCCTACAACAACGTGATCATCTCTGAAGAGGAGGGAACCGTTGCCTTTGAGAGCATTGAAGAAGGGTTCACCTTCCGCGAAGAATTGGACGAGCAAACGGGCTTCCGTGAAATTGTGATCACAGAGTCCCGCGACAAGAAGAAAAACCCTGCGGTGCTGATCATGGGCAAGAAGAAAGAAGTGCTTCGCACCTATTCTATGCCTGTTGGAGCCCACTTGTCCGTCAAGGAAGGCGACAAGGTGGCCAAGGGAATAATCCTTTGCAAGATTCCGCGTGTGGCAGGAAAGTCTGGTGACATCACAGGTGGTCTTCCACGTGTGACAGAATTGTTCGAAGCCAGGAATCCATCCAATCCAGCTGTGGTGTCTGAAGTAGATGGCATCGTCAGCTACGGAAAAATCAAGCGTGGAAACCGGGAGGTGATTGTGGAGGCACGTACAGGTGAAAAATTCAAGTACATGGTTCCATTGTCCAAGCACATCTTGGTGCAGGACAACGATTTCGTCAAGGCAGGAATGCCAATGTCGGATGGTGCCATCACGCCCAACGACATCTTGAATGTCATGGGCCCAACTGCGGTGCAGGAGTACATCGTGAATGAAATTCAGGACGTCTACCGCCTGCAGGGGGTGAAAATCAACGACAAGCACTTTGAAGTCATCGTACGTCAGATGATGAAGAAGGTCGTGATTGAAGACGGTGGAGACACCCAGTTCTTGGAAAAGCAAATCGCCGAGAAGGCCGACTTCTTGAATGAAAACGACCGCATGTTTGGCATGGTCATCGTGACCGATGCCGGTGGATCCGATCAGGTCAAGGTGGGACAGATGATTTCAGCGCGCCGGATGCGCGATGAGAACAGCTCTCTGGTGCGACGCGATTTGGCCAAGATGGAATGCCGCGATGCGATTCCAGCAACGTCACGTCCTTTGCTCCAAGGCATCACGCGCGCCTCTTTGCAGACGAAGTCCTTCATCTCTGCGGCCTCCTTCCAGGAGACCACCAAGGTGTTGAACGAGGCAGCTGTCAGTGGCAAGCAGGATCATTTGCTTGGTTTGAAGGAAAACGTGATCGTGGGACACCTGATCCCTGCGGGAACGGGCACCAGGAAGTTCACCGACTTGAAAGTTGGAGACAAAGAGGAGTTCGACGCCCTGGTCGAGATGGCATCTGAAGAAGATTGACACCAACCCCATGACTGCAAGAAAAAAGGCACCCCAAGGGGTGCCTTTTTTGTGTCTGAATTGTTCGCTCGGGGAGGCGGTCAGTTCTTTTGCTCTATGGCCCGCGCAGCCGCTTTGGCGGGATCTTCCCCTTTGGAGGCATCGTTGGCGTTCACGCCGCAATAGCCAAACAGGCAGTTCTCCTTGATGATGCGGTCCACAAAATCAGGCACCATGTCCACCCATGCATCGTCGTCCTTTTTGATGCATTCCAAAGCCGCACGGCTGAAAATGGAGAGCACATCGGGATCGTAATTGTCGATGTCCAAGATGCGCTTGTTGAATACGAGGTAATCGTAGAGCGGCTTCAAACGGGGATGGATGGGGGTGGAGCTTGAGTCCCAGAGTTGTCCACTCTCCTCATCTTTCCAAGGGTAGAGCAAAATGCGTAGATCGCGTGAGAAGAGAATGCCGAAGGCTTCAAGAATTCCTCCGTTCAAGTCGCGGTAGTAGCGCTCGTTGAAAATCTCGACCAAGGTGGCTGCCCCCATGATCACACCCATCCGTTTTTTGGTGTGGCGCGAGAAAAACTCCACCAATTTGAAGTACTTCTGGTAGTTGCTGATCAGCACGGTTTGCCCAATGCTGCACAACACGTCCGCCCGGTCGAGGAAGTCTTGCTCATCAATGTCCCCTGAAGCACTCAAGTTGTTCAGGGTGATTTCAAACAACACCTTCACGTTGTCGGGGTCCACTTTGGGCTGTTCCCTGAACATGGCGAGGCCTTTGGCGATCATGTCGATGTTCACCTTTGTCACTGGACGGAAACTTCCTCGGATGGCCAGAATGTTCTTCTTGTAGAGGACATCCGCTGCCTGACGGTTTCGGCCATCGGGTGAGAAAATCACCGCGTCGGTCATGCCATGCTTGACAAGTTGCAGGGAGAGCAATCGGTTGTCGACATCTTCAAAATCGGGACCATTCATTTGGATCATGTCGATCTCAAGCTGGTCCCGTTCAAGGTTGTCATAGAGGCTCTGAAGAAGTTCTTTGGGGCGTTTGTAAAAGAAAAACGCTCCGTAAATCAAATTCACGCCGAGCAGGCCAGTTGTTTGCTGTTGCAGCAGGGCGTCTTGTTCATGGAACCTTGCGTGGAGCACAATTTCATTGGGCTCCTTGTCTGCATCCGTTTGGAACTTGATGCCAAACCACCCATGACCTTGGCTTGTCTTGTGGTAGTTGATGGTGGCCACCGTGTTGGCAAAGGCGAAGTACTGTTTGGTGGGATGGTCGTCACGTGTGATCCGCTCCTCAATGAGGTTGTACTCGTGTTCCAGCATTTTGTCGATGCGCGATTCGCATACATAGCGTCCCTTGGCTTCCTTGCCGTAGATCGCATCGCTGAAGTCCTTGTCGTAGGCGGAAATGGTCTTGGCAATGGTGCCAGACGCTCCGCCTGCACGAAAAAAATGGCGAACCACCTCTTGGCCCGCACCGATTTCGGCAAAGGTGCCGTATAGATCGGCATTGAGGTTGACCCGGAGGGCCTTTTGTTTGGCCGAGAGAATGACGCGTTCCAAGTCCACAGCAGTTCGATCGAGGTTTGTATCAAAGGTAAGGATACCTTCGTGGCATGAACGGTCGTCGCGCAGAGAGATTGTTGCGGTTGGTGTTTTTGGGCACTGGCACCTCCCAAGGGGTGCCCATCATTGGTTGTTCCTGTGCGGTTTGCAGCTCGAATGACCCCCACAATGTCAGGCTGAGGAGTTCCGTGATGTTGGAGGGAGAATCAAGCTGTGTCGTGGTGGACACAGGTCCGGATTTTAGGGCCCAAATGCTGCGTGAGGGAGTCAAACGTCTGGATGCGATTGTGTACACCCATGAACACAAGGACCATTTGGCAGGGATGGACGATGTGCGTCCATTCAACTACTTGCAGAAAAGTGTCATGCCTCTTTTCGCTTCCGACCTCGTGGAAGCAGCATTGAAACGAGATTTTCATTATGCCTTTGCACGGGGTTCCCATGGCGGGGTCCCTCAGGTGGACATTCGACGGATTGAAGACTTTGAAGTCTTTGAAGCCGGGGGCTTGACCTTGGAAGCCTTGCCTGTGATGCATGGCGCGCTTCCCATCCATGGTTTTCGGTGTGGAGAGGTGGCCTACATCACAGATGCGAACCATTTGTCGTCGGCCACATTGGCAAGACTGGAGGGCTTGGAAGTTTTGGTGCTCAATGCCCTTCGGCCATCTCCTCACTACAGCCACTTCTCCCTCCAGGAAGCTGTGGATGTCGCACATCAAATTGGCGCGCGACGGACTTTTTTTACCCATGTGAGCCATGACATGGGCGACCACATCCAAGTGAACGAAGGGTTGCCTGCAGGCATGGCGCTGGCCCATGATGGCTTGGTGCTGGAACGCTTGGACGGGCAATGGACCCTTCTCCATTCCGATTGGTTGGGCCAAACCTTGGGGGAGGCATGAAGTTCCTTTCCATGCTCGGCCGTTGCCCTCGATGGTTTCTCAGCCTGTTGGCCTTGAAGCTTGCAATCGTGGCGGTGCTGATGGGAGGGTACAGAGGGAGAGTGGTTCGGGCCAATTTGCGGCGCGCCTTTCCCAATGTTTCGGCTTTGCGGCGGGCGATGTACTTCCTCCAGTTCCAGAGGCATTTCACACAGTTGCTGGTGGAGTCGGCCAAACTGTTCACGATGTCCTCGAAGGAGGTGGAGGAAGGCATGCCCCACCTGAACACAGAGTTGTTGCATGAATTGCATCAAAAAGGGAAGCATGTACTTGTGGCAGGTGGACACATGAACAATTGGGAGTGGAGTGCCTTGACGCTGAACCAGGCGGTTCCACATCGAGGGATGGCACTGTACAAAAAGTTAAGCGACCACAAGGCGGACCAGAGGATGCGTGCGTCTCGAGGCCGTTTTGGCCTTGAAATGGTGCGCACGACTGCGGGGCGGGCATGGATGAATGTGGCACGTCACGGCGAGCCTGTGGCAGTGGTGATGGGTTTTGACCAGAGTCCTGCAGATCCATCGAAGTCTTGGTGGACCACTTTTCTGGGCACAGAGACTGCAGTGTTCTATGGCTTGGAACAATGGACCAAGCTTTACGACATGGCCGTGGTGTATGCCAACATTCGACGGAAGGGGGCTTGGAAGTACGAGTTGACCTACGAATTGATCCACGACGGAGAAACTGCACTAGAGGAAGGGGAGGTGTTGGACCGTTGCCTTGCAACACTGGAGCGAGAAATTGAAGCCGACCCAAGCCGGTGGCTTTGGTCGCACAAGCGATGGAAGCACAGGCGACCTCCGCATCAAGTGCTTCATCCAAGGAAGTTCACAAGAAGCCAGCCCTAACTTCGTCACCATGCAAGGAAAAGCCCCATTGGCAGAGCGCATGCGTCCAAAAACGCTCAACGGGTACGTTGGGCAAGAACACTTGGTGGGAGAGGGCGCCGTATTGCGCAGGGCGATGAAGGCAGGAACCTTGCCGAGCATGATCCTTTGGGGCCCTCCTGGCGTGGGCAAAACCACATTGGCACGATTGATCGCGGCAGATTCGGACAGGCCCTTCCACAGTCTCAGTGCCATCCACAGCGGTGTCAAGGACGTCCGTGCCATTTTGAATTCCGCCAAACGGGATGGCATGTTTGCAGGACGCGCGGTGCTCTTCATCGATGAGATCCATCGGTTTTCCAAGTCCCAACAAGACAGCCTCTTGGGGGCGGTGGAGGCTGGTACGGTGACCTTGCTTGGTGCCACGACAGAGAATCCTTCCTTTGAAGTGATTCCCGCCCTTCGTTCCCGTTGCCAAACCTACATCCTCGAGGCTTTGTCCCCAGAGGTGTTGTTGGGGCTCGTGGATCGGGCCCTGTCCGAAGATGAATTCATGTCCGCCCACAACGTGGTGCTCAAGGACACAGAGGCTCTGTTGCGGGCGAGTGGAGGGGACGCACGCCGCCTGTTGAACACCCTAGAGCTCGTGGTCGACGGGCTCGAGCCCAACGCGAAGGGCGAGTGTGTGGTCACGAATGAAGAGGTGATGGAGCGTGTTCAAACGCATCCCACCAACTACGACAAGGGGGGTGAACAGCACTACGACATTGTGAGTGCCTTCATCAAGAGCATTCGGGCGAGCGATCCAAATGCTGCGGTCTATTACCTCGCCCGCATGGTGGAAGGAGGCGAGGATCCCAAGTTCATTGCCCGCCGGTTGTTGATTTCAGCTTCTGAAGATATAGGCAATGCCAACCCCACAGCGCTCGTGTTGGCCAACAACACCTTCCAAGCTGTGGAGCGGATTGGTTGGCCAGAAGCCCGCATTGTGCTTTCACAATGCGCAGTGTATTTGGCCACCAGCGCAAAAAGCAATGCCAGTTACAAGGCCATTGGTCAAGCTCAGGCCCATGTTCAGCAACATGGCGATGCCGCCGTGCCCATGGCCCTTAGAAATGCCCCGACAGGTTGGATGAAAGAGCAAGGCTACGGAAAGGGATATGCCTACGACCATGATGCCCAGGGGCAATTCAGTGGCCAAGAATGCTTGCCCAAGGGCATGGAAGGGACCGTCTTTTATCAACCGGGCAACAACCCCAAGGAGCAAGCCACCCGCGAGTGGTTGCGGGCACTCTGGCGGGACAAGTACGGTTATTGACCAAAGTGGATGGCATTTTCAATGTCTCGTGCAAAAATGCAAGCAGCGAGGCTCAATGAATGTCTGTTTGCTCAAGCGTTCCCATGTTGAAATGCTCTGTTTTGGTCAGGCGACCCTGTTGGTTGTAGTGATAAACAGGACCGTCCAATGTGCCTTTGACATACTCGCCTTCGCGTGAAATTTGGACGCCTTTCATCACGCGCCGCTGCATCTCCTCTCCAAGTTGAGGATCGACAAAGGTCTCCAGCTCAAACCCGCCGCAATCGTGCCATTCACGAAAGGGTCCGTCCAGCATTTTGTCTTTGTACATGAACTCGCTGGCAGGACGTTCATCTCCGTGCCATTCCGTGAAGACACCGTTGAACCGAGTGGTTTCCAGCAATTTACCGTCTCGGTAACGGTGGATGTGTTGAAGCCTCCCATCTTCGAGGTAAAACTTCCAGGGCCCTTCTTCAACCCCTTCGAAATACGCACCTTCACTCAGTCGTTGTCCACCACCATAGTAGGCCTTGAAAGGCCCGTCTAGAGTGCCCTCCCGGTAGGTCAGCACCTGCCGGACCAACCCATTGTCGTTCCAAGACGTCCAGGTCCCATCTCTCTCCCCTTGGACGTAATGACCTTGTTCGAAAACTTGGCCGCTCGGCAAGTAACGTTCTTCCAAGCCGTGCCGGACGCCTCCGTCGTAGTGGATCAATGCGGTCAGCTCTCCTTGGGCCCCAAACAAAGACCATCCCCCTTGGCGAAGCGGTGGAGCCGGTCGTTCTTGTCGTGCGTCAGCTTTAAGTTGAAGTTCCACGTGTCGGTAGCCGCCAGAAGCCGTCAACCGGCCATCAGGTGCAAACATGGAAGCATCCGATTGCAGGCCGTCCTCGGTGTGGACAATCCGGCTGATGGCCGACCCGTTTTCACGGAAGTACCACCAAGCGCCGACAGGTTGTCCGTGCTCGAATGTGCCAACGTAATAAAGCTCCCCATTGGGGTACACACGCACCCAAGGCCCTTGGCGTAAGCCCTTGGCATCCGTAAGGTTGTAATCCTCGCCAAAAGTCCCACTTGGCCAAGCATTGGAGGCGTAAAGTGGTTGGTCAAATGGGGCTGCAGGTTGGGCCAGCATTGGAAGCATCCCTGGGCTGCAGCACAATGCGACAAATAGCGCAGTGCACTTGACCTTCTTCGAAGAGGAGAAATTCATGGAACAAAGATGCATCGCGCTGCGGAGGTTGGGGTGGCGATTGGGTACTTTTGGCATCGCAAACCCTGGAATCATGAAAGTAACTGTTGTCGGCGCTGGAAATGTAGGCGCCACTTGTGCAAATGTTTTGGCCACGCGCGAAGTCGCAAACGAGGTGGTCCTGTTGGACATCAAAGATGGATTTGCCGAGGGCAAAGCCTTGGACATCTGGGAAACTGCACCCATCAATCTTTACGACACCCGAACAGTGGGTTCCACGAACGATTACAGCAAGACGGCAGGTTCAGATGTGGTGGTGATCACCAGTGGATTGCCACGCAAACCGGGCATGAGCCGTGACGACCTCATCGCCACGAATGCAGGCATCGTGAAGACTGTGACGGAGAACGTCATGAAGCACAGCCCGGAGGCCATTTTGGTCATCGTGTCGAACCCATTGGACGTGATGACGTACTGCGCTTTCTTGACGGCGAACATCGACAGCAAGCGGGTCTTTGGCATGGCCGGCATTTTGGACACCGCCCGCTACCGTGCATTTTTGGCAGAGGAACTCAATGTGAGCCCCAAAGACATCCAGGCGGTGTTGATGGGCGGCCACGGTGACACCATGGTGCCTCTCCCTCGTTACACGACGGTCGGAGGGATTCCGGTGACGGAGATGATCGCCGCAGACAAACTCGAAGCCATTGTCAACCGAACAAAAAAGGGTGGAGGAGAGATCGTGAACCTCCTGGGCACCTCGGCATGGTATGCCCCAGGTGCCGCTGCAGCCCAAATGGTGGAGGCCATTGTGCGCGATCAACGGCGTGTGTTCCCTTGCTGCGCATGGTTGCAGGGTGAATATGGTGTCAATGATCTTTACCTCGGTGTTCCTGTCATCCTCGGCAAGAATGGCATTGAACGGATCATCGAATTGGACCTCAACGACGATGAAAAAGAGTTGCTTCGTACAAGTGAGGCAGCGGTGCGCGATGTGAAAGGAGTGCTGGACGGACTCAGCCTCTGACCATTTGTCCGCAATGCAAGAGCAGGGTCAATGCTGAAGCTTGATCCACGTCAAAGGAGCTCCAACGAGGGCTCCTTTTTCGTGGCCGACCACAACGCTTGTGCGCTCGATCATGGGCCGGACCACGTACAGGCCCGTGGGCCATGCCGATGGGTTGATGTGGCCACCCTTTGCGGCGACGACTTCCTCGCGGTGGATGCATGCTCCAAGGGCATTCCATACTTCCAAGACACCTGTCCAAGGTTGAAGGGACGTCCAGTTCAGCGCATCGCTTCCGGGGTTGGGAAAGAGCTGCCAATCCAAGGTGGAGGGGAGAGCCGCCACCGAAGGAGCCGCAGACGATGTGGGCGCTCCCTGAAAGGCGAGAAGTCCCCCATTTTGGATGCCCAACAAACCGTCTAGAAGGCCATCCCCATCGAGATCGTGCCAAGCCGATGCTGCCCTGTAACCGTGGCTTGCACCCAAGATGTCATCTGCTTGGAGTGGCAGGTCCGCATCCCAATTTTCTGTGGCCAAGCCAAAATCCTGAACGGTTCCTGTTTCGTTGGCCACCAAGACCCTCAGTCCATCGTCTGTCAAGGTCAGCGCAGGGACGCTCCATCCATTGATGCCCAGCAAATTGTCGACGGCAATCCCACCCCAAGTCTCGCCGTGGATGGGGGAGTCGTAAATGGACCACGTTCCAAGAGAGGATTGCTCGACCAAGGTGAGGTAGCCATTCATTTCGCCCACCACCATGTCGAGGTCTCCGTCGCCGTCCATGTCTAGGAGTTGAGGCGTGGCAAATTGACCGACGTCCAAGGCCTCAGAGCCACCGTCTTCGGAGATGGACAAGTCGGCCAGCACAAAAACAGGCCACTCCCCAGGACCCGCCACGTTGTCGAATTGGTGGAACCGCCCCAATTCATCCCCCACGATCGCGTCCAAGTCGCCGTCGCCATCGAGGTCGCCAAAGGCCGGGTAGGGGCTTTCGATTTGATAGTTTGCCAGGGGAATCCAATCGCCAT
>JBELJW010000059.1:0-10664 GCA_042089975.1 Flavobacteriales bacterium | reverse complement strand
GATTTCAACGGTACAAGAACGGTTTTTGCGAGGACCTTCAAAGGAGAGCACCGCATAATTTCTTTGTTCCACATAGGTTCCCTCCACGCGAAAAGAATTGGCCTCATCTCGGGCATGGCCCGTGCCGCTTGTCATGGGACTCACAGTCAAGTCGTACACCTTCCGTCCATTGCCCAGCGTCATTTCCGACAACTCAGTGGTGTGGCGGTCACCTGACAAAAAGACCACACCGCGGATGTCTTCTTTTTCAATGCGTTCCAAAATCTGTTGACGCTCAGAAGGAAATTGGGCCACATTCTCGTACACCGCAGCGTCGCTCAATACTTGGCCCCCAATCGCCACAAATTTGAATGGCGCACGTGATTTTTGGAGGGCTTGGATCAACCAATTGATTTGGTCTTCGCCAAGCACCTTGGCAGGCTGCGTGACATTGTGGTGGTTGACCCTGTAGGTTCGGTTGTCCAACAAGAAGAACTCCATGTCCACAAACCGGAATGCCGTTGAAACGCACCGTGGTGCATTGGGCAAGCCATAGCTTGGGTTGCTCCAAAATTCTTGAAAAGCCTTGCGGGACCAATCGGCGTGCACCCAGCTTCCGTCACTGTCGTTGGGGCCAAAATCATGGTCGTCCCAAATCGCATAGTTGGGACAGGCCTTCAAGAGATTGGCCATTTCTGTGGTTTCTCGTGCATGCGTGTACCTGTGCTGGAACCCCGCGTAAGACTGAAAGTCTACTTCCCGCAGATAAATATTGTCGCCAAGCCAAAGCATCATGTCTGGATCCTCCTCTGCCATCGCTTCGAAAATCTCGTATCCGCCACCGTATGGCTTCCCGGGTCGGTCGTATGCTTCTTCGTTGATGTACGCGCAAGACCCCGTCACCATCTTGAACGGTGGAGGGTCCATTCTGTAGTCCCAGAGCACTTGTGTTGTTGCCTTGATTGGGGTTTCCAAAGCCACTCCATCAATCCAATATGTCAACTCGTATGTGGTTCCGGGTTCAAGGTCCGTCAAGGTGTGGTGGGCTGCCAAAGAAGTGGCCTTCGCAGTGGTGACCTTCTCCGTCTCTTGTGAGGCACCTCCAGCTTCAGGGACATAAGAAATCCAAACCTCACGCGGGGCATCCGTCTGTATCCATGTTTGAATGGTGCGCATGCTGGTGTGGCCCAACATTGGACCCGTGTGCCGCCAAGATTCCGCAGAAGTAGTTTGTGCTGCAGCCATCCCGGTCCACAATAGGATTGCGCTGGCATGCAAGCCCATCGCGAAAATCTGGTTGAAAGGAATTTTCATGTCCCAAAGATATCTTTTGACTTGCGAGGTTGTGATTTGTGGCGCAACAAAAAAGGGAAGCCGAAGCTTCCCTTTTTCAAATCGATTGTTCCTCTATCAGCGAGTGACCACGAAAGTCTGTGCAGAAGAGAAGTCCACATGCTTTGCAGCGAGGTTGTAAGTACCTGCTGCGAGATTGTGCTTCACCAAAATGCGGTTGCCACCAACCACGTCGCCTTGCGTGTACTCTTGTGCGAGCACCATCTTGCCGCTGAGGTCAGTGATCTCCATCACGATGTTCTCTTCGCCCAAAACGATGTCTTGGTCAAACTTCACGCTGAACGTGCTCTCGAAGACAGGGTTGGGGAAGATGTTCCACTGGGTGTCGTTGGCAATGCCAGTCAAACCAGTAGAAGCCTCACCTTCGCAAGAACCGTCGTTGTAAGTCGCATCGGCGTTGTAGTTGCCAGCAGTTGCGTCCGTGCAACCGAAAATCTTCGCGTCGTCTGTGGTGAACGTCAAATCGTGCAAGCGCCATGTGCCACCCTGACCGTCACGGCCCTGGAGGTTCAACACACCAGTGGCAGTGCCATCCGTGGTCAATTGCATGAGCAACACTTTGTTTCCAACTGCGGCAGCAGCTTGAACGTCGGTTGGAACCACGAACCATGCTCCGTCAGTGACCGTCAACTCTTGTCCTGAAAGGAAGTTGTTGTAATCGACACCGATGGTCCACAAGTTGTTGTCTGCGCTGTTCTTCGCACCTACAGTCACCCAGGTGTCAAAAGCCAAGCCTGGCTCCATGGCCACAATGTTCTCGTTCACATCGAGTGAAGAGTAGCTGCCGTACTGGTGCTGGAAAAAAGTGCCAGTGGTGGCCACATTCAACACGTGATCTTCAGCCGCAAAAACAGCGTGGAGTGAGTGTTGTGCAGAAGGCAAAACAGCGTACACGCGGTACGTGTTGCCAGGAACAGTGCCGTTGTTGTCAACAGCTTCCACGACCAGCTCAACATTGCTGGCGGTAGCTCCGAAGCCCATCATCAGGGCTGCAGTCATTGCGAAAAGGTTCTTCATGAGAATAGGTTTGTTTACTTTCGATTTGAGTGGCTCTTGACTCGTGTGAGTCTTGAGTACGGGATAAAGATAGGGAAAGGCCTTTCAATATCCCAAACTCTTGGGCCGAAAAAAACCAAGTTTCGTCGTAAGATAATGATTCTTTAACGAGGATATCCCCCCAACAACTTGAAGATATGTGTCCCGGCACTTCTTCACATCCGTCGCACATCCGCGCCAATTCCCCTCGCTTTCAGTAAGGTCTCCCCCCTACCTTCGTGGCTCAGACACATGCACCATGGCCATGAAGAAAATTGGAAACTTGTTGGAGGGCGAATGGAAAACAGGCAGCGGGGAGGGCATTCCTCTGAGGCATGCCATCACGGGAAAGGCCATTGGATTGGCGGATTCCGAGGGGCTCCCCCTCGATCGGGCCTACATCTATGCGCGCGAGGTCGGAGGGCCCGCTCTCCGGAAAATGACTTTTCAGGAAAGAGGAAGAATGCTCAAGCGCTTGGCTTTGTTTCTTCATGAACGGAAAGAGGACTTTTACAAGGTGAGCTGGGCCACAGGCGCCACGCGAGCAGACAGCTGGATTGACATTGAAGGGGGCATCGGCAATCTGTTTGCCAATGCAAGCCTTCGAAGGAAGCTTCCCGACACGCCATTCGCCACCGATGGCGATTTTGTGCCTTTGGGAAGGCAAGGGTCGTTTGGAGGTCACCATCTCTTGGTGCCAAAACAAGGTGTGGCGGTCCACATCAATGCATTCAACTTTCCAGTTTGGGGCATGCTCGAAAAGGTCGCCGTGAATTGGATGGCTGGGGTGCCGGCCATTGTCAAGCCAGCGACTGTGACTTCCTTTTTGACAGAATCTGTGGTTGCCGCCATTCACGAAAGCGACATCTTGCCCCCAGGATCCCTTCAGCTCGTTTGCGGATCCGCGAGAAACATTTTGGACTTTGTCGATGAACGAGATGTGGTGACGTTCACAGGTTCCGCCAAAACAGGCAGGCTTTTGAAAAGCCATCCACGACTGTCAGCACACTCCGTCCCCTTCAACATGGAAGCGGACTCTTTGAATTCTGCCGTTCTTGGTCCCGACGCGGGCCCTGGCTCACCTGAATTCGATTTGTTCATCAAAGAAGTTCGTAAAGAAATGACTGTCAAGTGCGGACAGAAATGCACCGCCGTTCGACGCATTTTTGTGCCAAGGCAACACATGGACGCAGTGCAAGAAGCCCTGACCGTCCAATTGTCCCAAACGATCATCGGCGACCCTCAACTCGACGGGGTGCGGATGGGGGCTTTGGTGGGCAAGAGCCAATGTCAAGATGTATTGGACCAGGTGGCCCACATTGAACGCGAGGCACAAATGGTCTTTGGGGCCAAAACCCCTCCGACCTTGCGCGGTGCCGAAGCCGACCAAGGTGCCTTCCTTCAACCCATGCTCTTCCGTTCAGACCAGCCCCATGAGGCCATGGCCGTTCATGAAATCGAGGCGTTTGGCCCCGTCAGTACCATGATGCCTTACGATGACGTCGAAGAGGCCGTCGCATTGACCGGGCTCGGCAAAGGGTCCTTGTGTTGCAGCATCACCACCAACGATCAAGAAGCTGCAAAGACCTTTGTAAGGGAAGCCGCCCACATGCATGGACGGATCTTGGTGTTGAATGCCGAGTGCGCCAAGGAGAGCACCGGCCACGGCTCTCCCATGCCCTTGTTGGTCCATGGCGGCCCAGGTCGTGCCGGAGGTGGAGAAGAGATGGGGGGATTGCGTGGCATCAAACATTACATGCAACGGACAGCCATCCAAGGGCACCCCAGCATGTTGACCGCCATCACCGAGCAGTACCAGCCTGGCGCAGCGCGTCCTGAAAGCGAGCCACACGTATTTAGAAAATATTTTGAAGAGCTTGCGATTGGAGACACCGTCACCACGGCCAGGCACACCGTCACAGACGCTGACATTGCCAACTTTGCCAATGTCTCAGGCGATCACTTCTATGCGCATGTGGACGAGACCAGCCTCGAAGGCACCATGTTCGAAGGCAAGGTGGCCCATGGCTATTACATTTTGAGCAAGGCTGCTGGCTTGTTTGTGGAGCCACGCAAAGGTCCTGTGCTGTTGAACTATGGCATCGACGAGTGCCGATTCACCAAGCCGGTCTATCCCGGAACCACCATCGGGGTGAAACTGACGGTGGTGGAAAAAATCGACCAGGAACGACGTCAACCAGAGGACGTGGCCAAAGGCATCGTCCGCTATCGCGTGGAGGTGGACGACCACGAAGGAGAGACCGTGGCCGTGGCCACCATTCTCACCATGGTGAAAAAACAAGACCAGGGCCCCGACAAGTTGTGACCATGGCCTCCGCAAGTCGAATCACTCTATGGATTGCCATTGTGGCCGTGCCATGCTTGGGATGGGGCCAAAGGGACCTGGACTCCCTTGACGTTTGGCTGCGTCAAATGCACCCCGACCCCTTCATCCGCTGCGGCGAACAAGCATGGGACGAGGCATTGTCTCTCGCACGGGCGGAATGGCCTGAACCCGCTGCCTCCAAAGCCGACAAGGCACGTGCTGTCAATCGGTTGCTCCAGGTGCTGCAAGACAGCCATACTGCCGCTTCAACTTGGCATTGGGCTTGGGCGGTGGAGCGTCAATATGGAACAATACCCGTCCGCTGGGCCATCGAAGGAGAAGCCCTTTGGACCCTTGATTCCGCCATCCCAGGGCTGCCAGAGGAAGTCAGGATTTTGGAACTCAATGGCGTCGCTGCTGAACAATGTGTTCGTGCGGGCTTGGACCTGGCCAACATGGAGGGATACAGCCCAGATGGTGCCAGGAGAACGGCTGCACACGCTTTGACGCCATGGGTGCTTGGGCACACACGAAGTTCGCAATTGGCCATTGTCTGGCTGGACCCGCAATCGGGACAGGCAGACACCACCATTGTGGCCACATGGCCTTGGCGAAAATCCGGCAAGGCTTGGAACGAAATTTCCACCAAGCGACTTCCCATTGAATGGACCTTTCCGGATGGTTCGGCCCTCGGTTCGCGTGATGCACGGAGGTTCAAAAAACGGGCAGACCGGATCGAGGCTTCTGGAAAGACGGCACGGATCCAAACGTCGTGGGACGGCGCAGCTGTGGTGAAAATCACCTCCTTTGCCCAAGGCTCTTGGCGAAGGTACCACCGGCAATTGCGCTTGGGATTTGAACGGGCGCGGGGCCTCGATTGTCCGGTCATCATCGACCTGAGAGGCAATCCAGGTGGACAGTCGCCTCGCATGGAGGCCTTGTGGCGTCAGGTGGGATTGGTCCCGCGGCACCTGCCGTATGCCTTGGTCGCCAAGCAAAGCCCGGCCACGGCCAAGGTCCATCGGAAGTTTTACCGTGGCCTGCGAAAACGATGGGTCGACCGCCACAAAGACACGTCACCAGACGCCCGGTACATCTACCGCATGGCCACTTTGCCAGCAGGCCAGACGGACACCTTGACGTTTGGACAGCAAAGGGTGGCCAAAGAAGTCTTCAAGGGAGCTGTGGCCTTGATCATCGATGGAGAATCCGCTTCAGCCACCGTGTCTTTTGCTGGCGCGTTTCAGGCCACACGTCGAGGACCAGTCTTTGGGGAGCCTTGCCTAGGTCCTTCGGTGGGCACCATGGGCAATCCGCATTTGAAAGTGCTGCCCGATTCTCGCGTTGTGGTCAGCCTTTCAACGGCAGTCTACATGGCCCAAGCCACAAATACTTGGGCACAATCTCAACCCATACGTCCTGACGTCTACATCCCAACCATGTGGCGCAGAAGCAGCAGTCTCGCGTCCCAAATCCAAGATTGGATTCATCCTCCCCTTCTTCCATGAAACACCTCCACTCCTTCGTCCTTTTGTCCATGTTGCTCGCGCTCACACAATGTGGACGCGACACCCGGCAACTTCATGAAAAGGTCAACCCATGGATTGGCACTGGAGGCCATGGACACACCTACCCAGGGGCAACCTCTCCTTTTGGCATGGTCCAGCTAAGCCCGGACACAAGGCTCGAGGGATGGGATGGATGCGGCGGCTACCACGACACCGACAGTGTCATCTATGGCTTCAGTCACACCCACCTTCAAGGCACAGGGGTGAGCGACTATGGTGACATCCTTGTGATGCCTTGCACTCAATACAGGACAGGAACAACCTGGAAGGACAAGTACAAAAGCGCATTCGACAAATCTTCGGAACATGGCCACGCTGGTTACTATTCTGTCGAATTGAAAGACCACAACATCCGGGCAGAGTTGACCTCAACGCCTCGCGTTGGGATTCACCGCTACACTTTGGACACACCGGACACCGTGTCCTTCATCGTGGATCTCGCCCACCGCGACGAATTGGTGCATTACAGCATTGAACCAAGAGGCAACTGCACTTTGGTGGGCCACCGCGTTTCTCAAAATTGGGCAGAAGAGCAGCATGTCTATTTCGCCATGCAATTCGACCAAGATTTTGTTTGGGGCGATCAGCTGGGCACCATGTCCCAAATGGACACTTTGGAAGACGGCAGCCTTCAACAAGAGATGACCATGGTGCCTGTGTTTGTGGCCGACTTTGGCCCCACATCTGAGCTCAACGTCCATGTCGCCCTCAGCTTCTGCGACATCGACGGAGCCCTGGCCAATCTAGAAGCTGAAGCACAGGGGTTTGACTTTGGGCAGCATCGGTCGCAAAACGAAGCGAGGTGGGACGAGCAACTCGGACGGATCCAAGTCGAAGGAGGATCCAAAGAAGAAAACACGGTCTTCTTCACCTCATTGTACCATGCCACAACGGTCCCCAATCTCGCGAGCGATGTCGACGGTCGCTACAGAGGGACCGATTTGAAGGTTCATCAGATGGACCCTGAAGAAGGCGACCACTACACAGTATTTAGTCTTTGGGACACCTACCGGGCCCTCCACCCTCTCCTTTCCTGGCTCGAGCCCCAACGTTCGAGGGACATGATGCGGTCCATGCTTCGCATGTACAAGGATGGGGGCCAGCTTCCGGTTTGGGAATTGGCGGCCAATTACACCGGCTGCATGATTGGGTACCACAGCGTCCCTGCGCTTGTGGACGCCCTGTCATGGGGCGTGGACGACTGGGACCAAGAACTCGCCTTGGAGGCGATGGTGCAGGCGGCAGATTCCATGCACCTGGGACTCGACGCCTATGCGGATCTTGGGTTCATCCCTTCCAACCATGAACATGAGAGCGTGTCCAAAACCCTGGAATACGCATACGACGATGCTTGCATCGCAAGGATTGCCCGTCACCTCGGACAAGGCAGCCTCGCCGGCCGGTTTTCCACGAGAGCCGAACATTGGAAAAACCTCGTTCATCCGGCAAGCAAGTTCAATCAGCCAAAAAGACAAGGTGCTTGGATAGAGGGTTTTGACCCATTTGAAGTGAACTTTAACTTCACTGAAGCCAACGCCTGGCAGTACCACTTTGCCGCAGCCCACGATGTGCAGGGACAAATCGCTTTGCATGGAGGGGACTCGGCCTTTTTGCAACGGCTTGACGCCATGTTTGAAGCCCCAACGCAAACCACAGGAAGGGTGCAGCCAGACATCACAGGGCTCATCGGCCAATACGCCCACGGCAACGAACCAAGCCACCACGTGTCTTACCTCGCATCGTACGCAGGAGATGCTGCGGCCACGGCGAGCCGTGCGCATCGCATTTGCCGGGACTTTTACAGCAACGCCCCAGATGGACTTTGCGGCAATGAGGATTGTGGACAGATGAGTGCATGGTACGTTTGGAGCGCACTGGGCATGTACCCTGTGGAGCCAGGTTCTGGCCAACTCGTTTTGGGTTCTCCTGTGTTTTCAAAAGCCACAGTTTGGCCTCAAGGCGCCAGCCAACCCTTCACATTGTTGGCCAATGGCCTTTCCGACAAGGCCCATTTCATTCAGCGGGCCCAATGGGCCAATGCGTCCTCCTCCCCTTGGAATTCCTTCGTGTCCGTGGAAGATGTCAAGGCAGGTGGCACCCTGACCCTTGACATGGGCCCCACACCAGGCGATTCTTTGGGTGTGCAGAAGGCCCATCGGCCCACCTCGAGCTGGAATGCTCCTGGATTTCTTGCGGTCCCTGGCCTGGAGGCATGCAGGGCCTTTCAGGGAGAACAAAGCTCTTTTGCATTGGACCACATCGATGCCGAAGCTGTCCTTGAATTCAGCCTAGACGGTGGCCAATCATGGTCGACCTACAAAGAACCTGTGGTGGTCCGCCAGACGAGCGACATCCTGGCGAGGGCGAGCAAGGGCGAGGTTCACTCCTCCATCATTGAACATCAAATGTTGCAGGTCACCCACGAGTGGGCCATGGACCTGACGTCGCCCCCCAACAACCAATACAGTGCAGGAGGCGACCATGCTTTGATCGACGGTCTGAAAGGAGGAACCGATTACCGTACCGGGGAATGGCAAGGGTTTTGGGGGGAAACCATGGAGGCCACCATTGACCTCGGCCAAGTTGAAACGGTACGTGGCATTGAAGCCCGGGCACTTCAAGACATCAAGCCGTGGATTTGGGCACCGGAATCGGTTTCCTTTTACGGTTCTGAGGATGGCGAACGCTACCAACTCCTCTGCACCGTGGCATCCACCCTGGCAGAGGACGATTGGACCCTGGCCGTCCAGCGGTACACCTGCCAACAGCCCTCCACTGCGCGCTACATTCAAGTCAAGGCCCAACCGCATGCCGCCATCCCAGATTGGCATCTGGGAGCTGGAAACGACCGTTGGATGTTTTTCGACGAAATTGTCCTCGATTTGGCACCTTGATGGACCCACTCTCCTCCCCTTTTTTGGACCACGGGCTGGCTTCCACCACCTTGCACCCTCTTGGACTCAAAGTTCAAAGGGCAGAGGGACCGTGGCTTCATCTCGAGGGAGGTGGCAAACTCTTTGATGCCATCTCCGGCATCGGTGTGTCCAGCTTTGGCCATGGCCACCCAAACATTCTTGGGGCATTGAAAACGCAGATGGACCAGCACCTTCATGCCATGGTGTACGGCGAATTGATGCAGGAAGTCCAAATCGAGGCGAGCCAAGCCCTGCGTGCCACCCTGCCGGACCATTTGGACGCCATCTATTTCCTGAACTCAGGAGCAGAAGCCATGGAGGCCGCCATGAAACTGGCCAAGAGGGTGACAGGCAGACGGCGTTTGTTTGGCGTGGAGGGAGGATACCACGGGAGCACCCATGGCGCCCTCTCCATCTCCTCCAACGAAGGGCGCAAATCGGCTTACCGCCCCTTGCTCCCAGACATTGATTTCTTGCCTTGGAACGAGGAGCAAGATTTGGAAAAATTGGACGCCACTGTGGCTGCTGTGGTGGTGGAAACGGTCCAAGGAGATGCTGGGATTCGGGTGCCAAAGGGATCTTGGCTGCTCGCCCTACAAGAGAAATGCCAGGAGGTTGGGGCATTGCTCATTTTGGACGAGATCCAATGCGGAATGGGCAGAACCGGGAAGCCGTGGGCCTTTGCCCATTTTGGTCTCCAGCCCGACATCGTATGCATGGGAAAGGCTTTGGGCGGTGGCATGCCGATCGGGGCCTTGGCCGCGTCGAAGTCCCACATGAAAGCCTTCGCGCATTCTCCCGCCTTGGGGCACATCACAACCTTTGGTGGACACCCCCTGGCCTGTGCAGGGGCTTTGGGCGCACTGCAGGTCATGGAACAGCTGGACTGGTCGCAACTTGAAAAACGATGGTGCGGTTGGGAAAGGGCCCTTTCTGCACACCCCGCAGTGCACCACATGCGGCGACTTGGAGGGTTCATGGCCTTGGAGCTGGGCCATGCCGACAACGTCGATCGCGCCGTCAAGGCAGGGATTCATCAAGCACAAACAGAGGGAGAAGGCGCCATGTTGTTTTGGTTCCTCAGCGTGCCCTCTGCCTTCCGTTTGGCCCCTCCCTTGGTGGGAAGTGACGAAGACATGGAACGCGGTCTGTCGCTCGTGTTGAGTTGCTTGGACGAGGTCGCAGGCTAGCCTTTGGAGGATGGGGAGGATGGGGACGACAAGGGAGGCAGCGACAATGCGCTGCGCACCCAAGATCCCATGGCCAAACTGGACCTTCGGGCTTCCGGAAGCCATTCAGGCAGCACCTGCCATCCATGAACTGCGCGTGGTTCCGTGCGCACGTGCAACACGACCCCGGCCTTTTGAAAGCGCTCTTCAAGCACCTTGACATCGGGTGCCAAAAATTCGTCCTCGGCATATTCCAAATACACCGGTGGCCAATTTTGGAAGGACGACAACAGAGGACAAACCCTTAGGTCTTTCGGAT
>JBELJW010000058.1:0-10758 GCA_042089975.1 Flavobacteriales bacterium | reverse complement strand
CTTCATTTCGCGCAAGGCGATGAATGTGGATGGATTGGGCGAAGAAACGGTGAAACAGTTGGTGGAGGCTGGTTTGGTGAGGGATGCGGCAGATTTGTACAGCCTGCAAAAAGAGGATTTGCTCCCTTTGGAACGGATGGCGGAAAAATCGGCAGACAATCTGTTGCAGGGATTGCAACAAAGCAAATCCGTGCCATTTGAGCGGGTGCTTTTTGCCTTTGGCATTCGCCATGTGGGAGAAACCGTGGCCAAACTGCTGGCGCGCGCCCTTGGTTCATTGACGGCCGTTCGGCAGGCAACCCTTGAGGAGGTGACCGCCATTGAAGGCATGGGGCCGGTCATCGCGGAAAGCGTGACCACCCAATTTCAGGAGGAGGCGTTCCTGCAAATGTTGGACCGTTTGGTGTCTTCGGGGCTGCAAACGGAGGTGGTGGTGAAAGCGCCTGTTGGCGACGCCATGGAAGGCGAGGTGGTGGTGGTGAGTGGCGTGTTTGACACCATGTCGAGGGATGAGGCAAAGGCTGCAGTGACCGCCCACGGTGGACGTCTGGTGGGGAGCATCAGTTCCAAGACCACCATGGTGCTCGCAGGTGAAAACATGGGGCCTAGCAAGTTGGCGAAGGCCCAGAAGTTGGAGATTCCAGTGGTCGGCGAAGAGGAATTCCTGCGCCGCATTGGGAACACTTGAAGGTTAAAGCTCTGGGGTCAGTGGATGACTTCGAGGGTGGTCTTCAAACTGCCCGATTGCAACCCGCCACATGTGGCCAAGTATTGCACTGAGACGATGTAGGCTCCAGGATCCAACAACTGACCACCGGCACGGCCGTCCCATTGCAATGGCATGCCTTCGTTTTGGAACAGCAATTGTCCCCAGCGGTTGTGCACTTGGATGTGGTATTCCTCCATCATGGTCAACACATTTTCATGTTCCTGGCCGGGAATGAAGGGCACAAAACGGTCGTTCCGTCCATTGTTGTCTGGGGTGATCACATTGGGGAGGACCATTTGGTCCAAATCCAAAACCGGCATTTCCGATTCCACCCAAGCGGCATCCTGCACCTCCGTGGCGCACCCGTTTTCCAGGAATTCCACGGTCAAGTTGTAGGCGCCAGCATGCTCGAAAGATGGCGTTTCGGAGGATGAGACGACGGTTTCGCTCTCCGCGTCAGTCCATTCGAACATGGCGGTCCACTCTTGTGGGAACACGTCCAATCCAAGCATGGTGACCTCTTGCACATTGCAATCCAAAGCGTCGTCGATGTAGCCCAAGGTCACCTCAGGTGCCTCTGTGTTTTCACCGATGGTCACGCTGTCCACGCTGATGCAACCGTTGCGCTCCCATTCTGCAGTGAGAAGGTACTGGCCTCCTGATGTGGCCATGGCAGTGGGGCCATCGATGGCCCCGTCGAAGGAGCCGGTCTCAGTGGACCAAACCACGGAAGTTTCGTCCAAGGAAGGCACGTCGCCCATGAGTTCAATGCCGGGTGTCAAGCACGTGATGGTGCCTGGCAGCCCTGCGCTGATGTCCAGTTTTGTGGTGTCCATGGCCACTTGAATGCCTGCACTCGCTTGGCATTGCAGGCTGGAGGTTCCTGGATAAAAGGCATGAACCTGCAGGGAACCTTCATCTTGAAGGCCCATGAGCTCCATGTCTTGGGCAATGACAGCGTTGTTCAGTGTCCATTCGTACTGCAAGGCATTGCCAAACGCAGCAAGGGCGATGCAATCGAGTGTGGCATTGTTTGCGCATGTGAGGTCGGTGCCGTCGCTCACAATGTCCACAGCGACGTCTTCCACAACGACGGAAACATCGTCGGTGACCATCACGCCGCAGGCGTTGAGGTAAGTGACTGTCAATGCATTGCTCACCACGCCGGTGTAGACAGGGTGGGCAAGTGTGGCATCGCTGACAAGCGTGCTTGGAGCCCAGGCATAGGCATCGGCGTCCATTCCCCCCGCAGTGAGTTGAACAGAAGCTTCTGGGCAAATGTGGACTTCCGAGTCTGTTCCCATGGCGTTGGAGGTCAGACAAACGCGCTCTGAGTTGAGCGCCCCGTCTGCTTCAGCCGTGAATCCCCAATGCACGATGGGGTGACCGTCAAAAATGTCGTGGATCAAATCAATGCTGGCAATCAAACGCTCTTCGCAATTCATGGAGACACGCATCTCGGGGCCACTGGGATCCCACACAATGTCCACGACGTGGTCGTTGCCGTCTTCCAAATTGCTGCCATCGACAAATGCCGCCACGGGGCCAGCCGTGAGGTTGCCAGGAGAATCCAAATGCGTCAAGGACCCATCGTTCAGCATCGCAATGTGATCGGCGTCAATGTCCCCGTATTCCCGCTGGTGACGCGTGTCAAACTCCACCCCAAAACTGGTGTCGAAGTCCGTGTAAGAAACCCCTTGTGAAGACAGTCCTTCATTGTGCAGCACGAAGACCACCCCTTCAGCACCATGGTCGATGGAGCCAAAATTGATCGTCGTTTGCAAATGAAACGGCTGGCGCAAATCAATGGCGGTTTCTGCCCAAACGGCGCCCGAGGTCCCCGTGGGGCCAGAGGTCAACTCGAAGCACTGGTCGCCAAGAGATTGGGAAGCCCCTGTGGCTTCAAAAGTGGTGAGCTGCGCCCATCCTTCTCCATTCAAGGAGAACACTGCCAAAAGAGACAGCACAAAAGGGATGCGCACATGGGCGGTCGTGAAGCTGCGAAAGGCGCAAAGACGTGTGTGATGGTTCAAGTCCATGCGGGGAATACGCGAACTCCTCCGCCAAGGTTTCACTCCACCACGGAAACTTGGCAGGGTGGAGGTGAGGTCAGAATTGCAGGCTGACCTTCAAGTTGACCCGACGTCCTGTCAAAAAATTGGGCACCGCATAGTACCTGCCGTTCACGTCTTGGATCCAATTGTGGTTGATGGTGTTGTTGATGCCCAAGAGGTTGAACACCTCGAGGGAGATCAGCCCACTCTTTTCGCTGTCCTTGCTGAACATGACCCTTGAAAATCCGACGTCGACCCTTCGGTAGGCGGGTGTCCGCAACACATCCTGGTAGCGGTTCATCGAAGGCGGTCCGTAGGGCAAGCCGCTTCCATAGAAGAGACTCAGCAACACCTTGTAGTCGGGGTTGCGCGGCATCTCATCTTGGAACAATAGGCTTAGGCTGAAGCGCTGGTCTGCAGGACGAGGGATCATCCCCGGCTGGACAAGGACGGTGTCGGTGATGGCTGCGAAGGTCCCTGAGTGGTATCCAGGAACGACTTGGAACCCATCTTCGTTGTAGTATTCTTCATGACTGTCGTCGACCAAATCTTCGGCTGTGGTCAAGGCGGACATCCGCAACCAACTCTGGATGCCAGGGATGAACTCTCCATTCAGCAAGACATCCAATCCCGCAGCATACCCCTCGCTGTTGTTGGTGGCATAGTAGCGCTGTCGGACATTTTCAATCTCGTACGGGATCAATTGATCGAGGTCCTTCCAATACAATTCTCCGACGACTTTGAAGGGCCGGCCCCTCGAGCTGAATTCATGGTCGACACCGGCCACAGCGTGGATCGCCCTTTGTGGGGCCACCTCAGGATTGATTTGTCCATCGAACCCGCGCATCTCCCGGTAAAAAGGTGGTTGGTAGTACCACCCTCCTGACACCCGGTAAGTCGTCAGTGGTTTTGCCTTGGGCGTGAAGGAGGCATGTGCCCTTGGGCCACCGACAAGATGGGTGTTGCGTTCAGTTGCCCAAGGGTTGGGCAGTGCCGACCATCTGTGGGCCCGCACACCCAAATGAAGGTCCAGGTCTCCAGCATTCAGGCCCAGTCGCCAGGTGTCTTGGACGAAAGCAGTGGTGCGATGGGCGGTGACGTTGTTGGTCTGCGAAACATAGTAGGGGAGCTCAATGAGCTGCTCTGGGCGACCTCCGGGGTCCATGTACCCCAGGTTGTCTGTGGGGTGGGGGGCAAAAAACCCAGCGCTGTCAATCACATCCCATTCGGACACGACGTCGTCAAACGTTTCGACGCGGTGCTTGGCGCCCCAATCGATGCGGTGTTCCCCAAAGAGCTGGGTGCCTTTGACAGCTGTGCTCAGGACCCGCGCCCACAATTGATTTCGGCCATGTTGAAGAAAGCCACCCACCCCAAAGGTGTCCCCTTCGTCAAAGCTGTCTCCTCCTGGGTCGCGTTCCAATTCACTCAAGAAATATTGGCCCAACACATCGTAGGACTCCCTTTCTGCGGTTTGGAAAATGGATTGGATCCACCGAATGCGGGAGTTTTCAGTTCGACGCTCCAGCGCCAGGGCCCCAAACCCTGTCTCATACCCCGATTGTTCTTCCCCGTCGTAATAGACGGTCAAACGGGCAGCTTGGTTGATGGTCCCGATGTTGGTCTCTCTGGTTTGGGGCAGGAACCGGTAATCGTTGCTTCCATACACCCCCAACATCTGAACTTCCCAAGGTCCATAGCCATCGGGGTCCCATGTGAGGTAGCACTGTCCGTCCAAGTAAGTGGGCGCGTATTCGCCGCGTTGGTCGAGAGTGGACAGGACATAGCTGTTGTTGCGGTACCGCACCCCGAGGTTCATCCGGACGGGACCCCAAACATGGTCGTGTTGCAGCTGTGCGCCTAGGGCACTCGCCATGGCCCTCGTGGCGTCTTCCGAGGGCTTGCGGTAATGGATGTCGAGAACAGAACTCAGTTTGTCCCCGTATTTGGCCTCGAAGCCTCCCGCGCTGAACTCGATGCGGTCCACCATGTCGGGGTTCGCAAAAGACAAGCCTTCCTGTTGTCCGCTTCGAACGAGAAATGGCCGATACACCTCGATGTCGTTGACATAGACCAAGTTCTCGTCGAACGATCCTCCTCGGACGTTGTACGCGCTGCTCAGCTCTGAAGTGAAGTTGACCGGGGCTTGCAGCAATGCATCTTCAATCGTACCTCTTGGGGTGGGGACCTTTCCGGCAAGTCTTGGGTCGATTTTTTGGACGGTGACATCGCGAGGCCCGTTCCCCACCACCTCAGCTTCGCGCAAGCTCGTGCCTGGGGTGAGTTTGAACTTGTGGTCCGCCCTGGCGCTTGTGAACTGCAGGGTCCAATCTTCGGCCTGGTGGCCCACAAATGAAGCCCGGATGTTCCAAGGACCTTCGGAGGGGAAGGCGATTTCAAAGGTGCCATCGACCTTGGTGGTCACCCCCAATCGGATGTCCTCGGACACCAAAACCGCGGCCCCAGGCAACGGGGTGCCCTTGGTGTCCACGACGCTCCCGGTCAACACGAATTCTCCGTCAGAGGTTTGTACCATCGCCGACAAAGGCGAGATGGCAGCCATCAAAACAACAGCTGCCAGAAGCGTGATGGTCCGAGGGCTCGGGGTCATTGTCTTTTCAGGTCGCCGGATTTGAGGGCTTGAATGAATTGGGCCCAGGCAACCGGATTGAGCAGATTCACAGGAGGGGCTTGTCCAGCGTACCCAGCCTGCTGGGCTTGGGCAGCCAAGACGCTGGTGGAGGTCGATTGTCCATCCCGTCCCACCTCGGTGAGTCGGTCGTAGATGTCAATGGGGTCGATGGGAGAGTCCCATGCGGGGTCGAGGCCTTGGTTGGGCAATCCCAGCGCGAGAAACTCCTGCTTGAACCGTTCACGGGTGGGCCAAGGATATACAAAGGCATCGGCCATGTTGACGGTGTCCCTTCCAAGGGGCTGCACCAGGTTGACCCTGCCCAACTCTCCACCCTCGGGAATGATGACTTGTTGCGAGATGTAGCCCAAACTGGAGAACTCCACCGTGTCCCCGGCAAGGGTAGGAAGGCTGAAGAACCCGCGCATGTCGGTCGTGGTCCCTCTTCTGTCACGTGACCTGAACACGGTGCAATAGGGCAGAGGTGACAAGGAATCCCCCGTCACGACCAACCCACTGACCTGCACCACTTGAGGGGCGTCAGGTTGGGTTTGGCCCCATGCCGTGGCCCAGCCAGCCAGCAGCAAGAAGGAAAGAGAAATGAGGCGAAGCATGAAGTGGTTCATGAGGCGTTCAAGGTACAACGCATCAATTGGCATCTTCTTGTGCGGTCTTGAATTCGCTTGTGAAATGGAAGGTGATTTCAGGGAAGTTTTGAATCTCCATTTGAAGCATGAATTCAGAAGGGGCGAGGTACACTTCGAGCCCGTCTTTGTCACGGACGATGTCCTGTGCTTTGATCCGCCGAAATTCGGCAAGCTTTTCTTCGTGGTCGGATTCAATCCAGCAGGCCTTGGAGTAAGGCTTGGGCTGAAACTCACATTTGGCACCGTACTCGTGTTCCAAGCGGTATTGAATGACTTCAAATTGAAGCTCTCCAACGGTGCCTACGATTTTGCGGTTGCCCGCTTCTCGAATGAACAGCTGGGCGACCCCCTCGTCGGTCAATTGCTGGATGCCTTTCTCCAGTTGCTTGCTCTTCATGGGGTCTTTGTTCACAAGCTCTTTGAAGATCTCCGGAGAAAAGCTCGGGATGCCTCTGAACTGCAATTCTTCCCCTTCGGTCAGCGTGTCTCCGATTTTGAAGTTTCCAGTGTCGTAGAGGCCCACGACGTCGCCTGGCCACGCCTCTTCCACCACGCTCTTTTCTTGGGCAAGGAAGGCCGCGGGGTTGGCGAACTTCAACTTTTTGGAGATGCGGGTGTGCTGGTAAAACGTGTTGCGCTGAAAGCTGCCGGAACACACTCTCAAAAAGGCGATGCGGTCCCTGTGCTTGGGGTCGATGTTCGCGTGGATTTTGAAGATGAAGCCTGTGAATTTGGATTCATCGGGCGCCACCATCCTCGAAGACGTCTCGCGTGGCTTGGGGTTGGGGGCAATGTCCACAAACGTATCCAGCATTTCTTGGACGCCAAAGTTGTTGACCGCACTGCCAAAGAACACGGGAGCCAGTTTTCCCTCGAGGTAGGGCTGCGGATCCCATGCGTCGTAGACGCCTTCGATCAACTCAACATCTTCCCTCAGCGTGTCGGCATGCTCGCCCACCAAACCGTCCAAATCCTCGTCGTCCAGGGACTCGATGGCCACCACTTCTTTGGCCACCTTCGTCTTGTCCGCCTGAAAGAGGCGAAGGCTTTTGTTGTAGAGGTTGTAGACTCCTTGGAACGTGTGTCCCTGTGAAATCGGCCAAGAAAGGGGGCGCACTTGAATGTTGAGTTTGGCCTCGACTTCGTCGAGCAAGTCGGTAGGGTCCCGTCCTTCGAGGTCCATTTTGTTGATGAACACGATCACTGGGGTGTTCCGCATCCGACAGACTTCCATCAATCGCTCGGTTTGGGGCTCCACTCCTTTGACACAATCAATGACCAAGATCACGCTGTCCACCGCCGTCAGCGTGCGGTAGGTGTCTTCCGCAAAATCCCTGTGACCAGGGGTGTCCAACAGATTGATCAAGATGTCACGGTAATGGAAGGCCATCACCGAGGTGGCCACGGAGATGCCCCTCTGCCGCTCGATTTCCATGAAGTCAGTGGCTGCCGACTTCGTGATTTTGTTGTTCTTCACCGCACCCGCAGTCTGGATGGCCCCGCCAAACAGCAAAAATTTCTCTGTCAGCGTGGTTTTGCCTGCATCTGGGTGGGAGATGATGGCGAAGGTGCGTCGACGGTCGATTTGGTCTTGGATGTGGGCACTCATGGGGGACAAAATTACGCCTTCTCTCCGGAGCCAACGACGCTTTGGAGAAGTCGTTCCCAAATGGCCGATTGTTCCGAATGACAAGACTTCATCGTCAAGGCGAAGGCGAGGTCCAGTTGTTGCTTGCGCTCCGCGTCGGACAGGCTCAAGGTGGCGCGAACCACTGATGCAAGTGCCCCCGCATCTCGGGACTGAAAGGTTTGGCCCCGCCCTTCGTCCAGAAGCTCCTTGGTCCCGCCAGCAGCAGACCCCACGACAGGCACCCTGCGGGCCATGGCTTCAAGGGTGACGGTTCCGATGGTCTCCGCGTGACTGGTCATCGCGAAGACATCCAAGGCATCGTACACAGGCAGAACGTCCTGCATGGCGCCCAACCAATGGACCCTGTGTTCCATCCCCAAGGCTTGGGCCTTCAGACGCAGCTCGCTGCGTTCATCGCGTCCGTTGTTGACGGTGTTGTCTCCCACAAACAGCACGTGGACATGGTCTGGCAATGCGGGCAGGGCATCGAGGGTCAGCCTTTGGCCTTTCCCTTCGTCGAGCCTGCCCACCGTACCCACCAAGGTGGCGCCATCAGGCAGGTGCAGGCCCAGCCTTTCGCGCGCTTCCATTTTGGAGCATTGCGGCGTGTCAAACCATTCATCTTCAAGTGGCAGGGGGATCACATGGGTCTGGCGACCAACGAGCGGGGTGAGGGCCAAGGTGCGCTCCTCGAGGGCGTGCAGCCCGCAAACCCATGCGTCGACAGAGCGGTAGCGACGCTGGTGCCAAAAGAAGGTCTTGGGCCTGCCGATTTGCATGGCTTGCTGCATCAGCAACTTGGTTGGAGAATGGCGGCACGCTCGCCCCGCCAAGTCCAAGTCTCTGGGCGCACGGATCCACAACACATCGTTCCCTTCCACTCGCTGTCGCATGCGCCGAACGTCGGAGACGGTGGCCCGTCGGGGATGATGGGACACGGCGTGTGGTGAGAGGTTCCTTCGGATGGCTTCTTCCCAGGTGGGCGTGCCTTGCACCGCCCCCAAGCTCACGTGGTGTCCAGCACGTCTCATCCAGTCGGCCATCACCAAAAGATTGCGCTCCAATCCACCCCAACCTTTGGATGATGTAAAAAAGTATATTTTAATGTTATTCAATTTTTTATATCATCAATTTATGACCTTCTGTCAGGGCGGATGGTCAACTCGCTGACCATGCCTCTTCCTTGGCTCTCGATGGCGAAACACACGGCCTCTGCCACGTATTCTGGGGTCATGCCTTGGTCGAATTGTGGCCGGTAGTCCGCCCTCAATTCATCATTTGTGGTGCGGTCGATGAAAGGCGTGTTGACGGCGCCAGGGTTGATGGTGGTGACGGCCAAGTCGTTTCGAAATTCTGTCCGCAAGGATTCCGAGATGGCCAGCACCGCATGTTTGGTGGCGCAATACACCCCGCTGTTGGGGAACACTTGGCGTGCAGCCAAAGAGCCAATGTTGACCACGTGCCCCTTGGAGGAGAGCAGCATGGGCAAACTCCGGTGGATGGTGTTGAGCACCCCATGAATGTTGACATTGACCATGGCATGCCACTCGTCCAGTTGGGCTTTGTCTAGGGGGTCAAAGTAGCCAATGCCCGCATTGGGGATGACCACGTCAAGTCCTTGCCAGTTCGAGGTCATGTGTTCGATGCACCGGTCGACCGAGGCCACATCTGTGACGTCGCACTTGAGGATGCTCAAATCGTATCCGGCGTCGCGGACTTCGTTTTGGAGGCTGCGCAGGCGGTCTTCGTTTCGGGCGGAAGCCAGCACCCGATGACCTCGTTGGGCAAGGGCCATGGCACAGGCCTTGCCAATGCCACTGGAGGCTCCTGTGATCCAAATGCGCAGGTTGTTGGAGGCGTTTTTCATGTAGAAAGGGTCACGGGTTGCTTTCCCATTGTGCGAAGCCGACCACCCGGTCGTAGCCATCCCAATCGGCGTAATGCACAAAGAGTGAGTAGAGGTTGTCGGTTCGGTTGTGGCTCCCTTCGAGATCAAACAAGGTGCCCGGCTCACCAGCCGCGTCTTTGGGGTCTTTCACCACATAGTGGTAATTGTAATACCCTTGTTTCAACTTGTGCTGCAAAGTGTAGAGGCCGCGGCCGGCATTGTATTGCATGCGGAAGTGAGGCAAACATTGGTTTTGGGTGAAGGCCCCTACGATGTAAACGTCCCGACCCACCAGTGGATGACGGGTGTCAAGGCTCCAATGGACCCAAACGTAGTCGCTGCCTGTGTAAGGTTCCAGACGGTCGTTGTGGGTGACCATGGCCCCGTGAATGTCATCCCCTCCGGCAAAGGTGTCGTAGGTCCTCCGTACGTCCGTGTCCAGATAGAAATGCCAGTGGTCGTCGCTCTCTTGAAGGCTCGCCACGCCGAGGGCCAAAAACTCCAACCCCTTCAAGTCTGCAAATCGATAGGTGTTGCCCCCTTCGAAGACATGCCCAGTGCGACGAAAGTCAATTTCATTCCCTTTCACAAAGCGAGGGTCTTTGCCAGAAATGGCGCGGTCCCATCGCCAGTTGGGCACCACAGTGGCCTCCAGCCGGTCATAAGGGTCAGAGAGGTTGTACCCCTCTTCAAATACAGAGAAGTGCACCTCCTGATGGGACCTCCGCAAGGCAATGTCGGAGGGTTCTCCTGCTTGTGCTTCGACGCGACACAAATCTTCAAACACCACAAAACGTCGCACTGCAACCGGGGTCTCAGGAGCATCGGGGTCAAGCACTTGGAGCAAGTAGTTCCCGCTCAATGTCCAGGACAGATCGTCATTGGGCAGGCGGATGGAGTGGTGGGTGAAGTCCACCTTGGTGCCAAAGCTTGCCTCGTCGTCCTCCATTGGCGTGGTGTAAAACCCTTGAAGGTATTCGCTCGGATGCAGGTCTGACGGCGTCCAATACCGGTCGCAATGCACAATGGTGATTTCCCATGGCGTGTAATCTCCTGACAAGTCGTCGAACCGAATCTCCAGCAGCCCCAATTCCTGGGACAAAGGAACGACCGGGGGAGAAAGGGGCTGTCCTGTGGGGTGGAAAAGCAAGGTTTCGACCCGAGGCCCATCCGCAGGCTGCGAAGGGACCTGCGCACT
>JBELJW010000001.1:26420-48613 GCA_042089975.1 Flavobacteriales bacterium | reverse complement strand
ACTATCCCGTGGTGGGAGTGAGCTGGTTGCAAGCCACCGACTTTTGCAAGTGGCGTTCCGACCGAGTGAACGAGGGAATTTTGGTGCGGGAAGGACTGCTGTTGCACAACCCCGATGCCCAAATCGATGAAGAACATTTCACCACAGAAACTTATTTGTCCGGACAGTACCAAGGCGAGCGCCTGAGAGAAGGCCTGCCGAGCTACGGCTTGAACAGCGAATTCCGCGATGTCAAAGTAGAAGATGGTGTGCTCTTGCCCAATTATCGTCTCCCAACTGAGGCCGAGTGGGAGTACGCCGCTTTGGGCCTCATCGGAAACAGCCTGGGCGAGCTTGTTGCTGAACGCAAGACCTACCCTTGGAACGGTCACTTCGTCCGGAATGGAGACAGCCGCAACGGAGGGTACGGTTCCATCAATGCCAACTTCGTCAAAGGAAATGGTGACTACATGGGTGTGGCCGGCGCTTTGGATGATTTTGGAGACATCACCGTGAACGTCTACCAATACGCTCCCAACGACTACGGACTCTACAACATGGCCGGCAATGTGAGCGAGTGGGTCATGGACGTGTACCGTCCGTTGTCCATTCAGGACAACAATGAATTCAGGCCCTTCCGTGGCAATGTCTACGAGACCAAGAGACTCGATGCCGAAGGCAATCCTGTCGACAAGTACGACTATGTGGTCTACGACATCGACGGTGTCAAGACATTCCTCCTGGAGTACGAAACGCAGGGCAAATCCGTACAGGCTTTGACCCCAGAGGACAGCGATTTGATTGGCAACCTGAACCAAAAGGTGAGCGACGCGGAAGAGCGTCTTGCGGCCCAACGCTTCGAGGAAGCACAAACTTTGATGCAAGACGCCATGGACCTGATCGTCGACAGCGACGCACTCGCAGCCGCCGACTTGCGCAAAGGCTTCAGCAACAACATCGATGCGCTGCCTGGGGAAATGCAAAAGAGAAAAGAAAGCCTAGAGGAGAACCTCAACCGCACCAACTACAGGGTGGCGGACAATGTTGACTACCTCGATGGCGATCGGAACAGCTCCTTTGATTTTGCCGCCCAGAGCAAAGAAGAAGACTCCATGCAAGACAAGCGCGTGTACAACTTTGGAGGTTCCACCTTGATCAGCAACCGCAGCCGCGTTTACAAGGGCGGTGGTTGGGACGACAGGGCCTACTACCTTATTCCAGGAACACGACGCTACATGGACGAGCGCCAAAGCTCCGCCAGCATCGGCTTCCGCTGCGCCATGGATCGATTGGGCACGCCGGTGCCGTTCGCGGGCCAGTGATCTTTGGGTGCGCTTGGCTACCCCCAAACGGTGGTCAACAACTTGAATCACAAAAACCCCGCAGCTGAGCTGCGGGGTTTTTCTTTGCCCCAACTCCCGCCATGACCGATCCCTGCCTTTCTCCTGCCATGCTGCAACTGCGTGAAGCGCATCGTGCATGCATTGGGACGTCCATCGACACCCGGGACGACTTGAATGGGCAAATGTTTTGGGCGCTCAAGGGACCGCGCTTTGATGCGAATGATTTCGTCGCGCAGGCCTTGGAACTTGGTGCCCAGCACGTCGTCACAGAAGATGGGATGTGGGAAGGACATCCTAAGACCACTGTCGTCAGCGATGTCCTGAAGGCCATGCAAGAGCTTGCCAGGGTGGTTCGACAGGAATGGAAATGCCCAGTGCTCGCTCTGACCGGAAGCAATGGAAAGACCACCACCAAGGAACTCCTGCGTGATGTGCTTGCACGCCGATTCGACGTCCATGCCACCGAAGGAAATCTAAACAACCACATTGGGGTCCCGCTGACCCTCCTACGCGCACCGGTGCAACCTGGCTTTGTGATTGTCGAAATGGGCGCCAACCACCGCGGAGAAATCGAATGCCTCGCGGACATTGCCATGCCTACCCATGGGTACATCACCAACATCGGCCGTGCACACTTGGAAGGTTTTGGAGGAGAAGAGGGCGTGTTTCTTGGCAAAAAAGAACTGTTCGACCATTTGAAGCGCCACCAAGGACAAGCCTTTGTCCAACAAGGCGATGCCAAGACCATCCGGGCCGCATCTGAGCTGACCAACACCATCCGCGTGAACACACCGCTTTGGACTTGGAACTCCCCAATCTCCTCTGAGCCTGGTGGCCAAATCATGGGACCGAAGGGAGAGGCCTTTCAAGTGCACCTCGAGGGAGATTACAACTTGCCCAATGTGGTGGCCGCCCACACCATCGGACGGGCATTTGACGTTAAGGCTTCCCACATCCAAGAAGCATTGACGGCTTATCATTCGTCCAACCACAGGTCGCAGTGGCTGGACACGGAACACAACCAAGTGATCCTCGATGCCTACAATGCCAACCCCACCAGTGTGTCGCACGCCGTTGCTTCCTTCCATGCCCGAGGCCATGCTTCCCCCGTCGTGGTTCTCGGCGAGATGGGGGAACTCGGGACAGCGAGTGCCAAAGCACATGCAGAGGCCGCTGACAAAGTGCTGGGATTGGGCATTGAACTTGTGACCGTGGGCGAAGGCTTCAAGGCCTCCTTCCAAGAGAGACCGAACGCCTTATGGAAGCATTTTTCAGATTTTGAAGCCCTGAAAGAACACTTCAAAAACCACCCTATGAAGGCACGGCAAGTATTGGTGAAAGGAAGCAGAAGCGCAGGACTTGAACGCATCATGCCATACCTATGACCCCCTTATCTTTGTCCACATGTCGCTGATTGAAGATTTGAAATGGCGGGGGTTGTTGCACGACATCATGCCCGGCACCGAAGCCTTGATGGACCAGGAGCGTGTCAAAGCCTACGTGGGATTTGACCCCACAGCCGATAGCTTGCACATTGGCAACTTGGTGCCCATCATGCTCCTCGTTCATTGGCAAAAAGCGGGGCACACTCCCGTCGTCCTTGTGGGAGGAGCAACGGGCATGGTCGGAGATCCGAGTGGGAAGACCGCGGAACGCCAGTTCTTGGATGCAGAAGTGCTTCAACACAACCTGTCAGGTCAAAAGGCCCAGCTCGAACGATTCTTGGACTTCTCAGGCGACAACGCCGCTGTGGTGGTCAACAATTACGACTGGTTCAAAGACATTTCGTTTTTGGATTTCATCCGTGACGTGGGCAAACACATCACAGTCAACTACATGATGTCCAAGGACAGTGTGAAAAACCGCCTGGAGTCGGGAATGAGCTTCACCGAGTTCACCTACCAGCTCGTCCAAGGTCATGACTTTTACCATTTGTGGAAAGAGCACAATGTGAAGGTCCAAATGGGTGGGAGCGACCAATGGGGCAACATGGTCACAGGAACGGAGTTGATTCGAAAAAAGGGCAATGGACAGGCCTTTGCCATCACCGCACCCCTGATCACCAAATCCGACGGATCGAAGTTTGGCAAGAGTGAGGGAGGCAATGTTTGGCTCGACAAGAACCGCACCTCTGCCTACAAATTCTACCAGTACTGGATCAATGCTGCCGATGCAGATGCGGCGCGGTACCTCAGAATCTTCACCCTTCTTCCCCGGGAAGACATCGAAGCCATCGAAGCATCGCACGCTGAAAATCCTGGCGCCCGGGCCCTTCAGAAGGCCCTTGCAGAGGACGTTACGCGTCGCATCCATGGACAAGCTGACCTCGACACCGCGGTGGCAGCAAGCCGTTTGCTTTTTGGCAAAACCTCGGAGGACGACTTGCGTGCCCTCCCAGAAAAGGAAATCCTGTCGGTCTTTGAAGGGGTGCCTCAGCGGGTTCTTGGCCGAGACGAACTCCGCCAAGGCATGGGCATGGTGGATGTGCTGGCCGGTGGAGAAACGCCGTTTTTGGCGAGCAACGGAGAAGCCCGTAGGGCACTGAAAGAAGGCAGTGTCAGCGTGAACAAGGCGAAGGTGGACGACAGCAAAACCATCACTTCAGAAGACCTCGTGGGCGAAAGCCTCATCCTCGTTCAGCGGGGAAAGAAGAACTTTTACCTGATTCGCCTGGCCGACTGATGGCTTCGGAGGTCAGTCCTCGGTCTCTGGCAATTGTGCATCCGTACCTCCTGCTGGACTTGACAACACTTCTATGGACTCTGGGGCAACATCCTGCTTTGCATTCGCATCTTGCCCCATGTGAATGGCCAAGACAATGGACACGCTGACAAGCAAGCCGGCAAGCAATTTCAAGAAGTCCATGGCCACAATGGGGAAAACCGTTTTCAAATTCCCCTTCTTGGTCAAGCCGGTGTTCAAGGCCAATTCACGTCCACAAAGCAAGCCCACAAACACCCAAGTCGTTGACATGGGGATGTTGTTCATCTGCTTAAAGTAGAGAAGCAAAAAGGCATACACCAAGTCAATCAGCGTGGCAGACCGCACATACTTCGTGCTTTGCTTGTCCAGGACAATGTCTTGGATCTTGCCACCGCGGCGATAGAAGATGTACCCCAACCCTGTGACGAAAAAGACAATCACAATGATCAGCTGCAAAAGCGACAATTCACGGGGCAAAAACACCGCAATGTTGGCCACGTCATGAGACAGCCACATGAACCACAAAAACCCCGTGGAGCACCACTGCAACACACGCCAAAACTTTTTAGATTCCTCGTTGACGTCGTCCTTTTCATTGACCAAACGGGAGATCCCCAACCACAGAACGTACGCCACGACCGCTGCCAATCCGTAGCCCGTGATGCTCTTCAGGAGCATCTTTTCCAGCACAAAGGTGCTGGCAAAGGCTGAGAGCACCAAAAAAGAGGTGGACACTGGGATGCCCTTGCGGGTCAACAACACGAGTGCCAGCGGTGCCGAAGCATGGTACCACTGGGGCTCAGCGTAAGGGATCTTGGCCAATCGTCCGAAGGATATGTCCCCGTTTCCAGAGGAAACCCACCCATAGACGAGGGTGGCCACCAACACTGTGGAAGCCGCAGCCCACAGGGTGGTCCATTTGAAATTGTCACGGTTGGAGGCTATCCAGGTGCCCAGGGTTTGGACACTGTCATTGGCAATGACAGAAAAGCCTGCCAAACAAAATCCCACCAGCGTATACAACTCAACCATTTCGATGTCATTTTGGCTGCGTGGTCCCAGGAGACGACAGCGACGAGAGGCGCAAATTAGACGGCATTCGATAGTTCAAATGTTACGCCAATATTAACAGTCGTCTGCCGGGGCCAGCAAAAAGACACGATTCAAGCAGCGCCTTTCGAGGTCTTGGAACCCCCCTCGATTCAACCCAAGGTCAAAAGGCTGCAACCCCTTGCCTCCGCGTCGTCGCAGCGTCCCAACACGGCCAGCCCGGCATCGCGCTTCCTCGCCAAATCTGATGTGGCCAAAAAAGCACAGCTGTGCACATTGGCAAGGTCCACCACATCCAACCTGCCCGACCTGCCCGCAAGCTGACTGGCCAAAGGGTCTTTGGGGTCCCGCACCATGGCTTTGGACCAAAATGGGAAAACGTGGTGTTGACCGTCCAAGGCATACGCCTGCGAAAGCATCTCTGTCATTCCATACTCGGATGAGATCTGAATCCAAGGCAATGCTTTTCGAATGCGGGCGTGAACCTCTTCCCGTATGGGCTCTTCGTCCCGGCCTTTCATGCCGCCCGTTTCCACCAAAATCACCTCCTTCCATCGAGGGCTTTGGGACCAATCATGGTCAGGCGCGTCGAAGCCTTCCAACCAATCCAAGATGGCCCAGGTGACCCCGAAGAGCACAAGCGACTGAGAATGGGGGGTGGTGAACCACGACCTCAGCTGTTCGTTCAGTTCCAGGTGGTGGTCCATGAACATGCGAGAGGCGGTGTGGCCCGACGCATCGCAGAAGCCATGCACCATGGTCAACAAAGACGCATCTTCCCTGCCCACATAACCTGGAAGCAAGCCCAACCATTGGTGGTCTTTCACCTCACTTCCCCAAACCTGTGACCAAGCTCGGCTGGCCACATCTCGGTACCACGTCAACCCATCCGCATCGAGCAAATGCGTGGAACGATGCCCTTGCCCCGAGGTTCCTGAACTCTTGAAGGCGTGATGGGTTGTCCACTCGCCGCTTTGGACCCGGTGGTGCTTGAACATCTCGACTGGCAAGCAAGGGATGTCGTCCACCTGCCCGATGCCGCGGACGTCCGTGCCCATGGCTTCCAAAAAACGACGGTACACCTGGTTGTTGGATGCCTGCCAACGAAACAAGGCCAATGCCACCTCTTCGAAGGTCCCCTCTTTGGTGCCGGCCATCCAAGATCCAACGTCGGCACGCACCTCGCCAAGCTCGGCATCTGTGTTCCAATTGTTGAAGGCATAAGACATGGCCACAAGTTCGGTAGTTTTGCCCTATGGATGTTCGAGGCACGCATTGGATGGGTTGGGGAGCTTGCCTCCTCCTTTGGGGATGTTTGCCAGACCCCATGTTCCCAGACGAACCCACCCTTTCCTTTGAGTCCTTCGAGGCGATGGACAACGGAACGGCGACCATGACGCTCGGATTCACCGATGGCGATGGAAATGTTGGACTGTCGCAAGGCGACACTTTGCCTCCCTTTTGCGCCACCTGTCTTCACCACCACAACCTCGTTGGGGTCTATGAACAATGGGACGGCGAAGAATGGGTGACGCCTCCTCTCTTGGTGCCTTACGCCTACCGGGTCCCCGTGGCGGAACCCACAGGGTCCAGCCCAGCGCTTGAAGGCACGATTGCCCTGTCCTTGACCTCATGGTACCTCGCAGGTACCACATCCGATTCCGTTCGCTTCCAGTGGACACTTTGGGACCGCGATCTCCAACCCTCCAATGCGGTCACGACACCAGCGTTCGCAGTCCCTTGAGGCCTTCCTCTTTCTTTCCTCCCACAGCAGATTGACCCACAAAAAAAGGGGCGCCACGGGCGCCCCTTTCTTCAAGGTCAGTTGAATGGGTCGTTGGCTCAGAGGCAAGTGTTGCCAAAGTCCACCAAGAACACCAACAAGTCGGCTGTGGTCGTGGAACCGTCGCCATTCAAGTCCGTGGGACATGGGTTGGTCAACGAGAACTCACATGAACCATCGTCAACTGTGGCACCTGCTGTGAAGTTGTCCGCACCTGCATAGGTACAACCCGTGCAATCGAAGGTGCACTGAGACTCATCACCAAGGATCGCATTGGCATTGAAGTTGCACGCCTGTGGATTGTTGCAACCAAAGGCAGAAGAGTTGGCCGCTCCAGGAGTGCCATTGTCCACCCAAGAGGCTTGCCAGTTGCCTCCAAAGTCATTGCCATTCCCCGTTGGGGTGTCCAAATACAAGGCAAGGATTTCAGGGGTGTATTCCAAAGAAGCACAACCACCATCAGGTGTTTCAATGAAATTGTTGCCCAAAATGCCCATCGCCTCAGAAGGCCAAGGTGATGCGTCGTCGTAGTCAATGGCATTCACAACATTGCCAAAGGCATCTTGCAGGCTCAATGCCTCACCACTGTTGCTGAAGTTGCCCGCAGTCATTTGGAACACCTGGTAACCATTGCCTCCGTAGGCGGTCACTCCCGCCTCAGAGACGGCCAGCACCATGAATTCACCCGCCGCCAAAGTCGTCCCATCAGGGAACACGAGCGACAATTGCAACAAACCACCTGATTCGTTGTAGAACTGGTATCCGGAGAGATCAGCAGCCACATCGTCGATGTTCAAAAGCTCCACAAACTCGAAATCAAAATCATCGCCCTGAGCGGTGCAAGGGTTGTAGTGCACTTCGTTGATGATGACGGAAGGAAGGGTATAGTAACAAGTGCTGTTGTCTTCCTGGGTCGTGTTTTCATTGTAGTTCAATGCCGTCACGTCAGTGCACCCGACAATCACACATGTACCATCGTCAATGGTGGCTGTGGGATCGTAGTTGTCGGCACCTTCTTCTGTGCAACCTTCCACGCTGGAGCATGACCCGTCGTCTTCAGATGCCAAAGCATCATAATTGGCGAAGGATGGGTCGGTGCAACCGATGCGCACAACATCTGTGGACGCATTGGGACACAGCTTCCAGTTGCCATAAGCGTAGAAATTGGGTCCGCTCACTCGATAATTGGCGCCAAGCTCCACCAAGGCCATGTTCATGCCATTGACCTCGATGCTGTCATCCACGGCCTCATAGCCAAGGCTCGCGGCCATTCCGTTTCCGGAACCATCGTCCAAGAGCCACTCCCCGAAGGTCGCATTGATGTCCGTGACAGATCCAGTCATGGTGACCAAAACACTCTCCCATTGCTCGTCATTGATGCCTGCAGTCGTCAATACTTCTGCAGCTGGAAGGGCATTGCCCGAAGACTGAATGGTCGGCACAGCCGACAAGATTTGACGCAAACCAAACACCTCATTCACCGTACCCGCGACAGAAACCAAGTCGCCTACAGCCACACCGTCACCAATGACCCAAATGGCGGAGAATGCCCCACTGCCATCTTGAATGGAGTAGGAGGGCTGACCAGACAAAGAGCCACTGGGGCCGTAAACACCCGTCACCAAACCAGAGGTCACCACCGAACCGCTGAAGGCTCCTGCGTGGATGTCCTGGATGGACAGGGTTGGAACGAAGATGCAAGAACCGTCATCTTCTGTGGCGTTGGGGTCGTAGTTGACTGCACCTGAGTCGGTGCAACCGCTGTTGTCGGTGGCACAGGCCCCGGTGAATGTATGGATGCCCAAGTTGGTCCAATCGTTGGAAGGATTGATGATCCACTCTGAATCAATCGCGTTGCTGCCCGCACTCGCGGCCCAATCTCCTCCGTTGCCCTGGCTGACGCCAGATTTACGAACGATGGTGCCATTTTGGGTGGCGTTCAACACTCCAGCCACTGCAAAACCAGAACCTGGGTCAGCCCCCAAGGAGCCAAAGACATCCACCAGAACAGGTGCGTCGCCAGTGATGTCCAAAAGGCCGAAGGCATCATCGCCATTGCTCAAGTAGGTGAAGGTCATGTCTGCCGAAGCCAAAATCAAGGAATCCGCAGTCGGATGCGCAATGATGTAGGTCGAACCTGCTTCCACCACAGCACCTGAAGGGAAGTTGAACGTCAAAAAGTCAAACTCACCTGTGACATCACATCCATTGCTGCAGTTGCCAAGGGTGTATTCACTGAGGAAGATGGTGCTCTGGGTCGGGTTGTACAACTCGATGTACTTGTTGTTGGAGCTTCCTTCTGCCATTTCTGAGAAGAACAGACCACACTCGCCTCCCTCAAACACACAACTTCCGTCGTCGATCGTGGCCAAGGGATTGAAGTTGGCCGCGCCTGCAGTGCTGCATCCGAAGAGCAACACATCGGTCGCATCACGAGGCTGAACCTTGAAGGCGCCAAAGGTGAAGTCAAGCACCCCAGACAATTGCAATTCATTGCCCACTGCCGCCAGTTCACCGCCAATCGCATCGTAGGCTGCATCGTCGGCAACCGCGTCGCCAGAACCATCTGACAACGACCACTCGCCAAATCCGAGGGAAGTCGAGGTCACCACACCCGTCGTCTGCACCAAGACACCTTCCCACACTTCCGCAGCAAGGTCGGCCGTGGCCAACACCTCTGCCACTGGCAAGCTGTTGCCTTGGCTTGAAATCACCACCGCTGGGTTTGAGATTTGGGTTTTGTCGAAGAACTCTGAAACAGCTCCTGTCACCTCGATCTGGTCCCCTACGGCCACCGGAACATCAGGACCGTTGAGCCACATTCCGCTGTACGCGCCTTGGCCGTCTTGGATGCTGACATTGCTGCCAAACACACCTGTGACCACACCAGAGGTGACGACCACGCTGTCTGTGAAGACACCCGTCTCCTGGCCCAATTGGATGTCTGCAATGGAAGTGGTGCTCACCTCAATGCAAGAGCCATCGTCAAAATCTGCGGACGGGTTGTAGTTGGGGGCGGCGGCACTGGTGCAACCTCCTGTGCCCACCGTGATGGTGGCCACCATGCCCAAAGCTGCGTGAGAGCCAATGGAACAATCGTACATGTACACCCCGGGGGTGTTGAACGTGAATGAGCCAATGCAAACTCCTCCCGCAGCCCCTGAAACAGGAGCGATGTAGAACGACTCAGGGTTGTCAAAAGACATGGAAGTTTGGGAGTCGATGTCTCCGTTCACGTCGTGGGTTCCGCCAAGGTTGGACCACACCACGGTGGTCCCAGCTTCAATGCTCAAGTCGGCAGGCACGTACTGAAAGCTCGATGCTTCCACAACGACACCGTCCACATTGCAAGCGTTGTCAAATGTGCAAGACCCGTCGTCTTGTGTTGCGTCCATGTTGTAATTCGTGGCGCTGGGGTTGGTGCATCCTTCCACCGCAGCTCCACAGCCATCGAAAGTGTGAATGGCCAAGTTGGTCCAGTCGTTTTGGTCCAAGACAATCCACTCGCTGTCATCCACATTCGTTCCTGCACTGGTGATCCAATCGCCTGCGTTGCCACTTTGCACGGAGGACTTCCGCACAATGGTGTGGTCCTTGGTGCCATCCGCAACACCAGCCACTTCCCAACCGGAACCGGGATCGCCGTTCCAATCGCCCACTGCGTCAATTTGCACGTAGGAAGCTTCGTCACCTTGCACAATCATGAACCCATCGTCTCCGTTGGACAAGAAAGTGAAAGTCTCGTTCGCCACAGCCAGGATGCTGGCATCCGAAGAAGGATGGGCGATGATGTAGACTCCCCCGGCCTCAATGGTTGCGCCTTCTGCGAAATTGTTCCAGAAGTCGTAGTTGCCCAGCCCGTTGTCCGGAGCGTTGCTCACGCTAGGGTATGCATAGCCACTGAGGTCAATGGTTGCGGAAGTTGGATTGTAAATTTCGAGGTACTTATTGTTGGAACTGCCTTCTGCAGCTTCAGAGAAAAACAAGTTGTCACACTGGGCCTGTAGGCCTGATGCCGCCGCAAACATGAGCACGGACAGCATCCAAATGGAATAACGCATCGTCTAGAGATTAATGGATTTGGTCGTGTGAAATTACGTTCTCCTCGACGAATTCCAACAATCCGAAGCAGGATTTTGAGCCGACTTTCCAACCTTAACGTTCCATTCATATCTGGACCGCATCACGAGGGGTCCTCAAACAAGGACAATGCTGGCGGAGCCCATTTGAACGAACTCCTGTGCAAGGGTGTGGGACCGTGCGCCACCAGTGCCTTTCGGTGGGCCACAGTGGGGTAGCCCATGTTGGTTTTCCAGCCATAGTCGCCGTACGTCTCCGCCGCCTCCAACATGTAGGTGTCCCGATGGGTTTTGGCCAAAATGCTCGCCGCCGCGATCGAAGCAATTTTCGCATCGCCCTTGACAAAGCATGTGAAAGGAGGAAGATCAGGGGATGTCACAAAACGGTTGCCATCGATCAGCATGTGGTCGGGCATGCCCGCCAAGCCACGAACGGCGAGCCGCATGGCCTCAAAAGAGGCCTGCAAGATGTTCATTCGGTCGATGTCTGCAGGAGACACAAAAGCCACGGCCCAAGAGACAGCAAGTTGTTCAATTTCCAACCGCAATGCATCGCGCTGCTTTGCGGTCAATTGCTTGCTGTCGTTCAATGGCAACGACCGGGCCACTTCAGGATTCAGCACCACGGCAGCTGCCACAACAGGACCGGCCAAGCAGCCCCGCCCCGCCTCATCGCAGCCGGCTTCCACCCGACCCCGGACCACTTGATCAAGCAACGTCTTGCGCATGCCGTGAAGGTTGAAGAAGATCGTCGACCGCTGCATCAAGCTTTTGACCACTTTCTCGCCATGAGAAGGCCTTGGCACGGGCCAATCCCCTGGCGACATGTTCCGCCCGCATTTGAGGTTGGGCTTCGACGTGCAACATGGCCTCAGAGATGGCCACGGGGTTGCCAGGATCCACCCATGCACAAACCGCATCCCCTCCAACTTCAGGCAGGGACGTCACGTGGGAGGCCACCACGGGAACGCCGGCCGCCATGGCCTCGACCAAAGGAATCCCAAACCCCTCAAACCAAGGGACAAAGACCATCCCCGATGCGCCGCCCAAGGCTTGGGCGAGGGGAACTTCATCCAAGCGGCCCGTCGTGTGCACTCTGTTCGTGGCGAGGAGTGCTTGGGGCCACTCTGGCGTCTGCCACATGGCTTCGCCCACCAACACCAAGTCCCAACTGCCTCCGGCATCCGCGTAGTTTTGATAGGCCGCAAGCAGACCCTGAAGGTTTTTCCTTGGGTGAAAGGACCCGATGTACACCCAATACTTCTTTCCTTCCGCAAAGCGCGTTCGTGCGGCGTGCTGTCCAGCCTCATCCAAGGGCTGAAACCCGTCGTCTGCCGCATTGGGGACGAGGCGTATGTCCTCCTTGGGCCGGCCATATTGGGCAACGAGGTCGTCGCGGCTGAATTCCGACACCGTGCAAAGGACATGGGCATGGTGGGCACAGGCCCGGAACTCGGTTTGGTAATACGAGGCCCACGCAACTGGGATCCATTCGGGATGATGCTCAAAGTTCAAGTCATGGATGACAGAAAGCTGAGGGAAATCATCCGGCATTCCCGACACCAAGGGACCTTCCAAGGAGACAAAGGCCTCTGCCTTCCATTGCCTCATCACCCGCCGCATCGCCGCCCCAAACCACCACCTCAAAAGCCATGGTCGGCGTCCTGGGACACGAATCCGCCGCACCTCGACGTTGGGACCCAAATGGAACAGCTCATTGTCTGGTCGGTCCACCAACAAAAGGAATTCATCGTGGGGACGCAGACGCACCAATTCTTGGAGACAGCGCAACGTGAATTTCCCAATGCCCTCAAGCTTCCCTGGGACCAACAATCGACCGTTCAAGGCAATGCGCGCCATTCCTTCAAAGGTACCGCCTCCGCCCATTACCTTCGCGGTGGTTCACGACCAAACTTCTAACACATGCCCTCTCCTCGTCCCATGGAATCCACCCACTTGTTGGTGTTCCTTTCCCGCAATTTCAAAACCTTGATGGCCATTGGCTTTCTCTCTGCCGTGGCCGCCAGCGGGGTCTCCTTTTTGCTCGATGAATACTACCAGAGCACCGTGGTGATGTTTGCCACATCCCAGCACAGCATCGGAGAGCAGTTTTTTGAAGAGACCAAGAAGAACGACCTCCTGGCCTACGGTGAAACCGAGGACGCTGAGCGCCTTCTCCAGATCCTCAACTCGCACCGCATCCGCAACCGCATCATCACGAAGTACGATTTGTACACCCATTACGATTTGGACCGTGCTGAACCCGGCGCCAAAACAGACATGGCGAAGACGTACAACAGCAACGTCAGCGCGAGCCTGACCCGGTTTGGTTCCATCAAGGTGGAAGTGTTGGACACCGACCCCAACATGGCGAGGGACATGGCGAACGACATGGCGTTTTTGGTGGACAGTGTCTCCAACCAAATGCGCAACGAACGCGCCAGAGAGGCCTTCAACTTGGCCATCCATACCTTGAAAAAAACCTCCCAGCAAATCGCGGAGGCAGAGGACAGCTTGGCCACTTTGCACAGCATGGGCATCTACGATTTCGAGGCCCAAGTCGAAGGGTTGACCGCGCAGTATGGCATGGCGCTGGCGTCCGGCAACAAGAGCGCAGCCCGAACGATGCAATCCGATTTGCAAAAGATCGCGGGGCTGGCGAATGGGTACAACAACCTCTCGGCATTTTTGGAAGGGGCCTACGAGCAACAATCCCTGTTGAAAAAGCGCGTGGAGTTGATGCGTGTGGATGCTGAGACGCAACTTCCGTCGAGCTTCGTGGTGGACTATGCCTCTGCGGCCGACAAGAAGTCCAAACCTGTGAGGTGGCTCATCGTTGTGATGACCGCAGTCATCGCAGTTGGGGCCTCGTTCCTGGCCATGCTGGCTTGGGAAACGCTGCAACGCGCACAGACCCCCAACGCGTAAACCACCCCCGAATTGTCTCCTTGGACCACAACGCACGCGGGTTGGGCGGGCGGCATCCTCATGACGGCCATCGCCCTCGCAGGCTGGTGGTTGGACGTGCCGCATGTCCTTGCATTGCCCCTGGTTTTGGCGGTGGTTTGGATGGCGTTTGCCCGCATGGATGGGTACCTGTCGGTGGTGCTCTTCTTGGTGCCATTGTCGGTCAATCTGAGTGAGTTTGGCCTGACCTCCATTGGGTGGTACATGCCCACGGAACCTATGTTGTTCGCCCTGCTGTTGTTGTTTGTGGCGCGGTGGCTTTCAGGCGAGGCCCCAGACCGTGACCTGTTGCAACATCCTGTGACATGGGTGATTGGCCTGAGCTTCTTGTGGATGGGGCTCACCATTTTGCCAAGCAGCCACCCCATTGTGTCGTTGAAAGCTTGGGTGGCCCGGGGCTGGTTTGTGGTGTCATTCTACGTGCTTTTGGCCACCTGGTTCCGAGACAGTACCCGCAGCCACGCCCGGTTTTTGGGCCTGCTCTTGGTCCCCTTGTCCGTGGTGATCTTGTACACAATGATTCGGCATGCGGGGTATGGGTTCGAGAAGGCTGCCGGACACTGGGTCATGAAGCCATTTTTCAAGGACCATACCTCCTATGGGGCCGTTTTGGCCATGATGATCCCTCCTTCTTTGGCCATGGCGTGGCGCAGCCAACAATCCTCCTTGTCAAGGGTCTTGTGGGCCATGGGGGTAGGATGGCTCGTGTTGGGCACCGTGTTTTCCTTCACCCGGGCGGCATGGGTCAGCCTTGCCGTGGCTGGCGCCCTTTGGGTCCTCATGGCCCTTGGGGCAAGGTTCAAAACACTCTTGGCCACAGGCCTTGTGGGGTTGATGGTGGTGGGCTTGAGCTGGGATGCATTGGTCATCCAACTCGAGCGGAACAAACAGGACTCGTCAGACGATTTGGCCCAGCATGTGGAAAGCATTTCCAACGTGTCCAGCGATGCCTCGAATCTCGAACGGCTCAACCGTTGGTCCTGCGCTTGGGCCATGTTCCAGGAGCGTCCCCTTTGGGGCTGGGGGCCTGGGACCTACCAGTTTGAGTACGCACCTTTCCAAACCTCGGACCTGCGCACCGTCATCAGCACCAACAATGCCGATCTGGGGAATGCCCACAGCGAATACCTCGGACCGTTGGCTGAACAGGGGGGGTTGGGACTGGCAGGGGTCCTTGCGCTGCTTTTGGCGACCTGCCATTTGGGCTTCAAGCTTCAACGAACCTTGCACGATCCAGAGAAGAAAAGGTTGGCCATGGGACTCTTTTTGGGACTCATCACCTACTTCGTGCATGGCGTGCTGAACAACTACCTCGACACCGACAAGGCAAGTGCACCATTTTGGGGGTTCTTGGCCTTGCTCGTGGTGCTCGACTTGGGGGCCAAGGGCGACCAAGAACGGCCTCAGCTCACTTGAACCGACAGCTCAGCATGGCCGTGTCGTCCAACGGAGGAGTGTCGTCCCTGAAGGCGTCCAAAGAGGCCACAATGGCGCGGTGCACGGCATCGAGCGTTTGGCCCTGGTGATGGGCCAACAGCCCCAGCAACCGATCGGTGCCAAAAGGGACTTCCTGCCGGTTTTCTTGTTCCACGAGTCCGTCGGTGTAACAGCACAACAAGGCCCCCTTGGACACCTCCACCGTCCCCACATTCATCGAAGGGATGTCGCGGAACATGCCAAGCCCTACGCAACCCAGTCCCAACAACTCCGACTGGCCTTGGGGATGCACAAACAACGGCGGGTTGTGTCCACAATTCACGTAGGTCAATTGCCTGGCCGATTCATCCAGCACAGCCACAAAGAAGGTGACGTATTTCTCTCCTTGGGCGATGTCCATGACCCGGCGGTTCAACCTTCGGAGAGTGTCTTCCAAAGAGCCTGTTTCTGCCTGAAACAGCGCGCGAACCTGGGCCTGGAAGTTGCTCATCAAAAGTGCCGCACTCATTCCCTTGCCGCTCACATCGGCCATGCACATGACCGTCTTCCCATGGTCTGTGGCAAAAGCATCGTAGTAATCTCCGCCCACCTCAGTATGCGGTTGATAGTACCCTGCCACGTCCAAGTCCACATGGTCCCAAGAACTCGGCAGCAGCATGGCTTGCATCTCCCCTGCGAGTTCGAGCTCCCTTCTCAACGCCTCTTGTTTCAAGTTCCGGGACACCATGTGCCGGTTGCGTCGCGCCACCACCAAGATGTTCGTCAAGGTGACCAAAAAATTCAAGTGCTTGACCACAGGACTGACCCCTCGGTCTGAATCGGAAGTGTCGCCTGCCAGTACCAATGCGATGGCCTCCTCGTTTTGGCGCACAGGCACCACCACGTCAGAGGGATGTTCATCCCCGCCAAGGGCTCCAGCGAGGCCAATGTTGTCGAGGTCCAAGGCCTCAAAGAAAGAAGCCGGACGCGATGCAGGCCACCCTCCATCCGTCCCCGCAGACACCAACAATTTCCAATGTTTGCCGTCCAAGTCCGCCGCATACAGGACCAAGCGGTCGATGCCCAAATTTTCCTTCAAGGCGTTCACATAGCCCTGCATCAACTCTTCTTCAGAGGTCTCTGCATTCACCGCCCTTGTGACCTCGAGGAGCGCGTTCAATTTGAAGTCCCGCAATTCGAGCTTCTCCTTCAATCTCCGTTCCTTGGGGTTGGTCATGGCGTGTGGAACAGGCTTACTTTTTGATTCGCTCAGAATACTCACCTGTTCTCGTGTCTACTTTGATCCAGTCGCCTTGGTTGATGAACAGAGGAACACGAACCTCGGCCCCTGTGTCCACTGTGGCCGGTTTCAAGGAGTTGGTCGCGGTGTCTCCTTTGACCCCCGGCTCCGTGTAGGTGATTTCCAGCTCCACGTGGCTGGGCAGGTCGCAGTTGATGGGCCGCTCCTCGTCTGCGTGAAAAACCACCAAACAATTCAATCCATCCTTCAAAAACTGCGGTGCCCCAATGAGGTGCTTTTCCAAACGGATTTGCTCGTAGGACTCCGTGTTCATGAAGTGGTACCCTTCGTCGTCGTTGTACAAGAAAGTGTGCTCCCGGGTCTCAATCCGAACAGGGTCGATTTTGTGGCCTGCATTGAAGGTGTTGTCCACCACCTTGCCCGTCTCGATGTTCTTGAGTTTGGTCCGGACAAATGCCGCCCCTTTTCCAGGCTTCACATGGAGAAACTCCACGATTTGCCACAAGCCGTTGTTGTGGTTGAGGACCATGCCGTTTTTGATGTCACTGGTGTTCGCCATGCTGATGTTCTTGTTGGGCAGATTCAGGTTCTGCCGGGGACAAGATACTCCACGACGTCACGCTTCCCATGACCAGCGAAGCCCACAACGAAAGGTCTCCTGTTGAGAAGGTGACCAAAACAAATGGCCCGACCAGCTCCCTTTTCTTCCCAACCTGTTGGTCTTTTGTTCAAACCAAAGGCTCAGCCGGGCGCCATCTTCTGGCAATCTGACCCAGCGCCGCGATTCGAGCCAAGCGATGGACACGTAACCTGTCACAGGCGATCCCTCACCGTCCATCGCCATCGCCCCCACGCGCCATTGGCCTCGCTGCCAACCCGATTGCCAAGTCACAGCCCGACCTTGTCCACGGATGCCCTGCCAAGGCGTGACCATCCAAGACAAGCGCCAATGCCCCTCGTGCCATGTCCCCGTGAACGTGGAGATGCCCTTGTCGAGGCGAAGGTCCCAAGTCCAAGGCGATGTCTTGGACGGGACCACGCGGGTCCTGACTTCGGGAGAGCCCCCGTTTTGAAGGGACAAGCGCCATTGAAGGCGCAGGCCATGGGGGCCGTGGGTGGACGCCCAATGGCACTTGGTCTCTCTTTCTTGGGCAAGCCATCCTGAAGATTCAAAAGCCTCATGTGCGCATTGGACTGCTGCAGCATGGCCCCAAGCACGCCGCAAGGAAGCGCGGCGACTCCAAGAAGTTTGGCCTGAGCTCCTTTTGCCAAAAGCGAACAGGGCTCCATTGAACGCTCCACTCTCCTCCCCTGGACCAAGCAAACGCGGGCATCCCCACCAAAGCACCTTCCTCTGGTGGCGACCAGGACATCTGCCAGCTGTAGGGAGACGTGGCCCGAAACACCCCGTTCTGTGACACCCGCCACCCTCCCAAAGGAACGGAGCCCATGGACAACGTCAGCGACCATCGACCGCGCGTACTCTCCTCGGTCCACCGGCACGCCAGATGACCGGCCCAACGCTTTTCATTCAGGTCTGGCCACACCTCTCGGGTCAGTTCGCCCACCCCTTCCCAACGCCCCGCTTCACCCGCTCTTCCCGCCAAGCCTCCGTGCAACCCCAAGACTTGCCACGCAGCCCAACCCTCCCAAGCCCCACCAAGGTGCCATTCACACCAAGGTCGACCGGAGGCGCCCGTTCCCCATATGGACGTACCTAGTTGGCCCCAAGGGGTCCCAGACACAGGGAACCCTCCTGTCCATTCGCCGCCCACCTCTGGCTGATGCCGAGGCTCATCCTGGGGCTCATCCTGGGCCAGCACCCCTCTTTGAAAGAGGACCAAGAGCATGGGGACCGCCAGCTTTGCCCATTGCCTGGGCCATGTGTTTGACCTCCAAACCATGCTGCGAAAGAGCAACGGATGGAAGCTTCTACTCCCACAAATCAATGGATGCGTGTCGGGGGTTGACCTCCGAGAAAATCCTTGTATCTTTGCGGCCCTCGAAGGGAGCGGGTGTGGTGAAATTGGTAGACACGCCAGATTTAGGATCTGGTGCTTCGGCGTGTGGGTTCGAGTCCCTCCACCCGCACTTCTTCGAGGAAAAACCGGCAACCTGATTCCGCAATGAACATCGCCCAAACCTCCCTGGACAATCTCCGTGTTGAGTTGGCCATCACCCTCGCCCAAGAAGACTACACGCCTCGCGTGGACAGGGCCTTGAAGCGACACCAACAGCAAACCACCATGCCTGGATTCAGAAAAGGCAAGGTCCCTATGCCTCTGGTGCGCCGTCAATACGGCCAATCTGTCCTGGCGGAGGAACTCAACCAAATGTTGAGCGAGCTCCTTCAAAAGCACATCCAGGAAAACAAGCTCAATGTGTTGGGCAACCCCATTCCCAGCGAGAACAAAGAGGACGATGGAGACTGGAACAATCCCGGCACATTCACCTTCCACTATGAGTTGGGGCTGGCCCCTGAGCTGAGCCTGGAGTTTGGACGACGCGCCAAATTCACCCGTCACAAAATCAAGGTGGACAAGGAAGCGATCCAACGGCAAGTCACCGATTTGCAGCGGCGCCACGGAAAAATGTCCGACCCTGACAAGAGCGAAGCGAACGACATGCTCGTGGGACACTTTGCCCAGTTGGATGCTTCAGGGGAATTGCTGGAAGATGGCATCACCAGTGACAGCACCATCAGCCTTGAGTTTGTCGAGGACAAAAAAACAGCCAAGTCTTTGCTGGGCTTGCAGCCCGGTTCTGCCGTGGACGTTGATCCCCACAAAGTGAGCCGCGGCCATGACGACCTCGAGCGGATGTTGGGCATCACCCACGAACAAGTGCACGACCTCAAAGGAACCTTCCGGTTCACCGTGAAGGAGGTGAAGCGCCTGGAGCCACATGAGGTCAATGCTTCGCTGTTCGACAAGGTGTATGGAGAAGGCGTCGTCACCGACGAAAAGGCCTTCCGCGAAAAGGTGGCAGAGGACCTTGACGGCCATTTTGACCGCGATGCAGAATGGGTGTTCCGACGCCGTTTTGTGGTGGACTTGATTGAGAAAATGAAGGTCGAGCTCCCCGATGCCTTCCTCAAGCGTTGGATCATGTTGACCAACGAGAAGCCCCTCACGCCAGAGCAGGTGGAGGAAGAATACCCCAGCTATGCTGAGTCGTTACGCTGGCAAATCCTTCAGCAGACCGTTGCAGAGAAAATCGATCTGCAGGTGTCTTCTGAAGAACTCGAAGGAGAGGCCAAGCGAATGGTCGGCGCCCAATATGCACAGTACGGCATGCCCATGGACGAAGAGACCCTCGGGAACGTGGCCAAGAATGTCCTCAACGACGAAAAAGAACGCCGACGGATCGCCGATGTTTTGGTCGAGCGGAAAGTGGTCGATGACCTCAAGACCAGGGTCCAAATCTCCGAGAAGCTGGTGAGCTTTGACGAGTTTGGAAAGCTGGCCGCTGAAGTCCGTTGATTCTACCCCAACGGTTGTGAACAACCTCGTTATCGAGGGCCGACGATCGGGTGCGTGGGACGTAATTTGGTCCCACAGAACAGCACCATGAACAACCGCAAAGAATTCCTGAAGTACGCCGTCCACGATCGCGGCATGAGCAGCCACACCGTTGAGGATTACATCTCCAAGACGCACGGGCCCATTGCCGGACCGGACAGCATGACCCGAACCGTGATTGAAGAACGACCCATGCCCTTTCGGGAGGTGGACGTATTCTCGCGTTTGATGGCGGATCGGATCATCTTCTTGGGCACGGGCGTGGACGATTACATCGCCAACATCATCCAAGCACAGTTGCTCTTTTTGGAGTCCACCGACCCCGGCAAGGACATCCAGATTTACATCAACTCGCCAGGAGGAAGCGTGTACGCTGGGTTGGGCATTTACGACACCATGCAGTACATCCGTCCCGACGTGGCCACCATCTGCACAGGAATGGCCGCATCGATGGGTGCAGTGCTTCTTTGTGGCGGAGCCGCAGGCAAGCGCACGGGATTGAAGCACAGCCGGGTCATGATCCACCAACCCCTTGGCGGCGCACGTGGCCAAGCATCCGACATTGAAATCACTGCTCGTGAGATCCAAAAGCTCAAAAAAGAGCTCTACGACATCATCGCCACCCACAGCGGCCAGACCTACGACAAAGTCTGGGGCGACAGCGACCGGGACTATTGGATGATCGCCGAAGAGGCGAAGGAATACGGAATGATTGACGAAGTTTTGGTCCGCACGACCTGATTCTAAGTAATTTCGGGGGCTCACATTTGAACGACATTCCATGTCCGAACAAGACATCCAATGCTCCTTTTGCGGCCGACGAAAGGACGAAGTAGACATCCTCATTGCCGGAGCCACCGGACACATTTGCAACCGTTGCGTCGAGCAAGCGGAGGCCATTGTCCTGGAGGAATCCTCTGCCAAAGGGGGCGACGCCACAGCTCTGGACTTCACCTTGCGCCGACCTGCTGAAATCAAGACCTACCTCGACGATTTCGTCATTGGTCAAGAGGCGGCAAAACGGACGTTGAGTGTCGCGGTGTACAACCACTACAAGAGGCTCACACACGCGCCCAAGGAGGACGCAAACGAGGTTGAACTCGACAAGAGCAACGTCATTTTGGTGGGGGAAACAGGGACTGGAAAAACCCTCCTGGCCAAGACCATCGCGAGGATGCTGGACGTCCCGTTCTGCATCGCCGATGCGACAGTGCTCACCGAGGCCGGCTACGTCGGAGAAGACGTGGAAAGTGTCCTTTCCAGGCTCTTGCAGTCCGCGGACTTCGACGTCGATGCAGCCGAACGCGGCATTGTCTTCATCGATGAAATCGACAAAATTGCCCGAAAAAGCGACAACCCCTCCATCACACGCGATGTCAGCGGAGAGGGTGTGCAACAAGCCTTGCTGAAACTGCTCGAGGGCACCGATGTCCAAGTGCCACCTCAAGGCGGGCGCAAGCACCCTGAGCAAAAGCTCATCACGGTGAATACGACGAACATCCTGTTCATCTGCGGTGGCGCCTTTTCAGGGATGGAAAAAATCGTGGCGCGGAGGCTGCGCAAAAGCACCATTGGCTATGCCACGGCAGGTCAGGTGGTGGAAGAAAGCGAGGCCTTGGCGTATGTGGATCCGTCGGATTTGAAAGACTTTGGCCTCATCCCAGAGCTCATTGGACGTTTTCCCGTTTTGACGGCATTGAGGCCCTTGAAAAGGGATGCCTTGAGGCGCATCCTCACGGAACCCAAAAATGCCCTGGTGCGTCAGTACATCAAGCTGTTCGCCATGGACGACATCGCCCTGTCCTTCAAGGCAGACGCCCTTGATTTGGTGGTGGAGCATGCCATGGAGCGCAAACTGGGCGCAAGGGGGCTGCGCGGCATATGCGAAGTCATCCTGCGCAATGCCATGTTTGACTTGCCCGGATCCAAGACCAGGAAATTGGAGGTGACGGCCGCTTATGCCCAAGGCCAAATCGATGCCCAGTACGCGGCCCACGCTGAAGAATTGGCCCCAGCACCAAGGGCAAAGGCAAAGACAAGCCCAAAGGCAAGTCCCAAGAACAAGGCCAAAGCCTCATGAGGCTCAGTCAG
>JBELJW010000001.1:0-26320 GCA_042089975.1 Flavobacteriales bacterium | reverse complement strand
CAAGCCCAAAGGCAAGTCCCAAGAACAAGGCCAAAGCCTCATGAGGCTCAGTCAGTTTTGGGGCGGAATGTTTCTGTTGGTCCTCGCCCAATGTGGCGCGCCCGTCACGAAAGGGTCGCCTTCCGATGAAGCGGTTTTGAAAGATGTCACCGCCAAGGAATTTGAAGGGTTGATGAAGTCCCTGGACAACCCCTTGCTTTTGGATGTTCGCACCCCGGATGAATGGGCTGAAGGACATCTAGAAGGTGCCTCTCACAAAGACTATTGGGGCGACGAGGATTTTGATGGATGCATGCAGCAAATCCCGAAGGACCGTCCTGTCTTGGTCTATTGCGCAGGAGGTGGCAGAAGTGGATTGACGGCAAAAGAGCTTCGCGCAATGGGCCACCAAGAGGTGTACAACTTGGAAGATGGCATTGCAGGATGGCAAGAAGAAGGAAGGCCCGTGGTGCAAGGTCCCGCAGTGGCTTTTTGAAGGACCCACAGGTGTGGACCCCTTGTGAATAAAGGGAAAGGGAAATCCACGTCGAACCGCGCACGACCACGCTACTTTAGGAGGCCGAGGTGGCCCCTTCTGCGTCACCCTTGAACCCAAAAACATCGGCACCGTGGCGGGCAAGGAAACCCCATTGATGAAGCAATACAACCGGATCAAAGCCAAGCATCCGGACACCGTCTTGCTCTTCCGTGTCGGGGACTTTTACGAGACTTTTGGGTCCGATGCCATTGCCGCGGCCAAGGTGCTGGACATCGTGCTGACCAAGCGGGGCAACGGAAGCGCCTCTGAAATCGAACTTGCCGGCTTCCCCCACCACAGCCTCGACACCTACCTGCCCAAACTGGTCAAATCGGGACTCAAGGTGGCGGTGTGCGACCAACTGGAAGACCCCAAGCAAGCCAAGGGTTTGGTCAAGAGGGGCGTGACCGAGCTGGTGACCCCGGGTCTGGTGACCCACGACCACGTGCTTGAAAGCAAGGTCAACCACTTCGTGGCTTCCTTGCACTGGACCCCCAAAGGCGTGGGCCTCGCGCTGCTCGATTTGAGCACCGGCGAATTCCAAGCTGCTGAGGGAGATGCACGTTGGATCGACCGCATCCTCCGGAGTTTGGAACCCAAAGAATGGCTCCTCGACCGTCGGCACGAAGGCGATGTACGGGCGTTGTTTGGCGACGACGTTCCGCGCACCACCCTCGAGGATTGGGTGTTTACACAGGCGTATGCAGAAGAATGGATCGCCAAGCAGTTTGGGACGGGGACGCTGAAGGGCTTTGGCTTGGAAGATGCACCCCTTGCAACCATTGCAGCAGGTGCGGTGCTCCATTACCTCGATTTCACCCACCACCGTGAGACCACCCACATTCAAGGAATCCGTAGGCTTCGCGCCCAAGAGGGCATGTGGCTCGACAAATTCACGGTCCGCAACCTCGAAATCCTGCATCCCAACCACCCCGACGGCACATCGCTCGTGGAAGTACTCGACCGTACGTGCACACCCATGGGCGGGCGGGCATTGAGGCGCGCACTCGTCGCGCCATTGACCGACATGGCGGCGATCGAAGGGCGGCACGCGGCAGTGGACCGACTCGCCGAGGAGGTGGCCTTGCGCCATGAGCTGCGCACCATCCTGAAGACCGTGGGCGATCTCGAACGGCTCACCACCAAGGCCAGTTCAGGACGCATTCATCCCCGCGAAATGGGGCATGTGCGCCGTGGACTCCACGCCGTGCAGTCCGTGGCCGATGCCACGGCAGGAGAAGCGGCCTTGCTTCCCTACCTCGAAGACCTGCATCCTTGCGGCACGCTTCTGGCCCGGCTCGAGCGCGACCTTGTGGGGGAGCCCGCGGTGGCCATCGGCAAGGGCGAGGTCATTGCAGAAGGGGTCGATGCGGCCCTGGACGAAGCCCGACGCTTGGCCTTTCACAGCCAAGAAGCCCTCGACGTCATCAGGGACAGGGAGGCCCAAGCCACTGGGATTTCTGGGCTGAAGATTGCCTTCAACAACGTCTTTGGCTACTACCTCGAGGTGAGGAATGCGCACAAGGACAAGGTGCCTTCTGAGTGGATCCGGAAGCAAACCCTGACGCAAGCCGAGCGCTACATCACGGAGGAGTTGAAGGAACTCGAGACCCAAATCTTGACGGCCAAGGAGCAGGCCCAAAGCTTGGAAGCCTCGGCATTTGCTGCCCTCGTGGCCGCATGTGTGACTGAATTGAAGCCCCTCATGGCGAATGCAAGGGCCATGGGCACCATGGACATGCTGGCCTCCCATGCTGAAACGGCGGGGGACCTCGGCTACACCAGGCCCAGGATGCACGCCGAACTTGGGTTGAGCATTTCAGAGGGCCGGCACCCGGTCATTGAACGTCAACTTCCCTTGGGAGAAACCTACGTCGCCAACGACGTGAAGCTCGACCCGGAAACCCGGCAAATTTTGATGGTGACCGGACCCAACATGTCAGGGAAGAGTGCCTTGCTTCGGCAGACGGCCCTGATCTCCTTGATGGCGCAGGCAGGGTCCTTTGTTCCTGCGAAGCATGCCGACTTGGGCATTCTAGATCGAATTTTCACGCGGGTCGGTGCTTCTGACAACATCAGCAGCGGGGAATCCACCTTCATGGTGGAGATGAATGAAACGGCGGCCATCCTCAACAACCTGACGGCACGGAGTTTGGTGTTGCTCGATGAAATTGGAAGGGGGACGAGCACTTACGACGGGGTGAGCATTGCGTGGGCCATCGCCGAACACCTGCACCAGGCCCAGGACCTCAGACCACTGACCCTGTTCGCCACGCATTACCATGAATTGAACGACATGAGCGGTCGCTTTCCGAGGATCGTCAACGTCAATGTCAGCGTCAAGGAATTGAAAGGGAAAATCGTGTTCCTGCGCAAATTGGCGCCGGGAGGCTCCAACCACAGTTTTGGCATCCATGTGGCTCAATTGGCCGGCATGCCGCGCCCTTTGATCCGTCGCGCAGAGGAAGTGCTCAAAGTGCTGGAATCAGCACGGGGCGAGGCCTCTCAAGCGTCTTCGGAGCCCCAAAGTCAAGCTCCTGCCACACGCCACATCGCCCCGCATGAAGAAGGCCTGCAAATGAGCTTTTTCCAGCTCGACGACCCTGCCCTCGAATCCATTCGCGACCAAATCCTGGAGGTCGACATCGACCACTTGACGCCAATGCAAGCGTTGATGAAGCTTCACGACATCAAGTCGACCCTCACAGGGACCAAGTCCAAGCCTTGATTGCCCCAAGGCATCAAAATGCACTCAGTACCGCAAGTACTGGCATCGGTTGAAGTCGTCGATGCCTTCACGGATCTCGGCTTGAATGCGTCGCTCACGCCGCCCCATGTAGCTCAATAGCCAACCACCAAACGCAGAATTCAGCGCTGCACTGATGGCGTTTTCATCCCATTGGATTGTCCCCAGGGCCACCTCCCCCACGCTCACTTGGGACCACACTACATTCCAGATTCGAAGTTTTTTGGCCTTTTCAAAATGTTCCCTCGCGTCGGGACAGTCGAAGCAAAATTGAACGGCAGCCCTTCCTGGGCGACACGTTTCGCCCATGTACTCCACTTTGTAGTTGCCACGCGCCTTCATCAACATTCCCTGCTGGGCGCACAAGTTCCAAGACACCATCAACAGCGTCGACATCAAGGCAAATCGCCTTGTCCCAAAAGCTGATCTGGTCGAGTGGCCAGCGCTCAAAGCGCAGCAGACAAAAGGTCCAATGGCTTCCAAGGAAGTCCCCGCTCCCCAGCAATGTCTTGGTGGGTCAATGTGCCGTTGAACATGTACACCCCCGTGGAAATCAAACTGTGGTCCTTGATGGCCGGCACCACGCCTCCCTCAGCCGCCACCCCAAGAAGCATGGGCGCAAAAATGTTGCTCAAGGCCTTGCTGGCCGTTCTGGAGACCCTGGACGGGATGTTGGGCACGCAGTAATGGATCACACCACATTCGAGAAAGGTGGGGCGTTCATGGCTGGTCAGACGGGACGTCTCAAACACCCCGCCCCGGTCAATGCTCACGTCCACGATGATGGAGCGCTCTCGCATGCCGGCGACCATGGGTTCACTGACCAACATCGGGGCCCGAGGACCCGATCCACGGACGGCACCAATGGCCACATCCGCGGTTTGGAGGGCCTCTTCCAGGACGGAAGGCTGGAGGGTGGAAGTCCAAAGACGCTGCCCCACCGCGTTTTGCAGCCGAATCAATCGGTGCACACTGTTGTCAAACACCTTGACGCTCGCCCCCAGCCCCAAGGCCGAACGCGTGGCATACTCCCCCACCGTGCCTGCCCCCAAGATGACCACTTCACTGGGCCTCACGCCACTGACGCCCCCGAGCATGGTGCCTTGGCCGGACACGCTGGCCATGAGCTCTCCTGCCAAGAGGATGGCGGTGTTGCCCGCAATCTCTCCCATGGCGCGCACCAAGGGGTGGATGCCGTTTTCATTTTGGACAAAATCCCATGCAATGGCCGTGGTTTTCTTGGCGGAAAGCGCCTCCAACAACCCTTCATTTTGAACGCTCAGTTGCAAGGCTGAAATCAAGGTTTGACGCACCCCCATCAACTCCACCTCCTCCAAGGATGGCGGTTCCACCTTCAAGACGATGTTGGCTTGGAACACTTGTCGACGGTCGTAGACAATATGCGCCCCCGATTCACTGTAGTCGTTGTCGCTGAATTGGGCGTCTGCTCCGGCTTGGGTCTCCACCAAAACCTGGTGGCCGTGGGCCACGAGGAGCGCCACAGCTTCAGGCACCAACGCCACCCGCTTTTCTTGAAAGCTCGTCTCGGCGGGAATCCCGATGGTGAGTTCTGCTTGGTCTCGTTTGGCTTCGAGCAACTCTTCTTGTGGGAGAAGCGACGCCTCACGGGCGAGCGCTTTGATGGCTTTGCGTCCTGGATCCATGGAGGCCCAAAATAGCCAACCCGCGTTGAATCCCTCCTACAGGTGCGACAAAATGCACGACCGGCCGCCTCCGTCCACAGGAACCAAGCGCACCATCCATGCATCGTCGGGCATCAGGCCTGGGATGCGTTCCGGCCATTCCACGAGGGTCAGCACGGGGTCGTGCAGCATGTCGGCGATGCCTGAACGCTCGGCCTCCTCCTCATCGGCCAGGCGATACAAATCCATGTGCCTGACCTCTGTGGACCTGCCATTTCTTGTCACTTGGTGGTGATGGACCAGCCCAAACGTGGGACTGGCAGCAGGCTCCTCCACCTCCCAAGCCTGAAGTAGGGCACGGATCAATGTGGTTTTGCCCGCCCCCATGGGGCCGTGGACGGCGACCACGCCGGTCATTGGCAAAGCCTCGGCCATCTGTTGGGCCAAAGCAGGCAACGCCTCCAAAGAGAAATCGTCCCAAGCATGCACCGTGGTCATCGCCCCCATGTCAAGCGCCTTTGGGGTCCAAAACCACCCAGGGGATGATGACCTCCTCCATGCTCACCCCGCCGTGCTGGAAGGTGTCCCGGAACGTCTTGGTGTACTTCGCTGCATTGTTGGGATAGACCAAGAAATCGCGGGTCTTCGCAAAGATGTAGCTGCTCGAAACATTGGGCTTGGGCAATCCCACACGCTCGGGGTGCCGCACCTCCATGACCTCTTCAGGGTCATAGCCCAGATTGCGCCCCACCTTGTAACGGAGGTTGCTGTTGGTTTCCCTGTCCCCACGGACCTCCACGGGATGGTCCACGCGCATGGTGCCATGGTCCGTGGTGAGGATCATGCGCCCACCCATTTGGGCCATCGCGTCCATCATGTCCTTCAACGGACTGTGGGCAAACCAGGACAAGGTCAAACTGCGGTAGGCCGCTTCGTCGTCCGCGAGCTCCTTGATCATGTCCATCTCGGAGCGTGCATGGCTCAACATGTCGACAAAATTGTACACCACCGTGGTGATTTGCTGGCCCTTCAACTCATGAAATTTGTCCGCCAACCGCTTGCCTGCTTGCAAGTTGGTGATCTTGTGGTAGGAGGTTTTTCCCGCGATGCCAAGACGTTCAAACAACGCCTTTTGCAAGGCCTCTTCGTGGGCATTCTTGGACCCTTGTTCATGCTCCCCAATCCAAAGCTTTGGCATGACCCTGGCAATGTCCCCCGGGGTCATTCCGGCAAAGAGGGCGTTCCTCGCATACTGGGTGGCCGTGGGCAAAATGCTGAAGTAGGACTTCTCCTCCTTCATGGTCCAATCCGTCCCCAAGGATGGCGCAATGGTGCGCCATTGGTCCCAACGCAAATTGTCAATGACCACCAGAAACACCGGTCGGCCTTCTGCCCCTTTGACCGCCTCGGGCAGCCATTCGGGCAAGAGCTGATGGGACATCATGGGCGCCTGTTCGAGGCCCGTCATCCAATGCTCGTAATGCGCCTCCACGAACCTGGCAAATTGCTGGTTCGCCTCCGCATGCTGGTTTTCCAAAATCTCCAACATGCCACTGTCCCCCGACTCTCCCAGCTCGGCGTGCCAGTGGCACAACCGCTTGTAAATCTCAGTCCATTCGTCCGCGTTGAGCCTGCCACCGAGCTTCATCGCGAGTTCGCGAAACTCCCGCATGTAGGTCGATTGGGCCTGTTCCCCTTGCAAACGACGGTTGTCCAATGTCTTTTTGACGGCGAGCAAGATCTGGTGGGGGTTGACTGGCTTGATGAGGTAGTCGCTGATTTTGGAGCCAATGGCCTCCTCCATGATGTGCTCTTCCTCGCTTTTGGTGATCATGATGACAGGCAGCTCTGGCCGTTTGTCCTTGATCCTTTGCAGGGTTTCGATGCCGTGGATGCCGGGCATGTTTTCGTCCAAAAAAACCACATCAAAAGAATTGACTTCCACCTCTTCAAGGGCTTCCACCCCGCTGTTGACCCCGGTCACATCGTATCCCTTTTCCTCCAAAAACATGATGTGCGGCTTCAACAAATCGATTTCGTCGTCTGCCCAAAGAATGTGTGGTCGTCCCATGATAGTTTGCTTTCGTGCAAATCCGGGCACCGCAGGCGTTGGCGGCACACGTATCTTGCGACAAAGTAACGTCGAGACGCCCGACTTCGTATCCACATGAGCAAGGTGAACCGCCACAAAATTCTGAACGACCCGGTCTACGGGTTCGTCACCCTCCGCCACGAGCGCGCCTTGGACCTCATGGACCACCGGTTCATGCAGCGGTTAAGGCGCATCTCTCAACTTGGGCTGTCGCATTTGGTCTATCCAGGCGCCGTCCACAACCGTTTCCATCACGCCGTTGGCTGCATGCACCTCATGCAAGAGGCCATTGACAGCCTCCGCAACAAAGGGGTGGCCATCACGGAGGAAGAAGCGGAAGGCGCATGCCTGGCCATCTTGCTTCACGACGTGGGCCATGGACCCTTCAGCCACGCACTCGAGCACAGCATCGTCCAGGGCGTTCATCACGAAGATGTGAGCGCGCTCATCATGGGTCGCTTGAACGAAGAGTTTGGCGGCGCCCTTGACATGGCGATTGAAATCTTCAACGACCACCATCCCAAGGCATTCCTGCACCAACTGGTCAGCAGCCAATTGGACATGGACCGTTTGGATTATCTCGCCAGGGACAGTTTCTACAGCGGGGTCACGGAGGGCAAGGTCGGCAGCGAGCGGATCTTGAAAATGCTCAACGTCGTCGACGGCCAGCTGGTCGTGGAAGAAAAGGCCATCTACTCCATCGAAAAATTCGTGGTGGCCCGACGCCTCATGTACTGGCAAGTCTACTTGCACCGAACCGTTTTGAGTGCCGAACACATGCTCATGTTGGTGTTGAGACGGGCCAAGCACCTCGCCCGAAAAGGCGAGCCTGTATTTGCATCGCCCGCCCTTTCCCTCTTCCTCCACGACGACCTAGACCGGGCGAAGTTTTTGGCCGACCCTGAAGTCCTGGAACGGTTCTGTGAATTGGACGACAGCGACATCTTTGTGGCGATGAAGGCCTGGCGGCACCACGACGATCGGGTCTTGGCCATGTTGAGCGCCCGGTTGCTGGACCGCGGATTGTTCCGCATCGAATTGAGGCCCGAGCCCTTTGGAGAGGCCGATGTCGAAGAGCGCGTGCAGGCCACTGCCCAACACTTTGGGCTTTCCAAGGAAGAAGCCTCTTTCCTGGTGAGCAATGCCCGGATCGACAACAAAGCCTACGTTCCGCGAGGGATTTTGGTCTTGTACAAGGATGGCACGGTCCGCGACTTTGCGGAAGCGAACGACCACCTCAGCTTGCAATTGCTGAGCAAACCTGTCGAAAAAAGCTTTTTGTGTTACCCCAAAGAACTGCACCCCGCCCCTCGCTCATAAGCGAGAGACGGGATGTTGTCAGTCGGGCGTCACGTCTTCGCCCAAGGCGTTGTAGACGTGGTATTCGAGAATCTCCAAGTTGGAGTTGGACTCGATGGACAATTTGATCCCCAAGGATTTCTCCCATCCCTTGCGGATGGACTTCCACCACCCCTTGGTGATGTAGGCCTCCAAGATTGGATGCGTCATGAGGGTCATGCGCTTCCGGTTTTCTCCTTCTGCAAGGTATTTGAGGGCTGAATCGATGCGGTCGGTGATCAAGATGCTGGCCTCCACCTTTCCCGTTCCGTTGCAAGCTGGGCAGGCATCGGTGGCAGAAACTTGGGCGACATCCCGAACGCGCTGACGGGTCAACTCCACCACCCCAAAGCGACTTGGCACAGCAATGTTGTGCTTTGCCTTGTCATTCTTCATGGCCGCACGCAAGGCGTCGGTGAGCTGCTTGTTGTGCTCACGCTTGGCCATGTCGATGAAATCGATGGCGATGATGCCCCCCATGTCCCGCAAGCGAAGCACACGGGCAATCTCGTTGACCACATCCAAATTGGTGATCAGCGCATTTTCTTCTTGGCTGGAAGCTCCTTTCTTGCGGCCGCCGCTGTTCACGTCGATGACATGCATGGCCTCGGTTTGCTCCACGATCAAATACGAACCGCTGCGCAAATTCACCTGACGGCCAAAGGCTGCCTTGATTTGTCGGTGAAGGGACATGGCGTTGAACAGGTCTTTGGCACGACTGATCTTCACCATGCTGTCATCCCCGGCCTTGATGTTGGCCACGAATTCCTTCACTTCATCTGCCACACGGGGATCGTTGACATGGATGGCTTTGCAATCCGACGACATGACATCGCGCAAAACCACACTCACCTTGTTCACCTCTCCCAACACCCTCTTGCCTGGCTTCCCATTTTTGAGGTTGTCGTAGAGCTTTTTCCAACGGTCGACCAAGTCGGACAAGTCGCTGTGCAAATCTGCCGACCCCTTGTTTTCAGCCACCGTTCGCACGATGATGCCAAAACCCGGAGGCTGGATGCTCTGCATCAAACGGCGCAAACGCGTCCGCTCTTTGTCTCCCTTGATCCTCGAAGAGAGGCTCACCTTGTCGCTGAAGGGCACGAGCACCAGGTATCGACCTGGCAAGCTGACCTCAGCGGTCAGACGCGGACCCTTGGTGCTGATGGGCTCTTTGGCAACTTGAACCAGCACGAGCTGCGATGCGGACACGTAGTCCTTCATCTTGCCCTTGCGGTCAATGTCCGCCTCTCTTTTGAATTGACTGATGTCAGAGGTCGGCTGCTTGCCCGACATGACACGTTTGACCCAAATCTGTTGCGTTTGGAATTGTGGACCCAAATCGGAATGGTGAAGGAAAGCATCCTTCCCATGTCCAACGTCCACAAACCCAGCATTCAAATTGGGCATGACCTTTCTGACGCGACCGACATAAATGTCGCCCACGGCGTATTGCACATCTCCCCGATCTCGGTGCAGCTCTACGAGCTGACCGTCTTCTAGAAGGGCAATGTCGACGCCAGCTGGCGTCGAATTGATGACGAGTTCCGCGTCCATCACATGAAGTCACGCAGCACGGGTCTGGCACAAGGCCAGCCACGCACCACGCTCATTACTTCTTCTTGTGACGGTTTTTGCGAAGACGCTTCTTCCGCTTGTGCGTCGCCATCTTGTGACGCTTGCGTTTTTTTCCGCTTGGCATGATATGGTGGTTTAATTGCTGGAACCTGAAAGCTCAGATTCAAGCCGTTCGATAATGCCTTCCACGCTGCGGGCCACGGCAGTGTCCGGCGCCACGGGAAGGTAGGATTTGTATTCAGTCAATGCGAGTGCACCTTGGTCCATGGCCTCGAGACATCGGGCCTTGAAAAATCGTCCATTCACATACAATTCGTCTGCAGAGATGCAAAGGTCAAACCCTTGCACGGCATCTTCCAAGAAACCTTCCTCCATGTCCAACATGGCCCGCTCCCAGTAGGCTTCGACCCGATCGGGGGCCGCGGCAATGACCTGCTCAAAACGCTCACGCGCCTTTTCGAGCTGACCGCTCTGCACGGAAAAACGCCCCAACCAAAGCACCGCATCCATGTTGGGCGGGGTGGCGTCGGCCATTTCCCGCAACTCAAGAATGCCTGTCATCGGGTTGTCCCCATTGACCTTGGCCACAGCGAGGTCGACGGGGTCGGTGCCAATGTCTTCGAGGGCCACATGGTCATGGCCATCGACTTGCTCCGCAGAGGCAGGGGTGCGAGGCATCAGAAGGATGCCGGCCACCAACACCGAAGCGCCGGCCACCAAAACCCATGTGGAGCGAGAGACCTTCATGAATGCTTACTTGACCTTCACGTTGAGTTTCACATTCTCCACAAAGTCCTTGCTCGGTTTGAACGAAGGAATGTTGTGCGCCGGTATCTGAATGGACTTTTTCGCCAAAATGTTCCGTCCTGTTTTGGCCGCTCTTGTTTTCACTACGAAGCTTCCAAACCCACGTAGATAAACGTTTTCACCACTTTCCAAGTTGCTACGAACGGCGCGCATGAACGCTTCCACCGTCACTTGCACGTCTCCTTTTTCCATTCCGGTTTGCTCCGAAATTTGGCTTACGATGTCCGCCTTAGTCATGATTTACGAGGTGTCTTAAGGTTGTTTGTCAAGGTTTCAATCCCTAAATCCGAGCGTTTGAGTGCGCGTTTTCGGGGGTGCGAAAATACACCCATACCTTTGAAAACGAAATGGATGACCAGGGTTTTCTGCAAAATGTGTCCCTCCATCGGAGGGCTTCAAGTGCACGCATGGCCCTTCGACGTTGGTATTCCAAGGCCGCCAGAACGTTGCCGTGGAGAACTTCTCCGTCCTTGTATGGAACGTGGCTCAGTGAAATCATGCTCCAACAAACAAGGGTGCAGACAGGCATCCCCAAGTGGCACCTTTTCATGGACCTGTTCCCCACCGTAGGCGATTTGGCGGCCGCGTCCGAAGACGATGTCATGAAGGCCTGGGAGGGATTGGGGTATTACCGCCGGGCTCGGCTGTTGCACCAAGCTGCGAAGGCCATTGACGAGGCCGGAGATTTCCCCAACACCCATCCAGGCTGGCTTGCATTGCCAGGCGTGGGTCCCTACACTTCCGCCGCCATCGCCTCCATTGGGCTCAATGTTCCCGTGGCCGCGGTCGACGGCAACGTGCAGCGCGTGCTGTCCAGGTGGGCGGGGATGTCGGACCCCGTGGATGCGCCTGAAGGCGCCAAAGAAATCCAGCGTCTCGCAGATGCGTTGCTCGACCCAGAACATCCCGGCGACCACAACCAAGCGGTGATGGAACTCGGGGCCCTGTTGTGCAGTCCCCGGTCCCCCAACTGCCAAGCATGCCCGCTCGCCTCGGACTGCTCCTCCGCCCACCAACCGGAGGCCTGGGAACGCTTGCCCGTCAAAAAGAAAAAAAAGAAGGCCACCCTGTGGCACTTGCATTGGCACATCGTCACCTGCGGCGATCAGGTGGTGGCCCTGCAGCGGCCCTCCACTGGGATATGGCCCACCATGTGGGTGTTTCCCGAATCGGCGCCTGATGCCATGTCCGCGCTTGGCGAACTGCACGAACCTGTCACCCATTTGCTCACCCACAAAAGAATCGAGGCGCAATTCACCGGACATCGCGCCCCCACCATCCAGGCCTTGGAGTCCTTTGCAGAATCGGTTGGAGGAACGGCGATGAGCTGGGAGGTTTTGGGCCAAAAGGCGAGACCGAGGTTGATCACAAAAGTGTTTGACGAACTCCTGTCCGTTCTTCGAAGCCGAGAGTGAAGGAGAAGCAGTACCTTCGAAGCATGGCAGGCATCAACAAAGTCATCCTCGTAGGCAACCTCGGCCAGCAGCCTGAATTGCGCTACACCCCCAACGGCATTGCCGTGTGCTCCTTGCGCATGGCCACCTCTGAATCTTACACGGACCGGGCTTCTGGAGAAAAGGTCACCACCACCGAATGGCACAATGTTGTGCTTTGGCGGGGGCTGGCAGAAACGGCCGGCAAGTACCTCAAGACAGGCTCGCAGGTCTACATCGAAGGCAAATTGAAAACCCGACAGTGGCAGGACCAGCAAGGCCAAAACCGCTACACCACTGAGGTGGTTGCAGACGTCATGCAATTGTTGGGCCCAGCACCTGGAAAAGACAACGCCCAGCCCCAAGCGGCTGCGCCGAAGCAATCCGCTGCCGCACCGGCAGCTGCTGTTCCTGCCGCAACCCAAGCCGCAGCGCCAGCCGCACCCGTGGCACCTGTCCAAGCCGCCCAAGCCGCGGACGGTCAGGCGGACGACTTGCCCTTCTGAATGGACCTTGCCTGAATGAACACGGCTTCCGTCGGTATTCCTTGGATGGACCATGCCCCTACCCTTGTGGTCGTGGGGTTGCTCCTTGTGGTTTCTGCCCTTGTGTCAGGCTCAGAGGTCGCCTTCTTCAACTTGTCGCCTCAGGCACTGCACGAGTTGGAGCAAGAAGACTCGCCTCGGGCCCAAAAGGTGCTGCGCCTGATGCGCTCACCCAACCCGACCGACGGGCCTCGAAATTTGCTCGCCACCATTTTGGTGGTGAACAATTTGGTCAACATATCCATCGTTTTGATGGCCACTGTGGTGGCAGAAGCCTTGTTGCCCAGCCAGTCGATGCCGGCGTGGCTCGGCACCCTGGTTCACGTGGTGGGCGTCACCTTTTTGTTGGTGCTGTTTGGGGAAGTGGTCCCCAAGATTTACGCCACGAAATTTGGCGTTCGTTTGGCCAAATTCACCGCGGCGCCTTTGCAGTTCCTGCAACGGATTTTCCGGCCAGTTTGGCAGCCTCTCGTCGGCATGGGACGCTGGATGGACCGGCAATTGGCCAGCCCCAACCGCGAGGTAAGCGTGGAAGACCTGGAGCAGGCCTTGGAGCTAACTGACAACGCCGGCCGCACGCCGGATGAGCAGCGGATTCTGGAGGGCATTGTCAGCTTTGGGTCCAAGGACGCCAAGCAAGTCATGACCCCACGCACGGACATGGTCTCCTTTTCCAAAGAGGACCCTTGGAAGCATGTTCGCGCCACCATTGTCGCCTCTGGGTTCAGCCGAATCCCCATCCAAGACGGGTCGATTGACAACATTGCTGGGGTGCTTCACGTCAAGGACTTGCTTCCCCTGCTGCACCACGAGGACGTGGATTGGACGGCGGTCATTCGTCCCCCCATGTACATTCCCGAGAGCAAGAAAATCGATGACCTTCTCAGAGAATTCCAAGAACGGAAGGTGCACCTGGCACTCGTGGTGGACGAGTATGGAGGGACCAGTGGTTTGGTCACCCTGGAGGATGTGATGGAAGAAATTGTGGGAGAAATCGCCGACGAATTCGACGACGAAGATGTGATGCATTCCATTTTGGACGAGCGCACGTATTTGATGGAAGCGAAGACGCCGTTGCTCGATGCTTACCGCATTTTGGGCCTCGACGAGGACGTTTGGGAAGCCTCCAAAGGCGAAAGCGACACCTTGGGCGGATTCATGGTGGAGCAATCCGGCCGCATGCTTCGACGCGGAGAGTCGGTCTCATTTCAAGGAACGACGTTGCAGGTGGATGCTGGCGATGCGCGCAGGATCCATCGAATCAAGGTGGTGCTGCCCTCCCCTGAGGCATCGGAAGGAGGCCCCTCGACCTTAGACCAAACATGATGGGCCAACCTGCAAATTCAACGGCGAACAGAAAACTTTGGCCATGGATGGCGGGCATGGTTGCGCTGCTCGCTGCAGTGGGATGGTGGGTTCAACCAGAAGAGGCCATGGTGCCCAAACCTCTTGGGCAGGTACGTCTCACCTTGCCCGACACGGCCACATCTGCCTACACGTCATCATGCGGAACCTCGTTTCGGCTGCCGCGTCACGCCAAGGTTGAATTGAGGACCCCCCCTGCACAAGAAGAAGGATGTTGGTACAACTTGGCCTTCCCTCGCTTCCAAGCAAGGATCCATTGCACGGAACGAGAAGTGGGGACAGAATTTCATCAATTGATGAAGGACGCCCAGTCGCTGGTGTTTGGCCACGAATCCGCGGCCACTGGCATCCGCAGGCAGGCCTTTGAACTTCCGGGGAAATCCGGCATGATTTTTCTTCTGGAAGGCCCTGTGGCCACCCCATTGCAGTTCTACATCACCGACAGCACCCAGCATTTCATGCGTGGGTCCCTCTACTTCAACCACCGCCCCAATCCCGACAGCACTGCTCCTGTCTTGGACCGCATGGAAGCCGACGTTCGGAAACTGATGGAAACCTTGAGGTGGTCATGAACATCTGGATCCTTGAAGTCGGGAACACCCGCGCCAAGTGGGCCGCCTTCCGCGACAATGACGAGTCCACGGCACAGCCGTTCTCAGTCGAAGCCATGGACATCCCCCCGGACGCTGCGCTAGCCATGGCCATCTGGTCCGCACAAACCGCATCTGAAGATGTCATTTGCATCACGGGAAGTGGCGACCTCGATCCTTGGTTGCAGGCCGCCCCGCATGCCAAAGTCCTGCGCCCTGGAGATGAACTGCCCCTCGACACGGCTGCGGTTCCGTCGACCTCCTTGGGCCTGGACCGCGTGGCCAATGCATGGGCTGTTCTGCAAGGAAAGGTGACTGGCGCAGAAGCCACTGGGGATTGGCTGGTGGTGGACGCTGGCACTTGTTTGACCATGGACTTGGTCTCAGGCGGAAAGCACTTGGGCGGGACCATCTCTCCCGGCGCCCAGCTTCGGTTGAACGCCATGCACGACCATGCCAAGGCCTTGCCCTCCATCCAAGTGCCTCTCGATCGACAACCCCTGGGCCATGCCTCCGCCATGGGAACCTCCACAGAACATGCCATGCTCGCCGGTGTTTTTGGGGGGATGGATGCAGAAATCACAGGGAAATGGGGGGCTTTGCGCCAAGAGATGCCAAATCTGGGGTTGGTCCTTGCAGGAGGAGACGCGAAGTTCTTGGAACTCCGCACCATCTCCCCGAAATTCGCCGACGCTCATCTGACCCTGAAAGGGTTTCACGCTCTGTTTCAACACGCCCATGATCATCGATAAACGCGGTTTTTCTTTGGCCTCCAGCCTCTTAGCAGGACTCGTCGTGGTGGGCTTGGGCATGGGCATGAGCACAGACGCCAAGGCCCAAGAAACAGACTTCAGCCCCTTCGCGCGGTTTGGACTGGGGACCTCACAAGGCCAACTCAGTCCGGGACTCGCCAGCACGGTGGGCTTGATCTCCGTCAATCCCGACAACGTTTTCATCAACCCCGATCAACCGGCTTCCGCTGCTGCCTTGGGCAATCCCACCTTTCAAGGTTCCATCCATGTCCAGGGCATGCAGTTGTCCGAAGGGGACGCAACGTCCAACGCTTGGACAGGGGGCCCCGGAAACTTTGGGTTGGTGGTCAAGCGACCCCGTGCCCGATCCGCCTTCAGCCTCGGCTTGACCCCCATGACCTCGAAAGCCTATTTGGTCCAGCGGAGCCTGACGGACACCGCTTTGGGGGAAGTGTCGACGGCCTTCGAGGGCGAAGGAGGATTGGCCCGAGCTTACTTGGGCTTGTCACACGGATGGAGAGAAAAGTCGTGGGTGGCTGCTGGCCAAAAAGACAGCGTGCAAATCAGTGTGCGTGGGTTGGACCTCGGGGCCCAAGTGGACCATTGGTTTGGGGATGCGTTGCAGACCTCACGGATCGACATCCTCGACCCCACTTTCAGGGATGCGCGAACGGTCGTCTCATCCCGTCAACGCGCCACAGGGTTCATTCTCGGGGCAGAGGCGTTTCAAGTTTTGCGGGCGCGGTATGATGACTTGAAGCAATTCAGAGGCAGTTGGGTGATGCGTTTGGGGGCCACATGGAGCCCTGAGCGCGCTTTGAACACCGACTTCACCAAGTGGACCGAATCGACCGTTCTGCTTTCGGGCGTGGTGACCGGCATCGACACCACTGAGTTCATCCAAACCGAGCTTCAAGGCACCGTGCCGTCCAAGTGGACCCTTGGCGGAGGGCTGCAATTCGATGGCGCGCGTGGCAACAGGTTTGGTGTCTTTGTGGACTTGCATGCACAGTCCTGGTCGAATGCCAATGCTTCCCTCGGGCACCTCATGGATGGAGACGGAAGCTGGGCCGATGCCTGGTCGCGATCCATTGCCATGGTTTGGACCCCAGGCAGAAAACCAGGCAGAATCACACGCACCACCTACAGGGCAGGATTCAGCCATGCCGTGCTCCCATTGGACCTCGCCTCAGCAGGAGATGCAGCAACGGTGCAATTGCAGGAGTGGAGGGCCAGTTGCGGCTTCAATGTTCCGTTGAAAGGGAGCCGAAGCGCAAGTCAGCTTCACTTTGGCATGGATTTTGGCCGTCGCTACACAGATTTGGAATCGTACCACAGAGAAAGCAACATGCGCGTCCACATTGGGGTCACCTTGACGCCCTTCGTGAAGAACCTTTGGCTGACCCCAAGGTTGTACGACTGATGCTTGAACCTTGAAATTGAGAAAACCTACACCATGAAAGCCCTAACCACAGCCTTGACCGCTTGCTCGCTCTTGTTGATGGCCCCTTTGTCGGGCATGGCGCAAGACGACAGCCGCTATGGAGACACGCCTGACCAGCAACTCAAGTGCAAAGAAGCACTGAGTGTCTACAAGTCCTACAAGAAGCAAAAAAACTACGACGAAGCCTACATCCAGTGGAGGAAGGCGTGCGACGTTTGTCCTGAAACTGCCAGTGAGGGGCTTTACGCCGACGGCACCACCTTCGTGGCCAAGCAGTTGAAGGCTGTGGAAGCAGAAGATCCCCGCCACGCAGTTTTGGTGGACAGCTTGCTGCACTTGCACGACAAGCGCATGGAATTGTACCCCAACACCAAGCGAAGTCCCAACAACCGCTGTGTCATCTTGGGCAGGAAGGCCACCGATTTTTACAAGTACAACAAAACAGAGCACCAGGCGGCTTATGAAATGTTCAAGGAGAGCTTGGATTGCCTCCAAGGCGAAGCCTCGGCGACCACGCTTTACCAATACTACACCGCGAGCTTCTACACGATGAAGCGGACGATGAAAGGTGACACCTTGGCACAGGCGAACATGCGTGCCCAAATGCTCACGGACTACCTGAGCCTGGTGGACCACGTCGAAGCTGGCATGGCACGTGCCACCGAGGCTGGGAAGGACCTGGACTTGAAGCGTTACGAAAAGGCGAAGAAGAACATCGAAACGGTTTTCGTGGCCATCGCCGATTGCGAGGACATGGTGCCTGTTTTGGCCTCTGCCATTGCCGCAGACTCTGCCAACATGGAACTTCAACAAAAGGTGCTCCGCTTGCTCAACAAGAAAGAATGCACCGACAACAACCTGTTCTTGCCGGTGGCGACCTCGGTGTATGCCGTGGAGCCTTCTGCTCCTGCCGCCTACGCCATTGGCATTGGGTTTGCCAAAGCCAGTCAATTCGACTCGAGTTTCGCCTACATGGAAGATGCCGTTTCGCGTTGCGAAGGATGCACCGAAGAACTGACCTACCTGCTCAAAACGGGACAAATTGCAAGTGCCATGGGACGCAGCAGCACAGCGAAAAGCTACGCCCGCAAGGTGCTGGCCATCGACAACGACAACGGAGACGCCTACATGCTCATTGGGGATGCCATCGCAGGCAGCTCACAATCATGCAACGATGGCGCCTTGGGCAGCCGCTCTGTCTTTTGGGTGGCCTCCGACTACTACGCAAGGGCCAAGCAACTCGACGCTGAGCTTGCCGACCTCGCAGGCAAGAAAATGAACAACATGGCCAAGCAATTCCCCACGGTGGACGACATCTTCACCTACGGAAAACAGGCCGGGGGAACGTTCACGGTCCCCAACAAACCCGGCTGTCCTTGCTCGGGGGAGACCACGACCATCCGCGTGCGCTGATTCCCGTGATCGGACGTTCTTGCCATTCGATATGCAACCGCCCGCCTGTTCAGGTTTGGGCGGTTGTGTGTCTGGGCCTTTGGGCCACCTCCTGCTCGCAAGGACCGCAAGAACCAATTGAGCGTCCAAGCGCCAACTCAGACGGGCCTCCCCTCCGAGAAGGATTCCCGGCACAGCTTGTGGTGGACGGTTACTTCGAATACACGGAACGAGGCCAAATCATCCAATCCCTCGAGGCAGCCCGGCTTGAACGATGGGAGGAACAAACTGGCACTGAAGAGGAAGGGCTCTCTCCCCTTTGGCAAGTAGGAGGAGGTTATACCCTGTACATTGGTGGCTCACGCGACGACCACAATGCCGTCCTGTCTGCCCAGCGCGGGACCTACGACGACCAAGTGGGTCGATTGGAAGCATGGGACGACGTGGTCCTCGTCAACCAAGAGGGCGAGCGGCTGGAAACGGAGCACTTGATTTGGTCCCACGACTCCGATGTCGTGCACACCCAACGGCCTGTTGTGATCCATACGGCACAAGGGGTGCTTCGAGGGAAGGGGTTGCGGGCCGACAGCCACTTTGAACGCTACGAAATCCTTTCGCCTACAGGGTCCTTTGACTTGACTCTGGAACGAGATTCACTGCCTGCTGGGCCCGATGCCTGACCTTTGCCTCATGACACCTCCTCCCGCCAAGCCTTCGTTTGAATACAAGACCGCCCGCGCAGCCGAGTGGTTCTGGCTTGTGGCCGCGAGCGTCACCACCCTCTACGTTCTTTGGATGTGGTGGTCGGAGTCCACGCCACCCTACACTTTGGGGTTGTTCCCTTGCATCGCTTGGCTGTGGTACCTGGTGCGGCGCACCTTCCGCAAGCGCATGCAACCTGGCACGAAGACCCAATGAGGCAATCCGTATCTTGGCAAGCATCTTTGCACTCCTTTCATGGATCCTGACCCCTCGAGTTCCCTTTTGATTCTGGCTGCGTCGCTGTTGGCCTCCGCCTTTTTTTCAGGCATGGAGATGGCGTTTGTGGCCTCGAGCAGGCTGCAAACGGAATTGGACGCACAGCAGTCGTTGCGTGGCCAAGTCGTCGCGTTCTTGGCGGACCGGCCCCAATTGTTCATCGCCACCATGTTGGTCGGCAACAATCTCGCATTGGTGATTTGCGGCATGGAATCTGGCGCATGGATCAGCCAAGCTTTGTTTCAAGTGTCGGGATGGCAAGAGGCCGCGCAGCCTGGACTTGTCCTTGCGGTGCAGACAGGCATCACCACTTCAGTGGTCCTCGTGCTGGCTGAGTTTATGCCCAAGTCGCTCTTTCACGCCTCGCCCAACTTTTGGCTGCGGGCCATGGCCTACCCGTTGGCGCTGGTGTTTGGTGTGCTATCTCTCCCAGCTTGGTTGATCACCAACTTGAGCAAGGTCCTTCTCACCCCATTTGTGGATGGGGACATTGAGGTCCAAGCCCAAACATTGGGGGCCATGGATTTGGATCATTTCTTGAAGGGGTTGAGCGGACGTATGGAGCCAGAACAAGAGCTTGAACACGAACTGCAAATCCTTCAAAATGCCCTCGACTTGCCCAGTGTGCAGGCAAGAGACAGCATGGTGCCACGCAATGAAGTCGAAGGCGTGGACCTCAGGACCAGCATTACCGAACTTCAAAGTGCATTTGCCGAATCAGGGTATTCCAAGCTCGTGGTGTTTGACGGCGACATGGACCACATTGTGGGGTACGTTCACGCCAAAGACTTGTTTTCACTTCCAGGAGAATTGGCCGAAATTTTGCTCCCCACCTTTGTGGTGCCAGAGCCCATGGCAGGCGACGACTTGTTGCGTCAATTTCTTAGACGAAGGCGTCATTTGGCCGTCGTGGTGGACGAGTTCGGGGGCACTGCAGGGATCCTGACCATGGAGGACATTGTCGAAGAGCTGTTGGGTGAAATTGACGACGAGCACGACCAAGAGGAAGAGGACGTGGAGTTCCAAACCGAGAAGGGCACTTGGCGCATCCCAGCGCGGCGAGAGGTCCGTGCCTTGAATGATCAACACGGCTGGGGGCTACCTGAGGGGGAGCAATACGACACGTTGGGCGGTTTGATTTTGCACCACGCCGAGGACATCCCAGAGGCTGGCACGTCCATCGATGTCAATGGCCAACCGTTGGTCGTGCGCGAAGTGCAAGAAAACCGGATCATTTGGGTGGAATTTGACCCCAAAAAAGAAGGCTGAACCGCCTCCACGGTTAGTTGCCGTGGAAACGTTATCTTCGCAATCCTTACAAAAGAAGACAGAGACCATGGCTATGATTGAACAAATCCGCAACAGGCAAGGCTTGTTGCTCGTGATTATCGGCATCGGAATGTTGGGATTCTTGGTCCCCTACGACGCCGTTTTGGCCCTGATGGGGCAAGGCACCACCCGCGATGTGGGCAGTGTTGGGGGCGAAAGCATCTCTGCTTTGACCTACCGAATGGAGGTGGACGAGCGCCGTCGACTTGGTTTTTCGGGAGACCAACTCCAAGACGAGGTGTGGGGAGATTTGACCGCCAACATCTTGCTGGATGACACCTACGATGCTTTGGGGCTGTCCGTCACCGATGCGGAATTCCAAGAGATGCTGTTTGGTTCTCTGGACTCTCCTTACATGAGTCGGGCATTCTTCAGCAATGGAGAAAACAAGGCCTTTTGGCAGCAAAACTTTGGCGCAATGCTCACGACGGATGAGGGCAAAATGAATCTGCTGAGCTACAAGAAGCTCATCATCGCCAAGCGTAAAAAAGAAAAGATGGACGCCTTGCTCAGCGATGCACTGTACACCAACAGCCTCGAAGGGAAATACGACTACATCAACACGGAGAAGAAGGCGGAGATCAAGTATGTCGCCAAATTGTACAAGAACATCAACGACGACGAAGTGAGCGTAACTGGAAGCGACGTCAAGCGGTACTACAATGCACACAAAAACGACCCCAAATTCCAGCAAACAGAAGGACGCGACATTTCCTACGTGAAGATTCCCCTTGGGGCGAGTCAGTCTGACATCAAAGCCATGGAGGTGGAGATGGAAACGACTGCAGAAAATTGGGCCGATGCTGAGAACGTCGATGCCTTCGCTTTGAAGGCCAACGGTGGGTCTGCAGACGTTCGCAACCTCCGCCTGGCACAGGTCGAGCTCGATGTGAACGAATCCAAGTTCTTCAGCGAGCCCGTAGGAACCATTGTCGGTCCATACAGCAAAAATGGGCAAATGCAGCTTGCCCAAGTGACCAAGCGCAGCATGGTTCCTGATGAAGCCGCCAAGTGCCGTCACATTTTGCTCTCTGCGAAGGATGCCAAAGACAAGGCTGAAATGGCTGAGCTAGGTGCGCGTGCTGACAGTTTGAAGGGCGTGCTTCGGAACGGTGGGGACTTCGAGGATTTGGTGCAGCGCTTCAGCGGTGACCCCGGATCCAAGGCGACAGGTGGGGTGTACGACTTTTTCCCCAAAGGCCGTATGGTCAAGCCTTTTGAAGATTTCTGCTTCAACAAGCCTGTCGGTTCTGTCGGGTGGGTGGAAACCACCTATGGGATACATTTGATTGAAGTGCTCGACCGCCGATCTGAAATTGAAGAAGCCAGCGTCACCTTCATTTCCAAGCCATTGGCCGCATCGGCTTTGACAGCACGAGATGCTTACGCAATGGCCAGCGAATTTGCGATCAACGCCACGGACAAGGAAAGTCTCATGAGCGCGGCGGAAGAAGCCGGTTACGCAACGGGCGAAGCGAACAGCATTGCACCCTCTGCTCTTGCCATCGCAGGGATCCGCGATGCCTCTGAAATTGTGGCATGGACTTACCGCAGTGAAGCAGGAGAAGTTTCCAACCCCATCCTTACGTCTGACTTCTACATCGTGGCCCACCTTGACGCCAGCAAAAAAGCTGGGGTTCCCTCCTTGGAAAACGTACGTGAAGAAATGCGTGAAGGGGCCATGAACGAAGCAAAGGGCAAACTCTACGCGTCAAAAATGGATGGAGCCGACCTCGATGAGGTCGCTGCTGCCGTTGGTGAAACGGTGAAGACCGGCCGAGATTTGAGCATCAAGTTCCCGACCGTTCGCGGCAGTGGCGCATCCATGGAACCCAAGGTGGCTGGTGCGGCCTTTGCCATTCCAGTGGGCAACATGTCAAGTCCCATTGTCGGCAAAGATGGCGTGTGGGTCATCGCTCCTGTCAGCGTGAAGGAAGCGGGCACCAAGGATTCGTACTTGGAAGAGCAAAGCACCTTGGCCACTCGGGCAAGGACCAACTTCCCGTTCACCGTGTTGAGCACCATGCAAAAAGCAGCAGACATTGACGACAACCGTCGTCAGACGAATTGATCCACCCTTTCGTCGATGGAACTTGCAAGCCCTGCCATTTGGCGGGGCTTGTGCGTGAAGGCCATCAGGACCGCCACAGCAGGCTTCCGTCTCCGTAGCTAAGGAAACGGTACCCTTGGCCCAATGCCTCTTCGTACACGCCCTTCCAGGCATCCTGTCCAATGAAGGCAGCAACCAGACATAGCAAGGTGCTTCCAGGTTGGTGGAAGTTGGTCACCAAACCCTGGGCCATCCGGACCGTGTAGCCTGGCACAACCATGAGCTGCGTCTCGAACGACCACCGGCCACCCTCGTCCCAAGGGGCATTGGCCAAGAGATGGTCCAGCGCTTCTTGGTCCGTCCAACCCCATTTGGTCACCGCTTCTTTCAATTCTCCATAAGGCGATCGCTGGGGCAGGCTCGACCACCAATGTCCGTTCAACTTGTGGCCAGCGGCCAACCAAAACAGGCTTTCCAAGGTCCTCAAGCTCGTCGTTCCTGTGGCCACCCGTTTGTGCTGGTCGCGCATCATCGTCAATGCTTCTCGGGTGACGATGCAACGTTCAGCATGCATGTCATGGGCCATGATGTCTCCCTCGCCAAGCGGCTTGAAGGTGCCGGCGCCAACATGGAGCGTCAAGCGCTGCAAGCCCAAACCTGCATCCCCCATCTCCTTGAGCAAAAGGTCGTCGTAATGAAGTCCTGCGGTGGGGGCGGCAACACTTCCAGGCGACATGGCGAACACCGTTTGGTAGTCTTCCTTGTCGGCTTCCTCCGCAGCGCGTCGCATGTAGGGTGGCAAAGGGGTTTTGCCCAAATCGTCCAATGCTTCTGCAAAAGTGCCGGGTGCAGGAACGTCCTCCGGGACCTCCAAGGAGGACCACGCCAGCTTGACGATCCTCGTGCCATCGTCCGCCACATCCTCCAAGGAAATGGCCATCGCACATCGGGTTCCTGTGGCCGTCGCTTGGCCGTTCGACCACTTTTTGGCATTGCGCACCATGGCCTTCCAACGCACCGGCTTGCGGCTGGACAAGACCTGCTCCATGGGGCCCTCCAATGGGGCCAAAAGGAACACCTCCAGTTTTCCTCCGGTGGTTTTGGTCGCAAGGATGCGTGCGTGCAACACCTTGGTGTCGTTCGCCCAAACACCATCTGCACCCGCTTGCTCCAACTGGGGAACAAACGATTCAAAGGTGACATGCTCCAACGTTCCGTCCACGTGCCTCACCAACAGGCGCGCCGCGCGACGTGGTTCAACGGGATGTTTGGCAATGGCCTGGTCGGGCAAATCGTATTGAAACTCGTTTGCATTCACCTTCCAAAGGTACCCTCGCACTACCTTCGTTTCATGAGCAATCATCTCATCGTTGGCGCTGCAGGACAATTGGGCGTCGAACTCATGCTTGCACTGCAGACAAAATATGGCGCCGAGCGCGTCACCCTGTCGGACATACGGCCTGTGCCACATCCCCAAGCTGAGGCGAGTGAGTTCATCCTTTGCGATGCCCAGGACAAGGATGCCCTCGACCACTTGATCGAGCGGACCCAACCCAATACCGTGTACATGCTTGTGGCCATGCTTTCTGCCAAAGGGGAGTCGGCACCCTTGGCCGCTTGGGGGCTCAACATGAACCCCTTGCTGCACACCTTGGAAGCGGCGCGAAGAGGCATGGTGAAGCAGATTTTTTGGCCCAGCTCCATGGCGGTGTTTGGCCCCAACGCTCCCAAAGACCTCACTCCGCAAGAGACCAACCTGTGCCCCACCACAGTCTATGGGGTGTCGAAGGTGTCAGGAGAATTGTGGTGCCAGTACTACCACGACAAATTTGGCGTAGATGTTCGCAGCGTTCGCTACCCCGGATTGATTGGGTTCCGGTCTGAACCCGGAGGAGGAACGACGGACTACGCCGTGGAGGCCTTCCAAGCGGCGTTGGAAGATCGCACGCTGCAATGCTATTTGGCACCCGACGAGCGGCTTCCCATGATGACCATGGAGGACGCCGTGCGTGGCACCTTGGAGTTGATGGAGGCACCCGTCCACAACATCCGTGTTCGTACGTCTTACAACCTCCAAGGCTGTTCCTTCACCCCGGACGAATTGGCCAAAGCCATCCGACAGACCGTTCCAGGTTTTGCCATGCACTGCGTCCCAGATGCCCGGCAAGACATTGCAGCGTCGTGGCCCAACAGCTTGGACGACACGGCAGCCCAAAAGGATTGGGGTTGGCGCCCAAAACACGATGTCCAGGGGTTGGTGGCCCACATTCTGGAAGGCATTTCTCCACCTGTCGATGGTTGAGAAGGTGTGACAAACGGGCGGACAGGATGCGTTGTTTGGTCTTTTCTTTGCAAGTGAACCCGAACCGACGACCATGGACTCCCTGCACATCAGCAACAGCCTGACACGAACCAAAGAGCCTTTCGAGCCGATCCATCCGCCCTTTGTGGGCATGTACGTCTGTGGACCGACGGTCTACAGCAATGTGCACTTGGGCAACGTCCGCACGTTCTTGACCTTCGACATTGTCTACCGGTACCTTCAACACCTCGGATTCAACGTGCGCTACGTGAGGAACATCACCGATGTGGGCCATTTGACGGGAGACACGGACGATGGGGAGGACAAAATTGGCAAGAAGGCCCGGCTTGAAAACATCGAACCCATGGAGGTGGTGCAACGGTACACCAACGACTTCCACGATGTGATGAACGTGTTCAACATCCTGCGGCCCTCGATCGAGCCCACCGCCACGGGACACATCGTGGAGCAAATCGAGTCCATCCAGAAGATCATGGGCAACGGGTATGCTTATGAAGTCAACGGCAGTGTCTACTTCAGTGTTCGGCAATTCAGTGAGGACCACCCTTATGGGGAATTGTCTGGACGGAAAATTGACGAGCTCATGGCGAACACACGTGACCTCGATGGCCAAAGTGAAAAGAGGGATCCCCTTGATTTCGCCCTTTGGAAGGCCGCCGATGCGAGCCACCTCATGCAATGGCCTTCCCCATGGGGCATGGGTTTTCCAGGGTGGCACCTCGAATGTTCTGTCATGAGCACCAAATATTTGGGTGAAACCTTCGACATCCACGGTGGAGGCATGGACCTCAAATTCCCCCACCACGAGTGTGAAATCGCCCAAAATGTTGGGGCCAACGGAGAAGAGCGTCCGGTGCGCTACTGGATGCATGGCAACATGCTCACGGTGAACGGCCGCAAAATGTCCAAATCGGAGGGCAATGGATTCACCCCCGAAGAACTCATCACGGGCAACCACAAACTCTTGGAACAAGGGTACAGCCCGATGACCGTTCGCTTCTTCATGCTCATGGGCCACTATGCCAGTACCTTGGACTTCAGCAATGAGGCCCTTCAGGCAGCAGAAAAGGGGCTCTCGAAGCTGGAGAAGGCCATGGTCACACTTGAAGGTCTTGGGCCTTCTGAGGGAGAGACATCTTTCGACGCAAAGGCTTTCGCGGCAAAATGTCGAGGAGCGATGAACGACGACTTCAACACGCCCATCTTGATTGCCACCTTGTTCGACGCCGTGAAATCCATCAACAGCGCAGCGGCAGGTCTCACCACCTTGACGGCCGCGGATTTGGAGGTTCTTAGGAACACCTTCCAGGCCTTTGTGCGGGACGTGCTCGGCCTGCAAGCGGAAGACGTCACATCCGCCCCCTCGGGAGGCGGTGCCGAAACAGAGGCATATCTGGACCT
>JBELJW010000057.1:0-10784 GCA_042089975.1 Flavobacteriales bacterium | reverse complement strand
ACACCGTCGCCGGCAAAACAGGGACGGCACGCATCGCCACTGGCAATGGCTATGCAGTGGGACGATACAGGGCCTCGTTTGCCGGTTACTTTCCGGCAGAACAACCCCGCTATTCGTGTGTGGTGGTGATTGCCGACACCAAGAGTGGCAGCTATTACGGCAGCACCATTGCCGCACCAGTCTTCAAAGATGTGGCCGATTTGATTTATGCCACGGACCCGGCCTTCCATACCATGACGCGCGGGCAGCTTGCCGAAATGCCGGGGATGCCCGCATCCAACGATGGTGCCCGCCGCGCTTTGACCACGATTTACGAAACCATTGGCATGGACCATACACAAGGCATTGACGCCGACTGGGTGACCGTGAAAACGGGCGACACACAAGCCACCCTCACGGAAAGGGCCATCCTTGAATCCGCCATTCCCGATGTACGCGGGATGGGGCTTCGAGATGCCTTGTATCTGCTGGAAAATGCAGGTCTGCATGTGAAATACGATGGCCTTGGGACGGTCAAGTCCCAGTCCATTGCACCGGGCACTCCCCTGCGAACTGAACTCACCACCATTCAACTACGTCTCTCGTGAAATTGCTTTCTGACCTCCTCTACGACGCACGCATCCTCGAAGTCCGAGGCACCACACACGCTGCTGTGGAGCACATCGCCGTGGACTCACGACAGGTCCAAGCGTTGGGGTTGTTCGTGGCGGTGCCAGGAACGGTCACGGACGGCCACGACTTCATCCCTCAGGCCATTGCGGCTGGTGCGGCTTGCATCGTGTGTGAAACCATGCCCGAAGAAGCGCCCGACCACGTTACTTTGGTCCAAGTCAAATCGAGTGCGGCAGCCTTGGGCCACATTGCGGCGGCCTTTCACAACCATCCTTCCAAAGAAATGAAGGTGGTCGCTGTGACAGGCACCAATGGCAAGACCACCACGGTGTCGTTGCTTCATCAATTGTACCGCTTGCTCGACCGGAAGGCGGGGATGCTGGGCACCGTGGAGAACAAGATTGTGGACCGTGTCATTCCCGCCACCCACACCACCCCTGACGCCCTTCAACTGCAAGCGCTGTTCCGCGAAATGGCAGATGCAGGGTGCACCCATGTGTTCATGGAGGCGAGTTCGCATGCCATTGCGCAGGAGCGCACGGCAGGGACCCAATTCGAAGGCGCGGTGTTCACCAACATCACCCATGACCATTTGGACTACCACGGGGATTTCAATGCCTACATCAAGGCCAAAAAACAACTCTTTGACCGCCTTCCGTCTGGGGCCTTTGCCGCCATCAATGCGGACGACCCGCACGGCGAAGACATGGTGGCTGACACCAAGGCCCGGGTCTGGACCATGGCCGTCCAAGGCATTGCAGAGGAACGCGCCCGCATCGTGGAAAACCAAATCACGGGCCTCGTACTTCACCTGGACGGCCAAGAATTGTACTCCCAACTCGTCGGAGGCTTCAATGCTTCCAACCTCCTGGCCGTGTATGTCGTCGCCAAAATGCTTGGGTCTGACCCACTGCACACCTTGACCCAGATGTCTCTGCTGAAAGCCCCCGCAGGGAGGTTTGAACGCGTCCCCGCGCGGGACAACATCACTGCCCTTGTGGACTACGCCCACACCCCAGATGCACTTGACAATGTCCTGAAGACCATTGCCCATGTCAGAACGGGCGGTGAAAAGGTCATCACTGTGGTGGGTTGTGGTGGAGATCGCGATGCTGCCAAGCGCCCCGTCATGGCGAAGAGCGCCGCACAAGGGTCGGACAGGGTGATTTTGACCAGTGACAATCCCCGCACGGAAGAGCCGCAGGCCATTCTGCAGGACATGGAAGCTGGCTTGGACCCCATCGAGCGACGAAAATGCCTGACCATCGTCGACCGACGCGAAGCCATACGAACCGCAGCCGCGCTCGCTGAGCCTGGCGACATCGTCTTGGTGGCCGGCAAAGGGCACGAAACCTACCAAGACATAGGAGGAGAAAAACACCCCTTCGACGACCGACAAGAACTTCAATTGGCCTTCGCCCCCACCACCTGAACCGCCATTGACCTAAGCCATGCTCTACCACCTGTTCACCACCCTCCGAGAGATGTACGACCTGCCAGGCGCCGGTCTGTTCAGCTTCGTCTCGTTCCGCGCCGCGATGAGTTTGCTCACGTCGCTTGTGGTGGGCATCGCTTTTGGCAAGCGCATCATTGAGTGGCTGCAACTCAAACAAGTAGGTGAAATCGTCCGTGATTTGGGCCTTGAAGGCCAAATGAACAAGCAAGGCACCCCCACCATGGGCGGGTTGATCATCCTTGGCGCCATCTTGATCCCCACCCTGCTGTTCGCGGATTTGACCAATGTCTACACCCAATTGATGATCCTCAGCACCGTGTGGCTGGGCGCCATCGGTTTCATCGACGATTACATCAAGGTGTTCAAGAAGAACAAGGAAGGATTGGCCGGCCGCTTCAAGGTGATTGGGCAAGTGGGCATGGGATTGATTTTGGGAGCGGCCATGGTGTGGCACCCCGACATCGCTGTGAAAGAACTGGCCGACGATGGCACCTGGGCCACAGTGCGCTCCACCGCAACCACCATTCCATTCATCAAGGACAACCACTTCGACTACGCCTGGCTCCTGTCGTGGGCCATGGAAGATGCCGCCTCTTACGTTTGGATCGTTTTCATTCCTTTGGTCATCCTGGTGGTGACCGCCGTCAGCAACGGGGCGAATTTGACGGACGGCATCGACGGATTGGCCACCGGGACGAGTGCCATCATAGGCATGGCATTGGCCGTCCTCGCGTATGTCAGCTCCAACACGGTGATTGCGGATTACCTGAGCATCATGTACATCCCTGGCTCCGAGGAGTTGGTGGTGTTCATCGCCGCCTTTGTTGGAGCGTGCGTGGCCTTTCTGTGGTACAACGCCTTCCCCGCACAGGTCTTCATGGGGGACACAGGCTCCCTCGCGCTCGGTGGCATCATCGCGACGTTCGCCATCGCCATCCGCAAGGAATTGCTCATCCCTGTCCTCTGCGGAATCTTCCTGATTGAAAACCTCAGTGTGGTCATTCAAGTGGCGTGGTTTCGTCACACCAAGAAAAAACATGGGGAGGGAAGGCGCGTGTTTCTCATGGCGCCCTTGCACCACCATTATCAAAAGCAAAACATGCCTGAATCCAAAATCACTGCAAGGTTTTGGATTGTTGGCATCCTCCTCGCTGTGGTCACCATTGTCACCCTCAAAGTCCGCTGATCTCCCATGAACCTCCAGGACCCCATCCTCGTACTTGGCGCCGGCGAAAGCGGCGTAGGCTCCGCCCTTTTGGCGAGGTCGGTGGGGGCCCATGTCTTGGTCAGTGATGCGGGCAATGGCCCGGGAGTGGCAGAGCTCGAATCCGAAGGCATCGACCACGAAGCGGGTGGACACCGCATGGACGAATGGCCCACCGTTCACACCGTGGTCAAGAGCCCTGGCATCCCAGAAGACGCGGAGGTCATCGTCGCTTGCAAGACCCGAGGGTGGGAAGTCATCAGCGACATCGAGTATGCCGCCCGAATCCACCAAAGATTGGGACATGACACCCCCGTCATTGGGGTGACAGGTGCCAATGGGAAGACCACCACCACCGCCATGATCGACCACATGTTCCGAAAGGAAGGGTGGGACGTGGACTGCGTGGGCAACATTGGCACGAGCTGGGCGCGTCGCCTTTCCGAAAGGGTGGCAAACGGCCATGAACCTGCGCAGGCGACAGTGGTCGAGGTGAGCAGCTTTCAATTGGACGGAACCTCAACCTTCCGTCCAGATGTGGGGGTGCTGCTGAACATCACCCCTGACCATTTGGACCGCTACAACAACAACATGAACAACTACGCCGCTTCCAAGTGGCGCATCACGGCCGCCCAAACCTCCAGCGACCATCTGATTTACAACGCGGACTGCACCTGGACCAAGCGCATGCTTGACCAGCATGGCACTTCCGCCCAACTCCTCCCCCTCAGCGCGGAGCGCCCTCTCGACGAGGTCGCCACCGATGGCCGGGGAGGTGGTTTGGACCCCAACGACAATTCACAATTCATCCTCCAACATTTCAATTCATTCACAATGACCATTCAAAAATTGGCCATGCAGGGGAAGCACAACCTCTTCAACTCCATGGCAGCGGGCATGACAGGCCGCATCTTGGACCTCAGGAAAGAAGGCATCCGCGAGAGCCTCCAAAGTTTCGAAGGCGTGGAACACCGCCTGGAATTCGTTTCAGAAGTCAACGGAATCACCTTCATCAACGACTCCAAGGCGACCAACGTCAACAGCGCATGGTACGCCCTTGAATGTGCCACTTCACCTGTCATTTGGATCGCAGGTGGCATCGACAAAGGGAACGACTACAGCACCTTGGCGCCGCTTGTCAAGGACAAAGTCAAGCACATGATTTGCATGGGCAAGAACAATGCGCCGCTTCACAAGGCCTTCGACGAACTCGTGGAAACGAGCCATGACGTGGCGTCGGCAGAAGAGGCAGTGGCCTTGGCCTACCAGCTCGGGTTGCCTGGCGAAACGGCACTGCTGTCTCCAGCATGCGCTAGTTTTGACTTGTTCGGGAGCTACGAACAGCGTGGACGCAGTTTCAAACAGGCCGTCCGCGCCCTCTGAATGGACGTCTCCTTGACGGTGTCATGAACGAGATCCTCGCCAGCATACGAGAGCGGTTGGAAGGCGACCGCGTGCTTTGGGGCATCGCCCTGGTGCTCACTTTGGCCTCCTTGGTCACCGTATACAGCGCAATCAGCACCCTTGCCTACAAAGCCGACGGCAACAGCGCCAAATTCCTCTTCAAGCAGATCGCGCTGCTTTCAGGGGGGTGGTTGGTCATGTTTGGCGTGCACAGGATCCACTTCAAGTACTTCAGCAAACTGGCCAACATCCTGTTGGTGTTTGCCATCGCCGCCTTGGTCTTCACGTTGTTGTTTGGCACCGACATCAACGACGCACGTCGTTGGATCAAAATTCCCTTCATTGGGTTGACGGTGCAGACGTCTGATTTTGCCAAGCTTGCCTTGGTCCTTTGGGTGGCCCGACAGCTTCATGTCCGCAAGGAAGTCTTGCACGACTTTTGGCAAGGCACAGCCCCCATTCTCGCTGGAATCGCGCTCGTCTGTGGATTGATCGTGCCCTCTGACTTTTCGACAGCTGCCATGCTCGGGGCCATTTGTTTTGCCATGCTCTTTGTTGGAGGATTGCCATGGAAACAAGTGGTGCTGATGACGGGGCTTGCCTTCTCGGGTCTGTTGGGGCTTTACGGGGTGGGCAAGGCGGCGCCCGATGCCCTTCCGAGGTTTGCAACATGGGCCAACAGGATGGAGAGCTTCACGGGATTTGCCACAGGTCAACCTCAGGTCAGCAGCGACGAGGACTACCAAATCGAGTTGGCCCAAATCGCCATCCACAAGGGCGGGCTGTTCCCACATGGCCCAGCATCTGGCACTTCAAGGAACTTCCTCCCCCATCCCTATTCCGACATGATCTTTGCCTTCATTGTGGAAGAGTGGGGGGCCATCTTGGGGGGACTCGGGCTGGTGTTGCTTTACCTCGCCCTCCTCTTTCGCGCCTCGCGAACGGCCATCAAGTGCGACCATCCATTTGGCCAAAACCTCGTTCTTGGTTTGGGGCTGATGATCACTGTCCAGGCTTTGGTCAACATGGGGGTGTCGGTGCGTTTGTTCCCCACCACTGGCCAGCCGTTGCCCCTGGTGAGCTATGGCGGAACCTCCCTTCTGTTCACCTGTTTGTCGATTGGCATGATGCTCGCCGTCTCCAGGGTGGTGTTGAATGGGAAGGGCGAAACGTCTGGAAACACCCTCAAATAGCCGCCATGTCCATACTGACAAAGGTTGTGATTTCAGGAGGAGGCACAGGCGGACACATCCACCCCGCATTGGCCATCGCCGATGAGGTCAAACGGCGAAATCCCCAAGCAGAAGTTCACTTTGTGGGCGCCTTGGGAAGGATGGAAATGGACAAAGTCCCGGCGGCAGGGTACAGCATCGATGGACTGTGGATCAGTGGATTGAACCGCCGTTGGACCAGCACCCAAAACCTCAGTTTCCCCTTCAAATTGCTCCACAGCCTTTGGGCAGCGAGGCGCATCCTGCGCGCTCAAAAGCCTCAGGTTGTGGTGGGCGTCGGAGGGTTTGCGAGCGGGCCCTTGTTGGACCAAGCCGTGCGCAAAGGCATCCCCACCCTCATCCAAGAGCAAAACAGCTTTCCTGGCATCACCAACCGGCTGTTGGCCCAGCGGGTGGACCGGATTTGCGCAGGACTCCCAGGACTGGACCGTTGGTTTCCGAAGGATCGCATCGTGCAAACAGGCAATCCACTTCGCGCCCACGTGCGGGAATTGATGGATAAAGCGTCGCCTGACCTCGGTGCCGCACGGGGCCATTGGGGACTGCCCAAAGAAGGACCCATGGTGTTCATCATGGGAGGCAGCTTGGGTGCCCAGTCCATGAACGAAGCAGTGCAAAACATCTTGTCAAGGAAACCAAGGTTGTCCGAGCGGGGCTACCAAATCTTGTGGCAATGCGGCGCGCGGTACCTCGATGCTTGCCAAGCTTGGCTGAATGCCCACCCCTGCGATGGAGTGATCTGCAAAGGATTCATTGACCGAATGGACCTGGCCTACCAAGCTGCAGACCTCATTGCCTCCCGGGCGGGAGCGATGTCCATTGCTGAACTTGCCTTGGTGGGGAAACCGAGCATTTTGGTCCCTTCCCCACATGTTGCGGAGGACCACCAAACCCACAATGCCCGGAGTCTTACAGAGTTGGGCGGCGCCCTGCTCCTTCGCGACGACCAGGTTCAGACCCAACTGGGCCATCACCTCCAATCTTTGATCGCCGACCGCCCTAAGTGCGAAGCCATGGGGACAGCCATGCGTCAGGCGGCAAGGCCCCAAGCGGCGTCCGATGTGGTGGATGAATTGGAAAAGCTCGTTGCATGACAAAGCACGTGTTCTTCTTGGGCATGGGCGGCATTGGGATGAGTGCCCTTGCCCGGCATCTTCAAAGCCTTGGGCACGTGGTAGGAGGGTACGATGCGCAGCCTTCCCCTCTTCTCGATGCACTTCAAGAAGAGGGATTGTGGGTGACCCACCAAGATGACCCTGAGGTCCTTCCCCCTTGGGCACGTGAGGCTGGCCCTGACACTTTGACCGTAGTCTACACTCCTGCGATGCCGGCGCACCTGTCCCACTTGCTGCACTTCAAAGCGCAAGGACACGTGCCCATGAAGCGTGCCCAACTCTTGGGCCAATTGACCTCCCAAAAGCCCACCCTGGCGGTGGCTGGCACCCATGGAAAGACCACGACATCGAATTGGCTTGCCGCCATGCTCTGGGAAATGCCGGACCGATGCCACGCCTTTCTTGGGGGCATCGACCACTCCCATGGAACCAACCATTTGACCTCCCAGTCGGCCACTTGGCACGTGGTGGAAGCGGATGAATTTGACCGAAGCTTCCACCACCTGCATCCCACCCATGCAGCCATCACGACCCTTGACCCCGACCACCTCGATGTCTATGGAACGTCGTTGGCCCTGGAAGAGGCGTTTGCACAGTTTGGCCAGCAAACAAGAGAAGTGCTCCTCCTCCCCATGGACCTGGAGTGGCCTCATGCCAAGGATGGCTCCGGCCCCAAACTGGAGCGCTTTGCGCTGTGCGAAGCAGGCCAAGCCCTGCCAGCCGATGCCGACCATTTGGCGGTCCTCCACCCTGAGGGAGCCACGGTGGAATTCCACATTGGCCGAATAGAAGAGGACGGCGGCATCCACTTCCACGCCCGTCCCTCGATGCCTGGGAAACACAATGCTGCCAATGCCTTGGTGGCGGCCTCCCTGGCACACCACGCCGGTGCCTCCCAAGAAGTCATTGCCCGTGTGGTGTCTGAATTTCAGGGGGTCCACCGGCGCATGGATGTGCATTTGGATACGCCCCATGCGGTGTACATCGACGACTATGCGCATCATCCAACGGAGTTGAGGGCACTGATTGAAGCCGTCAAAGAGCGTTGGCCCCAACGACATCTCACCCTGGTGTTTCAACCCCATTTGTATTCGAGGACCCGAGATTTTGTCCAAGAATTTTCCGAAGTTCTCGCGTTGGCAGACCGCGTCATGTTGCTCCCCATTTACCCTGCCCGTGAGGCGCCCATCCCCGGTGTTGATGCACAATGGCTGTTTGATAACATCTCGACACCCCACAAGCAACTCTGCACTTCAGATTCCATCTTCGGTTCCTTGAAGGCATGTCCCGTGGATGTGTTGGTGACGGCAGGGGCAGGCGACATCGATCGCTTGGTTCCCAAAGCCCTCCAGCACATGCAGGGCCGCCGGAACTGACGACATGATTGCACGCATCCTCAGCACCCTCCTCTCCCTCGCCGCACTCTTCGCGGTGCTCGGATTCGCCGGCACACAAGCTGCCGAACGGCGTGTGCAATCCATTGAGGTGAATGTGAAAGATGCAGCCCAAGCCGAATTTCTCAATGGACGACGCATAGCCGAGCAACTTGGCACGACGAGACTCGAAGGAGAATTGTTGGGCGATGTCGATCTCCAGTCCATGGTGGAACATCTGGAAACCATGGGGCCTTGTTCCCACGCTGAGGCCTACCCCACCATGGATGGAACCTTGCACATTGATGTTTGGCAAAGGATGCCCCTTCTCCGGGTGCACGTCAACGGAGGCCGCGACTTTTACCTCGACGAGGAAGGCAAAACCATGGAGCTGGATGCCTACCACACACCGCACATCCCAGTGATGCACGTGGACCGTGAAACCCAGGCCACCATGGGCTTCCGCTTCGTCAAGGCCACGGAAGGAGATCTCTTTTGGGATGCCCTGACCGACCAACTCTCCATCAACGACCAAGGAGAGCTCGTGCTCCACCCTCGTCTTGCGGGCCACCACATTGTGCTCGGAAATGACAAGGACGTCCAGCATAAAAAACGCAACCTCCTCGCCTTTTACCGCGCACACATCGAGCGCGGCAACCTGAGAACGTACCAACGCATTGACCTCACCTACCGCGATCAAGTGATTGCACAACGCTACCCATGATGGAGAACCAAGACAACACCAACACCAACGAAATCGTCGTCGGACTCGACATTGGAACGACCAAAATCGCCTGCTTTATTGGACGCAAGAACGAGTTTGGAAAAATTGAACTCTTGGGCTACGGCCGAAGTGAATCCGTGGGGGTCTCCAGAGGGGTGGTGGCCAACATTGACCGCACCGTCGCCTCCATCAAGCAAGCTGTGCAGGAAGCGGAGGAAAAGGTCGGTGCGCAAATCCAGCTGGTCAATGTGGGCATTGCAGGACAACACATCAAGAGCTTGCAACATCGAGGTTTGATCACGCGGGAAAACCTGGAAGCAGAGATTGGCTTGCAAGACATTGAGGCCTTGATCGAGGACATGCACAAACTGGTGATGCAACCCGGAGAGGAAATCCTTCACGTGATTCCGCAGGAATTCACCGTGGACAACGAGCAAGGCATCAAAGACCCCATTGGGATGTCTGGCGTGAGGCTGGAAGCCAATTTTCACATCATCACAGGACAAATGGCCGCCGCACAGAACATCTACAAGTGCATCCGCAAGGCTGGCCTCGAGGTGGACCAACTCATCCTTGAGCCGCTCGCCTCTGCCGCCTCTGTGCTTTCCGAAGAGGAGAAAGAAGCTGGTGTCGCGTTGGTCGACATCGGAGGTGGCACCACCGACATCGCGATTTTCCAAGACGGCATCATCCGCCACACGGCTGTCATCCCCTTCGGTGGCAATGTCATCAGCGACGACATCCGCCAGGGATGTCAGATCATGAAGCGCCAAGCAGAGCAACTCAAAAAGAAGTTTGGATCGGCTCTGGCACAGGAGACCAAAGCGAATGAAATTGTCTGCATCCCTGGACTCACGGGACGCAAGCCCAAGGAGATTGCCCTTCGCACCTTGTCACAAATCATTGAGGCTCGGATGACAGAGATCATTGAACATGTGCACTACGAGGTGCGAAGTTCAGGATTTGGGGACCAGCTCATTGGCGGAATTGTCTTGACCGGAGGTGGGTCCCAATTGAAGCATGTGACACAACTGTTCCAATTTGTGACAGGCCTTGATTGCCGCCTTGGTTTCCCAGGCGAGCACATCACCAATGCTCCGGAAGACACCTCCATTCCATCCTACTCCACCGGCGTGGGGTTGGTGATCAAAGGATACGATCGCATCCGCGCCAAATCCACAGACGACTCGACGGAGACGGCCAAACCCAAACGAGACTTTGGCAAGGCCTTCATGAACAACATCAAGACCTGGTTCGAGACCGACGTCGCCTGACCCTACCTCACCTCCCTTCCATCCGAAAACAACCTTCCATGCATTTCAATCTCCCTCAATCGTCCAACTCTCCGATCAAAGTCATCGGTGTAGGTGGTGGCGGCTCCAATGCCGTGAACACCATGTTTGAACAAGGCATCAACGGCGTCGACTTCATCGTCTGCAACACCGATGCTCAGGCCTTGGACATCAGCCCAGTGCCCAGAAAAATTCAATTGGGGGCCACCCTCACTGGAGGTCAAGGCGCAGGCTCTCTTCCCGAGGTGGGCAAAAATGCTGCGATTGAAAGCTTGGACGAAGTGACCAACCTCTTGGGCACCGACACCAGCATGGTTTTCATCACTGCCGGCGGTTGCCCCCATCTGGCAGCAGGCGATAGGCGCCGCTGAA
>JBELJW010000056.1:0-10879 GCA_042089975.1 Flavobacteriales bacterium | reverse complement strand
ACATAGAAACGGTACACCGTCCCCCCTGTGCCAACTGCTGAGGCAGACTCGACCGTGAGATAGTAAGGCGTTTGCGCGCTTGTAGATGCATGGAAGGCAAAAGCCATCAGCATCAATGTGACAAGCCGACTGCCGGCTGCAATGGTCTTATGGAGGGTAGCGTTCATGTGTGAATCATTTAGCCTGGTTGTAGACGAACTGTCGAATTTCAAAGACAGATACGCACCATAGGCTTATAAAGTTCGATATAATTACACATAATTCCAAATATTTTTACACGACCCAACGTCACTCATCGGAAATGTCAAAGACCAAGGCACAAAAAAAGGGCCCCATTGAGGGGCCCTTTCGGAGTTCATTTTTCGTCAGACATCAATGCATCTTGACAATCTGGACAGAGGTTGGACGGCCATTCGCCATCATCACCAACCTGTACATTCCGGCCTCGGCACTCGTCAAATCAAGGGTGGTTCGAAATGATCCAGTACCCACGTTCCATTGGTCCTCAAGCAACACGCGTCCACCCGCATCCACCACTTGGTAGGGAATGGACAAATTTTGCATGCTTCCCGCAATGTCCACCACGAAGAGCCCTTGTGATGGGTTGGGGAAGACGGAAGCCGACAGGCCCGCTGCAATTTCTTGCACATCTGTCGTTAAGTTGAACGATTCGGAATTGCTGCAGCCATTGTCGTCAGTGACTTCCACAATGTAAGTGCCCGAAGAAATGCCTTCCAAGTCGGCATCTGTGGTGCCAGAGACACCAGGACCAATCCACTCGTATTCATACGGCGGTGTGCCCCCAGTGACGGTGATGTCAATGCTGCCCTCTCCTGTCACGTCTCCTTCTGACACAATGCCTGTGATCGAGATGGCACCGCCTTCTGCCACAGTGGCGTTTGCTCCAGCCGAGCATCCATTCTCATCCTGGACGAAGAAAGTGTAGTCGCCTGCCAATAGGTCGTCAAACACATTGTTGTCGGAGAAGTTGTTTCCATCGTCGCTGAACTGGAAAGACCCGGTGCCACCTTCCGCTGAAACCGTGACTTCGCCATCGTTTTCACCCGCACAAAGGACGTCCAACACCGAGGTCGAAGTGACAATCTCTGCCGCGGCTTCCACCACCACCATCACCGTTTCAGTGCACATGTCTTCGTCTGTCACAGAGACTTCATATTCGCCTGGCATCAAGTCCAAGACCGCTGATTCCGTTGTCGCATTGCCTCCAAAGCTGAAGCTGTATGCACCTTGACCTCCCACAGGAGCCCAAGACACCATGCCGTCGTTCTCGCCAAAGCAAGACTCAGGTTCACCCAAAGCATTGACGGCAATGGCATCAGGACCAATCACCACTTCGTTTTCCACTGTGCCTGTGCAACCATAAACATCCATGGCAGTCACGGTGTAAGTGCCACCAGACACCATCAATGGACTTGGGCCAAAGTTCACCCCGTCCACGGAATATTCAATCGTTTGAGGCGCGTTGCCTCCGAAGGCAACCAGATAAATTTCACCATCAGCAATGTTGGCGCAGCTCGCATCCACAATGCCTGTTGGAGCCAACAAGTCCACCACTACGGCCTGCGGGTCTTGGATCATGACCGACGCGGACTGGCCACTGCAACCGTTGCTGTCAATGGCATACACAGATGGATTCAAGTTGCCTGAGAGGCCAGTCCATTCTGTTTGGGTCGTCAATATCGTTGGGTCTGTGGAGATGTAATATTCGTACATGCCTGAGCCCCCCGTGGTGTTCGTGACAGACAACACCGCATCGGAATCACCGTTGCAAGAAACCGGCGAGGTCAACTCCACATCAATTTCCACCACACCTGTCACTGGAATCTCCACATCAAGGCTGTCTGTGCAGCCGGCCGCATCTTCTACGATGATGTTGTACATCCCTGCCACCAAGTTGCCAAAGTTGCCAAAGTTTTGGCCCACGCCTCCGATGGAATCAACGTAGTAGTAGTCGGCGCCCTGCGCACCTGTGGCGAACGTCTGGATCACCGCGTCGTTCTCACCATTGCAGGAAGGGGTGGAAATGTTCTCAAGGTTGAGTTCAACCGTGCAAGGAAAGATGCACGACAAGTCATCCACTGTGGCCATCATGTTGAAGTTGCTGGCCATGTCGTCCGTGCATCCAAACACATCCATGGCATCCGAACTGAACGTCAACCCCACTTGCTGGGAGCCTTCGTCCTGTTGAACACCTCCGGAAAACACTTGGAAGTTCATCAGGCCATAAATGTCACCGTTGGCTGTGATTTGTGCCACAAGCACTTTGCTGTCGTCGCCTCCAAACGCAAGTGAACCCGCAGCACATTCTGCGATGTCTTGGCCCGCCACGCATGGGAACACATTGAACCATGAAGCTCCAATGGGGTCGTTGATCACAAACCCTTGGCCCGCATTGAACAACGCCAAGGCCGGTGCCATGGTGTCGGCTGTGTTTTGGATGTTGACTCCATCACTCGCATCCTCCGCACCAATGGTGAACCAGCTGTCAAATTCACCACTAGGGAAGGTGGCGAAAAACAAAGGGTTGACTTCATTGGCATAATTGAAGTTTACGCCTTCAGAGTGGTATATGGTGCCATCGCAGCCAATCATCATGGGATTGGCGGCATCGCCAAAAGCGGCGGACAAGAAGTCGTTGCTGGAAGTCATCTCGGCATACACGCGGTACGTGGTGTAGCCCGCAAGACCTTCGAGGCCTGTGACAGAGCCGTCATGCTCGAGAACGGTCTCAACGCTGAGGTTCGTGATTTGGGCGAAGGAGAGGAACGCAGTTCCCATGGCCAACGCCAAGGTGAAAAATTGCTTCATGAAGAAGGGTTTGGTTGTGAATCGATTTGTCGGCAAATATACACGGAGCAGAGGCGCTCAGAAATCAAGTTTTCCTCAAAAAAAAAGATTCTTACACACTTTTATCCCTGTCATCGACCACTGAAAAGACGCTCCATCTTAGGGGAAGTTGCTTCGACATTCGCAAGGAGGCTCAACAAGGGGAGCTTTCTGGTCTCAGCGCTACGCCTCTGCAATGGCCTCGCGCCAAGCTTGGGGAACGGACACCGTGCACTTTTGGGCATGGTCAAAACACACCAGGACTGTTTTTGCCGTGGCAATCAGTCGACCCTCACAGGACATCTTGTAATGCACGTCCATGCTCTTGTCCCCCACCTCGCCGATTTGGCACGCAATTTCCAAGGGGTCGCCCAACTTCACGGGTTGGACATAGTCGATGGTGTGGTGGGCAACGAGAACGCCAATTTGGCTCCAATCCCATCGCTCTTGACGCACCACTTGCCGCCACCAATGAATGCGGGCCTGCTCCATGTAAACGATGTAGGTCGCATTGTGCACGATGCCATAGGCGTCCAAGTCTGAAAATCGGATCTCCGGTTGGTAGGGTTGGATCATGTTACGAAGGTATCGCGTGGCAGATTGCAGCGGGCTCCGCCGTGGCCCGTAATTTTGCCACATGATCCGTTTGGCCCGTCGTCCTCACCGTCTGTTGCACCTCGTGTGCATGTCCTTGGCATGTGCCGGCATCCTGGCAGAAGGCCACGCCGTTGCACCTTGGGCTTGCCTCGCATTGCACGGTTTGGGGTTGTGGTCCCATGGCCCCGAATCTCAGCCCGGCAGAGACACGGACTTTTTGAGCATCCTGAGGGTCAGTCTCGGGGTGGTGGCATGCCTGGTGTGCGCCGGACAACATTGGGTGATTGGCGCCACGGGACCGGAGTATTTGCTGCTTTCAGCCTTCGGTTTGGGGCTGGAATGGGTGCGGCCGACGGCCGACGACATTGCCAAAAGGGGCTGAAAAGGCCCTGCAAGGCAAGCGACAGCAGCCCCCAACACGCCCCTAACCCCCAAAAACATTGGGTTTTTTCCTGTTTTTCTCGGCCTTATCAACATCAAAGCGCCCTTTGTTCACAAAATCGCCTCCAATGGCCGCGAACCCTTGTCAACACTGAGAAAACGCATATACATTTGGCAGCGATAGCTTTTTTTTAATCTCAACTTATTCTCATGAACAAGTCTCAATTGGTCGACGCCATCGCCGCAGGTGCTGGTCTCTCAAAGGCCGACGCTGCTCGCGCCCTCGACTCTACCACTGGTGCCATCCACGGTGCCCTCAAGTCAGGTGACCGCGTGTCCCTCGTCGGATTCGGTTCTTTCTCTGTGAGCCACCGCGCTGCTCGTACGGGCCGCAACCCACAGACAGGTGCTGAAATCAAGATCAAAGCCAAGAACGTTGTCAAGTTCAAGGCAGGTGCTGGCTTGACGGTCTGACCCGCAAGTTTCAACGAATGGAAATCCCCTCGCTTCGGTGAGGGGATTTTTTTGCGCCATTTTTGACCCATGGGATACCCCCTGCCACATTCAGAAGACGTCGCGCATGCCATGCAATGCGCAGACATTTTGCGGCCGTTGCTGACGGAGGCGCGGTTGGCCAAAATCGACCTCGTCTCCTCCCACCGCACGCGCCATCTTTCGGTGGTGTTGGAAAATGTGTACCAAAGCAGAAATGCAAGTGCCGTGATGCGGAGTGCCGATGGGTTTGGTCTATTGGACGTGCATCTGATTGAAAATGAAAATGCCTGGCACCGGAACAAAGGGGTTGCGAAAGGCACCTCTCAGTGGCTTGAATTGCACCGCTATCTGAATGACCCTGACCCGAGGGAAGCCTGCGTCAAACGGCTCAAAGCCGCTGGGGTCCGTCTGGTGGTGACCTCGCCACACGCCCAAGGGCATACCCCTGAGAATTTGCCCCTGGACCGTCCTTTGGCCTTGGCCATGGGCACGGAATTCTCGGGCGCTTCGGAGTTCATGATGGACCATGCCGACGACTTTGTGGAAATCCCCATGTTTGGCTTTGCCGAGAGCTTCAACATCAGCGTGGCAGCGGCTGTGGTGATGCACACCCTGAACCATCGCCTTCGGCACTCTGACATCGAGTGGGGACTTCAACCTCAAGAGTTGGCCTTGCTTCGGGCCCAGTGGATGTTCAAATCTGTGCGCAATGCCTCAGGCATTTTGGCACGTCACGGTCTCTCCTCCCCTCCCTCCCTGCCCCCTTCCTTGTGAGCAACACTCCGCTGTCCATCTCCACGCGAAACCTGCTGCGCATCGCCTTGCCCATTTCTTTGGGAAGCTTGGTGCAATTCGTCGTGGTGCTGACGGACAACTTCTTTTTGAGCCGTGCCGGCGAGTTGGAGCTCAACGGTGCCGGCAATGCCGCCTTGGTCTACCTGACCTTTGTCATGGTCCTGACGGGCGGAAGCATGGGGATCCAAATCCTCGTGGCCAGGCACCACGGCGCAGGCCAAACGAAACACATGTCGGAAGCTGCCCGAACAGGAAGGGTGGCGCTTCTGGCCCTGGGGATTTTGTTGGCCGGAATGGTCCTCGGAATCAATGCCTTTGGCGGCTGGGCTCCATTGATGCAAAGCCAAGAGGTGCGCGATGTCTTTGCGCCGTTTTTGTCCATCCGCGCATGGGGACTCATCCCCTACGCGCTTTTGATGGCTTTGGAAGGAGATTGGATTGGCCAAGCCAAAACGCGTCCGCTCTTGCCACTGGCCTTGTTGATGGCGAGCATCAACATGGCCCTCGATGCGTATTGGGTCGAGGGCCTTTGGGGCGGCCCGGTGCTCGGGGCAGATGGCGCCGCCCGGGCATCACTGATTGCAGAGACCACCGGGGCCTTGGTCGCTCTGGCCTATGCCAAATTCCGACTGCACCCCGCTTCTTTTGTTGGCACATGGTCCCTCGACCGGGCCGCACTCCAGCAATGGTGGAAGCTTTCAGCTCCGGTGATGGCACAATTTGGCCTGACCATCGGCACCTGGGCCAGCTTTTTCTTCTTCGTCGAACGCGTTGGCATGATGGAACTGAAGGTCAGCCACCTCACGCGCAACGCCTTCATGCTCGCCTTTGTGGTGTGCACTGGTGTGGGCCAAACCGTGCGCACGGTGGTCTCCAATTTGATCGGAGAAGGACGACAACACGACCTTCAGCCGGCACTGCTTCGCCTGTTGGTCCTGAGTTACCTTGGGGTGGGCATCCTCACCCACGGCTACCTTTTGTACCCAGATTGGATTGCGTCCCATTTCTTCTCAGGCCCCTCCTCTGAGGCAGGGCTGAATGCCATGTCTGACACGCTGGGAACAGCCTTTGTCGCAGTGCAATTGTATGCGGCAAGTGCCGTGGCGATTGCCGTCCTGCAAGGGGCAGGATTCACCAAGCACGCCTTTTGGGTGGAATTGACCAGTGTGACGGCCTACATCCTCGTGGCGTACGTCATGACCTTGGTGGCGCCTCAACCCATCCACGTGATTTGGCGCGCCGACTGGTTGTACTTTGGTGGCATCCTTTCGGGAAGCTTGCTGTGTTTGCGGCTTCTTCCTTGGAGGCACGGTTCCACCGACCTCGGCCCGTCTTGAATGAAACCCCAAGCCCACCATTGACCATGGCCTCCCCCCGATCCCTTCGCATCGTCTTCCTAGGTACCCCCGGCTTTGCCGCGGTATGCTTGGAGCGTTTGCTCGAAACGAGGCATGAGGTGGTGGGGGTGGTCACAGCGCCTGACCGTCCCGCGGGACGTGGACGCCAGATGAAGGCCTCGGAGGTAAAAGAAGTCGCCCTGCGGCATGGATTGCCATTGGCCCAACCGGAGAAACTGAAGGCCCCCGATTTTTTGGACGCGCTCCAAAGTTGGGCGCCAGACCTTGGCGTGGTCGTCGCCTTCCGGATGCTCCCTGAGCTGGTATGGAAGGCCCCGGCCATGGGCACGGTCAACCTGCATGGCTCCCTCCTCCCCGACTTCCGTGGAGCGGCTCCGATCCATTGGGCCGTCATCCATGGCGAGAAGGTCTCCGGGGCGTCCACTTTCCTTCTCCAACACCAAATCGACACTGGACACATTTTGGGACGTGTGGAGGTCGCAGTGGGAGACAACGACACCACCGGCATCCTTCACGACCGCATCCTCGAGGCAGGTCGGCATTTGCTGGCAGAAACCGTCGATGCATTGGCGGATGGAACCGCTGTGGCCACACCGCAAGAGGATGCTGGTCCACGTGGGAAACCGCCACGAGAAGCCCCCAAGCTTTTCAAAGAAGATGGCCGAATCGATTGGGGGCAACCCGCACAAAAGGTCCACAATTTGGTACGCGGACTCCACCCCTTTCCAGGGGCATGGACCACTTTGCCAGATGGCCAAACCCTGCGCATCCATCAATCCTTGCTGTCCCAGATGGACATGGGCGGCGAACCCGGTACCGTGCATTCCCACAAGGGCGGGATGACCGTGCAATGTGGCGATGGAGCGGTCGACCTTGTCCGGGTGCAGCCCCAGGGAAAGCCCGCAATGGCCGTCAAAGACTTCCTCAACGGCTGGAGATTGGGCCTTCGAAAGTTGGGGAACTAAGCCGTCCCGCAGCGGCGCACCAGGCACGCATCATGTGCGCATGGACCATGGGCACAAAGAAGGCGGGTTGCACCCGCCTTCTTTGCAAATTCACATGTCCTTGGACTCAGCATTCAGAGCCAAAGGCACTCAGAATCTGCAGGATGTCTGCCACCGTCACCACTTCATCCCCATCCACATCCACTTGGCATTCTACGGTACATCCGAATTCTCCGAGAAGCATCAAGACATCGGCCACGGAAATGAAACCATCGACGTTCACGTCCTCTGGACATGTGCTCGGGCCCGCTTCGTCCGTGGACAAAATGCCATCGCAGTTGTTGTCGATGCCCTCACCTGTGCCAAGGGCGCCTGGGTGCACGGCATTGTTCGTGTCGTCGCAATCGCCTGTGGCCAAGCTGAGCCAGGACTCCAAGGGGGGACACCAGTCCGCCACCGCTTCCTCTCCACCGTAGCCATCGCCATCTTCGTCCACATACACGATGTCGTAAGGAAAGATGCAAGACCCATCGTCCAACGTGGCTTCTGCGTTGTAGTTGCAGCCGAAGGGCTCGGTGCAGCCCAAGACGTCCTCTCCTCCTGTCCCTGTCGCGCACAATCCATTGACGGCAAAGGTGACGTCATAAGATGCCCCAGTACTTGTGGCCCAACCATTCACCAAGGTCACGGTCCACTCGCCAGTGCCAGACAACCCCGCAGCGGCGGCATTCACGGTGGCGGAGTAGGTGCCTGAATTGGACGTGTTCCAATCGGCAGGCCAAGTCCCTGCGCCCCCGCACGAGGAGGCCACATCGTAGCCCCCAATGCCGATGCAAGCTCCATCTGGCGACGCAACCTCCATGAGGAGATCGCCGGCCCAGGAACCGTCGTTGTTGTCGTTGGTCCACACCAAGCTCACAGTGACACTCTCGAGATCGCCAGAGGCAGAAAAGGAAGTCACCCCGCCCGTGGCCCCACCTGCCACATTGCTTGCGGCCGCTGAAACGTCAAAATCGCACACAGGACAGCCTTCCACTGGGTCCGGCAGAACGCAAGAGCCGTCGTCCACCAAGGCCGACGGGTCGTAGTTGCATGCCGTGGCCTCCGTGCAGCCAGCACAGCTGCTGCCATCGCCGCCGCAGACCCCACAAGCGTCCGTGTAAAGACAGCTGCCATTGTCGGTGATGGCCTCCGGGCTGTAGTTGCATGCAGAAGCGTCGGTGCATCCCAAATCAGGGTTGCACGAAGACAGGGCCAGGTCCAACGAACTGCGCACATTCAAGCGCCCTCCCGTCACCGTCTCTGAAGCCAGATTGGAAACGGCATCCACGCCGTCGAGGATGTAGCCTCTCACTGCATTGGCCGTGGCCTGTGGAGAGGTCAAGGCACTCGATGCCAAATCGGCGCAAGGCGCGCTGTACACCAATGCAATGCCTCCTGCCACACATGGGCTGGCGAAGGAGGTTCCAGAAGTCGCACTGTAGCCTGTCGAGCCCGAGGGAAGGAAAACGGCTTCTCCCGGGGCGCCCAAGTCAATGGTGGTGGCACCATATCCCGAGAAGGTCCTCACGTCGCTGCTGTTGGTGGCCGTCACAGCGACCATGTAATCGGAACCGCATCCCGTGGGCATGTCCCCCACCACATCGATGTTCACGTTGTTGTTGGCGGTGGCCCCACAATTCAGGATGCCCGCCGCCCCGAGGTCTTCGTAGTACGCGCACCAAACAGGGTAGTTCGAAGGGTTCGCGTTGTCGATGCCCCACGACGCATTGGTGGCCACCACAAAGGCGCCTTGACTTCCCCCAGTGGTGTTGTAAAGGTTCCGCATGGTGTAGGGATAGTTGTAGGCGGCAATCACATTGGATTCCGTCAAGCTGCCCATTTGGATTTGCATGATTTCCACATCCCAATTGACGCCCGCTCCCCCGTTGCCGTTGTTCCCCACCGCGCCAATCATGCCGCTCACTGCCGTGCCATGACCGCCCGGACTGATGGCATCTGTGCCACTTGAAGCGTTCCAGCCATTCACATCGTCCACAAAGCCATTGCCATCGTCGTCCACTCCGTTGCCATCGATCTCGAGGCTGTTGGTCCAGTGGTTGCCAATCAAATCCACATGGTTGTAGTTGGCCCCACCCCCTTCGAGGACGGCCACGACAATTCGGTCACCGTTGGCCGTGGACCCTCCAGTGGTGATGTCCCATGCCTCGTCGGAATCGATGTCGTTGTCAGAACCATCCACATGGTGCCATTGGGAACCAAATTGCGGATCGTTGGGGGTTGCCCTGTCCTCCACGTAGTGGTTCAACTGGGCCGCCACTACCGTGGGCAACGATTGGATGGTGCGCAGCACCTCCTCGCTGTCCGCGCTGGCATCCCCAAGGCTGAACAAGTAAATGGACGCCAATTCGCTCAGCGTCTCACGCAGCACCAACCCCTCCGGCAACCCTTGTGAAAAGGCACTTTCAGAAGTCAAGTCATGGGGCTTGGTTTTGCCATCGAGTTTGACAATGAACTCGCCCGGCACCGGCGTGCCTGAAGGTGGATTCAACACAGGGCCTTGCGCCATCAGCGCAGAGCCAACAAGGGAAACCCAAAGGGCCAAAGAGAATGTGCAACGCAACATGAGATGAGGTGTAAGGGTCAGACCATTCAACAAAAAAGCACCTGGAACGAAGACCGTTCGCAGACGTTCTCTAAGATGCTGCAGTCTGCATGAAAAGCCAAACGGGCAGGACAGAACAGGTTCAAGCCTGGTCCCCGTAGGCCTGCAAGAGCAACTCGAGGATGTCCCCTGCACTCGTGGTGATGGGCGTTCCAGGGCCAAAGACGCCAACCACGCCCTCGTTGTAAAGGGACTCGTGGTCCCCCGATGGAATGACGCCGCCGGCCACCACGAGGATGTCCTGTCTTCCGGCCTCCTTCAGGGCGGCCAACAGTCCTGGCACCAGCGTCAAATGACCCGCCGCCAGCGTGCTCACGCCCACCACGTGGACATCGTTCTCCACCGCCTGACGGGCCACTTCTTCCGGGGTGGAAAACAAGGGGCCCAAATCGACGTCAAAGCCCAAATCGGCGAACGAAGACGCGACCACTTTGGCCCCACGGTCGTGGCCATCTTGGCCCATTTTGGCCACCAGAATGCGGGGCCTGCGGCCAGCAACTGCCGCAAAACGATCGCTTTGCTCCCGAACCTTGTCGTAGGATTCTGAACCTTCCATCGCCCGTGAAAATACGCCTGACACGCGACGGTCGGCCGGTTGATACCGAGAGAACTCTTGTTCCAGGGCATCGCTGATTTCACCCAATGTGGCACGAACGCGGGCCGCTTCCACGGAGGCGGCGAGCAAATTGCCCCCGCTACGCGCCGCCTCGGTGAGGGCGTGGAGGGTGCGGTCCACGGCTTTTTGGTCGCGGCCGGCCTTCAAAGATGCCAGCCCTTCCAATTGCTGGCGTTGGACC
>JBELJW010000055.1:0-10931 GCA_042089975.1 Flavobacteriales bacterium | reverse complement strand
CCAACTTAATATTTGATCGTTCGATTGGCTGTTGCCGATGCACGACCGTTGACCAGGGTGAGCCTGCAGCATGGGGTTTACAGCAACCCTCGAAGCGCGGATTCCAGCAAGTATTGGAGCGGGGCCTTGCAGCAAAGCAACCTCCGGTTCCTTCACAGCCAGCGGATGGGCGGTTGGGACGTCGTCATCGGTGGCAACATCCTCGGGGACGATGGGTACAAAGGCCCAGAAATCTACCAGGACAGCCTCGGGGTCGCCCTTGACACCGCAAGCATGAACTACCAGCCTTTTTCCGTGGACCGCTGGGGTGCGAATGCCCAGGCCAGGGTCAATGTCAATTTGCGGAGACGTGAATGCAATGTTGCTGGGCTGAGCTATGGACTCAACACGAATTGGCAAAGGGGAGAGTCCCTCAACACGCTGATTTGGCGAAGCTCCTTTGGGGATGGATTGTACGGCTCCACCGATGGCGCGGCCACCCGCACCCGGCAGCTCGTGGGCACCGTGGACCCCTACATCGAATACCTTCAACCTTCGGGCGTTTCGCATAGCCTGCGGAACCGTTGGCAACACCTGAACAACGACAATGACAACGACCAAAGCAATTCAAGCCACGTCTTTTACTCTGAGTACCAAGTCCAAATCCCCGAGGAGGCATTGGGATGGAGTGGCGGAAGGGTGACAGGTGGTTTGGTGCACCAATTGACGCGAGGCCGTGCCCAACTTTACACGGGTGGACATCCCGATGGCGTGAACAAGGCGCGGAATGTGTCTGCTTACGTACAAGCAGACCAAAAGGTCGGGGAGCGGCTCAACCTTTCCTTGGGCACACGGTACGAACACTTCAGCATCAACGACAGTGTGGCGGCCAAACCCGTGTTCCGCGCCGGGCTCAACTTTCAAGCCATGGAGGCGACATGGTTCCGCGCCAGCATGGGCCAGGGCTTCCGGTTTCCAACCATCGCCGAAAAATTCATCCGAACAGGCCTCGGGCCACTGCAGGTCTACCCCAACAACGACCTCCGCCCAGAAACAGCGATCAACATCGAAGCAGGTCTGAAGCAAGGGGTGCAACTGGGCGGGGTGCAGGGCTTTTTGGATGTGGCTGCGTTTTTCCAGGAATACGACGACTTTGTCGAATTCACGTTTGGCCAGTGGGGTGCCCCCACGGAGGCATTGGCTGGCAACGGCTTCCGAAGCTTGAACACGGGAAGAAGCCGCGTGACCGGTTGGGAGGTTTCATGGATGGGCAGGGCGAAGTTGGGAGCATCCACCATCGACATGCTCGCAGGCTACACCTACACCAATCCCGTGAGCTTGACGCCCGACTACCTCTACTCCGTGGTGACGAATGCCAATGGTGACACGGTGGGAGGGGCGAGTTACAGCAACACCAGCCGCGACACCACAGGCAACGTGCTCAAATACCGGTCCCAGAACCTCGTGCGTTTGGATGCCGAGTGGAGGAAAGGAGATTGGTTCGTCGGACTCAGCGCACGTTACCAAAGCGCCCTTCGCAACATCGACCAAGCTTGGCTGACCTTTGAAGAATTGGGGGTGGTAGATTGGGGGCTCCAAACCTGGCTCGACAACAACCCCACATTGCCTTGGATTTGGGATTTCCGAGCTGGCTACAACGTGGCTGAAAACCACAAACTCTCTCTGGTGGTGAGCAATTTGACCAATGCCGAATACAGCATCCGCCCCCTCGCGATTGAAGCGCCAAGGCTCGTCAATGTGGTGTACACGTATGAAGTCCACTGACCTTCGCGGTCTCCATCGATATTTGCGGTCATGAACATTTTGGCGGTCATCCCCGCGCGTCACGCGTCTTCTCGTTTTCCAGGAAAGCCTCTGGCCCTAGTGGCCGGTGTGCCCATGATCCAGCGCGTGTACACCCGGGTGCAAGATGCCCAAGCTTGCCAGAAAGTCGTTGTGGCCACCGACGATGAACGGATTGCGGAAGCCGTCCGCAATTTTGGTGGAGAGGTTGCGATGACGTCCGACAAGTGCCCCAACGGCACGGTGCGCTGCCACGAGGCAGCCGAGCAGCTCGAGGCCAATGGGGAGGAATTCCAAGCTGTCTTGAACATCCAAGGGGACGAGCCCTTTGTCCATCCGGAACAAATCGAGCAACTCGCCGACATGTTGCGCAATCCGGACGCTGCGGTGGTCACCCTTGCGAAGTCCATGCCGGCCGACCCTGAAATCGAGTCGCCCCACCGCGTCAAGGTGGTGCGCAACATGTCGGGACGTGCCTTGATGTTCAGCCGCAGTCCACTGCCGCATGGCGACGGACCTTGGTTGCAGCACGTGGGGCTCTATGGCTTCACACGCACGGCCCTTGAGGCACTGGTGCAACTGAGCCCCACCCCCCTCGAGCAACGTGAAAAGCTCGAGCAACTCAGGTGGCTGGACCATGGATGGCGCATCGACGTAGGCACCACACCTCACCTCACGCCATCGGTGGACACCCCTGACGATTTGGCCGCGATCGAGGCCTTGATTGACGCGGGGAAATTGGGGGCATAACCCTCACCTTCCGACCACCCTCTGCCCCTATCTTTGCAGGGCTTCGCATGTTGCGGGGCCACAGCACCTGTTGAAATGAACGCACGATTTTTTGGCGTGGCCTTGGCCGCCACTTGGGCCCTGACTTTGGGCTGCAACTCCCCCTCCTCTGACATGAAGACTCCCGAATATGTGACCCAAGCGTCAGCACTCCCTGCGGCTCCTGACGCCGCGCAAAAGCCACACACCACCGAAATCCATGGATTGCAATTGCAAGACGATTACTTCTGGATGCGCTTGAGCGACGAGCAAAAAGCCGCCAAGGAGTCGGACGGGCAAACCACCGAGGTGGTGGATTACTTGAAGGCGGAGAATGCCTACACCAAAGAGGCGATGGCCCCCATAGAAGGGCTCCAAGAAAAGATCTACGACGAGATTGTTGGCCGCATCAAGAAGGACGACGAAAGCGTTCCTGTGTTGGACAAAGGCTACTGGTACTACTCGCGCTACGAGGAGGGCAAAGAATACCCCTACTCGTGCCGGAAGAAAGGTTCGATGGAGGCCGAAGAAGAAGTCATGCTGGACCAACCGGCCATGGCAGAAGGACACAATTACTTTGCCCTTGGCGGACGCAGCGTGAGCCCCGACAACAACTTGCTGGTGTACGGAGTGGACACCATCAGCCGCCGTCAATACACGCTTTACATCAAAGACTTGGCCACAGGAGAAGTGTTCGCGGACCGCATCCCCGAAACCACGGGCGGCGCCACCTGGGCCAACGACAACAAAACCCTCTTTTATACCAAGAAGGACCCTTTGACCTTGCGTTCCTCACAAGTCTACAGGCACGTCTTGGGGACGGATGTCAGCGAGGACGTCTTGGTCTACGAGGAGAAAGATGAAACGTTTTCTTGCGGGATTGGCAAGACCAAAAGCGAAGCCTACCTCATGATCGCCAGCTACGCCACGGTCAGCACCGAGTACCGCTTCCTCGACGCCAATGATCCCAACGGTGAATGGAAAGTGTTGCAACCACGCGAAAGGGACTTGGAGTACAGCGTGAGCCACTATGGCGATGACTTCTACATCGTGACCAACCGCAACGCCAAGAACTTCAAGTTGGTCAAAACTTCCACCGAAGCTACCACCTACGAGCATTGGGAGGACGTGTTGGGCCACCGCGACGACGTGCTTTTGGAAGGGATCGAGATCTTCAACCGTTGGCTGGTGGTGGACGAGCGGAAGAATGGCTTGACGCAAATCAGGCTCATCCGTTGGGACGGATCCGAAGACAAGTACATCCCGTTCAACGATCCTGCATACTCGGCAGGTGTCGGCGCCAACCCTGATTTCAATGCCTCTCGCTTGCGCTATGGCTACACCTCCATGACGACCCCTAGTTCCGTGCTCGAATACGACTTCGATTCTGGAGAAATCACCCAGCTCAAGCAGCAGGAGGTGCTCGGCGGCACGTTTGACCCTGCCAACTACGTGAGCGAACGCTTGATGGTCGAAGCGCGCGATGGGGCCATGGTTCCCGTCAGCATCGTCTATCGAAAAGGCACCGAGCGCACTGGGAAGAACCCCCTCTTGCTGTACGCATACGGCAGCTACGGCGCCAGCATGGACGCTGGCTTCTCTGTGGCGCGGCTGAGCCTGTTGGACCGTGGTTTTGTGTACGCCATGGCGCACATCCGCGGAGGCAGCGAAATGGGACGGCATTGGTACGAAGACGGCAAGCTGTTCAACAAAATGAACACCTTCAACGACTACATCGACTGCGGCCAGGCCATGGTCGACGAAAAGTTCACCAGCAGCGACCACATGTACGCCATGGGAGGGAGTGCAGGAGGCCTCTTGATGGGTGCAGTCATGAACATGGCACCAAGCCTGTTCAATGGGGTCATTGCAGCGGTGCCATTCGTGGACGTCATCAACACCATGTTGGACGAGAGCATTCCATTGACCACAGGTGAGTTTGACGAGTGGGGCAACCCCAAGGACAAGGCGTACTTCGACTACATCATGCAGTACAGCCCCTACGACAATGTGGTCGCACAAGACTACCCGCACACGTTGGTCACGACGGGGTACTGGGACAGCCAAGTGCAGTATTGGGAGCCCGCCAAGTGGATGGCAAAGTTGCGCGACGTCAAAACCGACGACCACCTGCTCATCATGGAGTGCAACATGGAAACCGGACATGGTGGTGCCTCTGGACGGTTCGAGAGAATCAAAGAGGTGGCCCTCGAATATGCCTTCATGTTCATGTTGGAGGACATCCACGAGTAAGTCAACGACCTTGTGGCCATGACAGAGCACGCGCGACGGTTTCGGCCATTGACCAAGGATGAATTGGAGGGACTCGAATTGGAGTTCGCTCGGTTCTTGGCCACCCAAGGTATCGGCGCCGACGAGTGGGGCCGAATCGGGAAGGAGGACCCCGATGGCATGGAGGAGTTGATTTGGAAATTCAGCACCATGTTTTGGGAAATCACCACGTCGCGACTGACGTACCTCGAGCGCCACGACAATGGGGATGCTTGGTACTTCAAGTTTGGCGACAACAGCGCGCAACTCATGCGGATCGACCCTGAAGGCACGAGGTTCCAAGGGGAAAAATCCTATGCCGAAGAAGCCCGAGGTCAGGAAGTGTTTTTGATCTTGGAACAAGGCGGCACGCCTGTGCCGAGTGAGGAGCAGGAAAAAATCGACACGTTGTTCAACGCGGCGACGACGTAAGGTTGGTCCGAGGAGGTCAGGACTCCGTCGACCACCCCATCTTCTCAAGCCAACCGCCAAAGTCGCCACGGCCCAAGTCGAGGTGATGCGCCACGAGCCCTGCACGCTCCGCCCCTTTCACGTGCTGGATGCTGTCGTCGATGAACAGCGTCCTCGAAGGCGCCAACCCATGCCGCTCGCACACGTGCAAGTAGGTTTCAGGGTGGGGCTTCTTCATCCCCAAGTCATGGCTGTAATGCGCCGCTTCAAACGCGCCCCAGAACGCAGAAGCGTCAGGCAAGGTGACGCGCAAATCTTCTTCAAAAACAGCCGCATGAAGGGCGTTGGTGTTGCTGAGCAAAAACATCCGGGTGCGCTTGCCCAAATCGAGCACCTGCTGTGCCCTTGACGCTGGCATGCCCGTCAGGATCGAGCACCACGCCTCATGCACTGCCTCCAGGGTGGTTCCCTCCTGACAACGGGCCAACAGGTGGCCGTAAAAGGTGGCCCGGTCCATTTGGCCTTTTTCCAAGGCATCGAACCATTCGGATTGGGAGGCCTGGTGGTAGAGCTCCGCGAAATGAGGGTCTCCCAACTTCTCGAATGCGGCCGGCGGGGCGTCGTAGTCAATGTCGTACAAGACCCCCCCAAAATCCAAAATGACGCCGTCCAACGCGCCCAAAGAAATCGGTTCGTTCATGGGGTCAAAGACGCTTTAACCACGCCTTTGCGTGCCCCTTGGCTCGGGCTTGGGCCAAGGCGGTGCGCGCCTCGGTTTCTTCAGCATACCCTCCCATCGCCACCACGGTGAGTTGGTTGTGGGACTGGAAATGCAAGGAAGTGTCGAATCCCTCAGACCCCAATTGGCCGGCCAATTTTTGGGCGTTCTCCTGCACGGAAAAGGCCCCGCCCACAATCAAGAAGCGCACCGGGGCCGGCGTAAGCGCTGGTTCAGGTGTGGGTACCGGTGAAGGTTCCGGTGTGGGTACCGGTGCGGGGTTGACAGAAGCTTCCACAGGAAGCATCACGCGCAGACCTCCCGCTTTGGGGGCCCCCAATTCCAAGTCAAACTCGAGAAGTCCCTCCCAGTCTGTTCGCTCGACAAAAGACCTGAGGTCCTCTGCTGGTTCAGGGGGGAGAAGAAAGGCTTCCATGTCCATGGCGTCTTCCCAAGGGGTGTATTCAGCCGCCAAAGGCACCGCATTCCACAAAGGATTGCTGCCCAAGAGGGTGTCCGATCCGGTGGGACGAGAGAGCAACCAAGCCCCCGCCAATGTCAGAGGGATGGCCACGGCTGCTGCCGCGCGCCCCAATTGAATGCGCCAAGAACTGCCTTGTTCCGGAGCCGTTGACTCCTGGGAGGGAAAGGCCACCACCTTTGCTGGCCCAGCCACGGATTCTTCCTTGGGAGAGAGTGCAATGCTGGCATGGCCAAACGAGCGCAACAAGCGTTCAAATTCCGCATCGGTCACAAACCGAAGCAAACCATCCGACTCCATGTAGAGTCTGCCAATCCCAGGAAGATCTACCGAAGACCCCTTTTTCAATTCACGCTTCACCTTGCCCACCACGGCCTCAAGGGCGTCGATGGCTTCTCGGTACGTGGCACCATACTTCGCCATCAATTCATTGGCCACAAGTCCATCGTTGGTCGTCAACCGAGGGTTGAACAAGACATCGCGAGAGGGAGGCACCATTTGCCGTTTGGACGCATCGTACCACGCAGAACGCGGGTTGCAAACGAAACCTCCCAAACCAGGGAGCATGACGCAGTCGTTGTCCCAAAACATGCCGGGCAAAACCCTCACGACCTCCTCGAAGGTCAACGGCGTGACATGGCGCAGTGAATCCATGGGCGTAAGGTAAAGCCTCCAATGAAAAAAGCAACCGGGTGGCCCCTGTCATCTGCCCACAAACCCATGTGGACGGCGGAGGCTCAACGCAGCAGGAAAACCTGGCCTTCGAGCAAAAGGGGACCGTCCTTTTCTTCAATGCGAATTTGCCATCGGTACATCCCATCCGGAGCATAATGAACACCGTCGCCCACCTCCCCTCTCCAGGGCACCGAAGGATCCTCGCTGAGGAAAATTTGCTCTCCCCAGCGGTTGAAGACCTTCATCCAAAACCCCTTCAAATCCTCCCCCACCGCCTGGAACACATCGTTGATGCCGTCGTTGTTGGGGGTGAAGGTGTTGGGAACGTACACGGGGTAATAAACCTCCACGTAGGTCGAGTCCTTGCCTCCACAGCCCGTTGAGTCTGAGGCGTGCAACACATACCACCCCGACTCCAGCACCTCAAGCGTCGGGGTCAGACAGGTGTCGCAACTGAGGGGGTCAGAGGGGGTCCAAAACGGCGATTGGCCCGACGTGCTTCCCAACAGGCGCACCTGGTCAAGCCACGCCACAGAGCGGTCCGGACCGGCATCAATCTCCGGTGGTTGGGTGACGTACACCGTCACTTCATCGCTGTCGGTGCACCCTTCGCTGTCCGTGACAAATACGGTGAAGGTTTGGGTGAAGTTGGGGAAGACCCCCGTGGTGGAACCTGCGGGCGACAGGACCAATTCTGCCGGAGACCACTGAAAGGTCGAATTGGGGTCATTGCCTTCTGCTGACACTTCAAAAACGTTCCCACGGCACATCCCACCGTCCTCAGAAGCAAAGGCCTCGGGCACCCTCACCACCACGGTAACCTCGTCCGTGCCCACACCACAAATGTTGACGATGTCCACTGAAAAGGTCGTTGTCGCATCGGGAAAAGCAAACGGAAATTGCACATTGGGGTCGTTCACAAATTCAGCAGGTCCCCATTGCCATTGGTCCCCATCTGAACCGGGCAGCTGCACCCCAAATCCCACACACACCTCTTCCGTCGGGTAGGTCATCCCCCCCGGGGGACCTGGAACGACGGACACATCGACACTGGTTTGGTCTGAACATCCAAGGTCGTCCGTCAGCACCACGTTGTAGGTGATGTCGGCCGTCGGAGAGGCCGTGACCGTGGTGCTGTTGGGGTTGTCCAAACCCGCTGGAGGGAACCACACCGCATTGGGAGCACCCGCAGCCACGAGGTCCACGTCGTCGCCCAAACAAATGGCAATCGCCTCAGGCACCACCTCTGCATTCACCACTTGAACCACCACGTCCAAGGAAGCTGAACCCTCCCCGCATGCATTGACATCGGTCACATTGAAGGTGGTCGTCCCTGCCGGTGGCGTCACCTCTTGCACGGCGAGTGCCAAATCCGTCAGCAAGGGATTGGGGGACCACACCAAATCTGGCGAGCCGTTGGCGATCAATTGCACGGACTCTCCTACACACACCGGCCCCACGGGCATGATGTTGGGGTTGGGCAGGGTCTGAATGTTCACTTCAATGTCGGTGTTCACGGGAGCCAAACACCCTGTGGGGTCGGTCACCGTCAAGATCACATCGTAAATCCCCGGACCCGGAAAGGTATGGGTGGGCTCGTATTCTGTGCTGGTCTCGTCGTCGTCAAACGTCCACAGGTACTCATAGCCTTGTGTGGATGTGTTCACGAAGTCCACGGTTTGGCCATTGCACAGGACCCCGGGAGTGCCCACATCGATGCCCACATTCAACTCCCCCAATTCAAACTTGAAGAGCCCCAAGTTGCAGTTGAAGCTGTCGTTGGTGGAGCTCCAAGCGCCCGGAGTGGTGGTCAAGTCGCTGTTGCCGCCACAGCCTGCGCACATGGCCTGGTAGACCGTTCCATCCTTGTCAAACCGGGACGTCCCGCCGTCCACGTGTTCAGCCGATGTGCCTCCCCCAAAGAAGGTCGCGTAGTTCAGGTCAAGACCCCCCGGGTCCATCACCCCAAGCCAAAAATCTGAACCGTCCGTGCCAAGTTGATAACCGCCCTCCGTGGTGGGCATGCCCAAAGTGCTGGAGGTGAATATGAATGGGCTGGAATTGTTGGTGGTGCCTCCCCATCCACTGAGGTAGATTTCGCCACAGTCGCTGACCAAAAACGCAGTAGGGCTGATGTCGACACTCCCAACGTTGCCGGGATCTCCAATGCGGGTGTGCCACACAAGGTTGTCCAACCCAGGGGACAGGCAAGCCACAAACTGGCCCGCTTGGGGACTCTCATCGTAGGTTCCAGCCGTGATGGGTTTGCCCCCGATGCTTTGGCCATAGATGTACACGCGGCTGATGGGGTCCACTTGCACGAAGTAGGCCTGGTCGTAGTTGTTGGTGCCAAACAGCGTGGACCCAGTTGCAGCGCCACCTCCCGCCGGGTAACGCACCACAAAACCGTCTGCAAGACCACCAAAGCTCCCGTCGTCGGCGTTGGCAGAGGTGGGGAAGTTGTTGGAGGTGGTGCCGCCGCAAACCACGGCTTCTCCGCCCGGAGTGAACTGCACGCCGTAGGCAGCATCTTCAGAGGATCCCCCTAGGAAAGTCGACCACTCCAAGGTGCTCAAATCCGACGACATGCGGAACACCACCGCGTCCGTGCCCCCCCCACCAAAAGCTGGGGCAGGTGCATTGACCATGGGGAAATCACTCGCCCCCGTCACGCTGGCAACCCAAGGACGATCGGAGGCATCGACGTTGATTTCTCCGCGAAACACATCCCCGTAGTTGTAGTTGAGCAAGTCCCCGCGGTTCACCCCCGAAGGGCCATTGCAACCCCCGATGTACGTGGAAGACTCCAATACGCACCCCGCATCAACTTCCGTGAATTTCATGACAAACAGACTCGATCCGTTGGGCAACCCGCCCCCACCCGGATAGTTGCAACAGGCATCCAAGTTGACCGATGGATTCGCACAAAAGGACCCTTCAAACGCCCCCGTGGTGACAGGAAAATCGGCAGAGCCTGTGGTTCCCAAGATGTACATCGCCCCGTTGCTGTCCGACACAATGCTCGATGGCACGTCGAGTTGAGATCCGCCAATGACGGTGCTGTATTCCAAACCGGTTCCGTCCGCAGAAAAGACGCTGAAACCACAGTCAAAGGGTCCGGAAGCCGCCGTCATGGCCGTCGACACCGCCCCGGCGGTGGTGGGGTAGGTTCCCAAATCACCGTTCCAAAGTGCCGTTCCTCCCAAGGCGCGTCCTTCGTCGTCGTAGGCTGCCGTGAATCCCCAATTGGGCTGGGTCGCGCCGATGTAAGTGGCAAACACAATGTCGGGATCGATTACCAAGTCCAATGCTGGGTTGTGTTCGCCCACCTCAAACGTCACTGTGGAGCCGTTCAAGAGGTAGCGCACTTCGACTTCTTGCAAACGACCTTCTTCCATCTGGTAAGCAAAGGGAACCCCCCACCGCGCTTCGGCCGTCTCGCCAAGTTGACATCTCAAACTCCCATCGGGCAACAACGAGAGCGACGCCCCTTCGTGCCGTATGGCCACCTTCGCAGCATCCGCACCGGGATGCACGATCCAGTCTTCCTTCCAGCCGGGCCCTGGAAGCTCGGCTTGGTCCCCGCGGGTGCGCGGACCCACCCGCAAGTCGATCCCCGGCCAAACATCGTGGAGTTTGAAGCGGGTCTCAGGCACCAAACCCTCGGCCCAGCGCGACGGGTCCTGGCCCAAGTAAACATTGACGCGGTAGCCTGCTTCGGAAAGCACCTCGTGCACTGGATCAGGCCCACTGCCCTCCCAATGCACCTGCCACCCATGGCTTGTCAAAAGAGCCTCCGGGTCGAAGGCCGTCAAGCGATCGTCT
>JBELJW010000054.1:0-10977 GCA_042089975.1 Flavobacteriales bacterium | reverse complement strand
GGCACTGTAGATGCTGGTCATGCCTACTTTTTTCCCTATGAGTCCGGGCATGGTGATTGAATTTTTATGATTCAGTCTGATGGGAATCAGACCTTGATTTCTACTTCTACTCCGCTGGGCAATTCCAAACGCATGAGGGCATCCACCGTCTTTGAAGACGAGCTGTAGATGTCGATCAAACGCTTGTAAGAGCTCAACTCGAATTGCTCACGGCTTTTCTTGTTGACGTGAGGTGAACGCAACACCGTGTAAATGCGCTGGTGCGTGGGGAGCGGAACAGGTCCGCTGATCACCGCGCCAGTCGACTTCACAGTCTTGACAATCTTTTCAGCTGACTTGTCGACCAGGTTGTGGTCGTAAGACTTGAGCTTGATGCGAATTTTTTGCGTCATGACTTGATGGATTAGCCTTTGGCGTCTTCGATGACTTTTTCTTGAATGTTGTTCGGTGCCTCAGCGTAGTGGCTGAAACTCATGCTCGAGGTTGCGCGGCCCGAAGTGAGCGTGCGCAGGTCTGTCACATATCCAAACATCTCTGACAATGGAACGGCAGAGTTCACGATGGTCTTTCCAGCGCGTTCGCCTGTCCCTTCAATCAACGCACGGCGCTTGTTCAAGTCGCCAATCACGTCTCCCATGTTTTCCTCTGGGGTCAAAACCTCCAGTTTCATCATGGGCTCCAAGATTTTGGGGCTGCACTGCTTCACCGCGTTGCGGTAAGCAAACTTGGCCGCCTGCTCGAACGAGAGCTGGTCGGAGTCCACGTTGTGGTAGCTGCCGTCCACCAATTCGACGTACATGCTGTCCATCGGGTAGCCGGCGAGAACGCCATTCTGCATGGCCTCTCTGAAGCCTTTCTCCACAGATGGGATGAATTCCTTTGGAACGTTTCCGCCCTTGACCGCACTCTTGAAAACCAATCCTTCCTTTTCAGGCTCGGGAGATGGTCCGAGCTTGACAATGATGTCGGCGAATTTACCGCGGCCACCAGACTGCTTCTTGTAAACCTCGCGGTGGTCGGTGCTGGCGAAAATCGCCTCCTTGTAAGCCACACGTGGCTGGCCTTCGTTGCACTCGACACCAAACTCGCGCTTCATGCGGTCGATCAGTACTTCCAAGTGCAATTCACCCATGCCCGAAATGACCGTTTGGCCACTCTCCTCATCGGTGTGGACTTGGAACGTTGGATCCTCTTCAGATAGCTTGTTCAGGGCCGTTCCCAGTTTGTCCATGTCCGCTTGGGACTTGGGCTCGATGGCGATGCCAATCACAGGAGCGGGGAAACTCATGCTCTCCAAAACGATGGGTGCCTTTTCGTCACACAACGTGTCTCCCGTGCGGATGTCTTTGAAACCAACCACAGCCCCGATGTCTCCTGCTTCGAGGACATCGATGGGGTTCTGTTTGTTCGAGTGCATCTGGAAGATTCGGCTGATGCGTTCCTTCTTGTCGGAGCGTGTGTTCTTCACGTAGGACCCCGCTGGCAATTGACCAGAGTAAGCCCGTACGAAACAAAGACGCCCCACAAATGGGTCAGTGGCAATCTTGAAGGCCAATCCTGAAAATGGCTCGGAGGGGTCGGGCTTGCGCTCCAAAATGACCGACTCGTCTTCGGGATCCGTTCCTTTGATGCTCTCTACATCGTAAGGTGAAGGCAGGTATTGCATGACGGCGTCAAGCATGGTCTGCACCCCTTTGTTCTTGAATGCTGACCCACACAAGAGCGGCGTGATTTCCATGGCGATGGTCGCCTTGCGAATCGCCTGCACAATCTCGTCCTTGCTCAAGCTCTCAGGATCTTCGAAGTACTTCTCCATGAGGGAGTCGTCTTGCTCAGCTGCAGCTTCAATCAACTTGCCGCGCCATTCCTCCACACTTTCTTTCATGTCCTCAGGCATCGGGATTTCATCCCAGGTCATGCCCTTGTCCTCCTCGTTCCAAACGTAGGCCTTGTTGTCGATCAAGTCGACCACGCCACGGAAGGTTTCTTCTGCTCCGATGGGCAACTGCAAGGGCACGGGACGTGCACCCAACATCTCCTTGATCATGCCGACCACCTTGAGGAAGTCTGCACCTGACCGGTCCATCTTGTTGACGAAACCAATGCGGGGTACGCCGTACTTGTCGGCCAGTCCCCAGTTCGTTTCCGACTGAGGCTCCACGCCAGAAACGGCACAGAACAAACCCACTGCGGCGTCAAGAACGCGCAAGGAACGCTCCACCTCCACCGTAAAGTCCACGTGACCTGGGGTGTCGATGATGTTGATGCGGTATTCTTCGTCGTTGAAGTTCCAAGTGCACGTGGTGGCGGCCGAAGTGATTGTGATGCCACGCTCCTGCTCCTGCTCCATCCAGTCCATGGTGGCGGCGCCATCGTGCACCTCACCAATCTTGTGGCTGATGCCCGTGTAGTACAAGATGCGCTCGGTGGTCGTCGTCTTGCCGGCGTCCACGTGCGCCATGATGCCAATGTTGCGCGTATAATTTAGGTCTCTCTTGCTCATAATGCTGAGGTCAATGCGTTGTGGTCAAATCAGAAACGGAAGTGGGCAAATGCCTTGTTCGCCTCCGCCATTCGGTGGGTGTCCTCCTTCTTCTTGAAGGTGGCTCCCTCCTCTTTGGCAGCTGCGATGATTTCAGCAGCAAGGCGCTCTGCCATGCTCTTCTCGTTGCGCTTGCGTGCAATGTCAATGATCCATTTCATGGCCATGCTCAGCTTTCGGCTGTCGCGGATTGGCGTGGGAATCTGGAAAGTGGCTCCACCCACACGACGGCTGCGGACCTCCACTGCTGGAGTCACATTCTCGAGTGCTTTGCGAAACAACTCCAACCCATCCTCTCCTGAACGCTCAGAAACACGGTCGATGGCATCGTAGAAGATGCTGAATGCCACGCTCTTCTTCCCGTCCATCATCAAGTTGTTGACGAATGTGGTCACTTGGACATCCCCAAACCTTGCGTCGGGGAGGATGCGTTGCTTTTTGGCTACTTTCCTTCTCATGGCGTCTTCTTACTTTTTGGCCTTAGGGCGCTTTGTACCATACTTCGAACGGCGCTGCATGCGGCCGTCCACCCCAGCGGTGTCAAGTGCACCACGCACAATGTGGTAACGCACACCTGGCAAGTCTTTCACACGACCTCCGCGGACAAGCACGATGCTGTGCTCTTGGAGGTTGTGACCTTCGCCGCCGATGTAGGCGTTCACTTCATTGCCATTGGTCAGTCGCACACGGGCGACCTTCCGCATGGCGGAGTTTGGCTTCTTGGGTGTGGTGGTGTACACACGTACACACACACCACGGCGTTGTGGACAGGAGTCCAAAGCGGCCGATTTACTCGCCTGAGTCTTGGTGACTCGTCCTTTGCGGATGAGCTGCTGGATAGTAGGCATCGTCTAGGTTTGACGTTATTCTATGGGCATAAAAAACAATCCCCCCAATTTTTAAAGGGGGTGCAAAAGTAGAGGAAACCTGTGAGAAAACAAGGGGATGGGGCAGTTTTTTCCTGTGATTTGTCCAACCCCCTCTGTTCCCGCACTTTGGCCACTACATCCCCAAGGTTCATCCACGTTCTGTCCCCTCACCTTACCTTCGAACTGTGAATTTTCTCCACGACTTGAATGAGGTGCAACGTAAGGCGGCCGAGCACAAAGATGGTCCCATGATGGTCATCGCCGGCGCAGGTTCGGGAAAAACGAGGGTGCTGACCTACAGGATTGCCCACCTCATGACCCAGGGCGTGGACCCCTTTTCCATTTTGGCCTTGACCTTCACCAACAAGGCGGCCAAGGAAATGAAAACCCGCATTGGTAGCCTGGTGGGCGAGAGTGAGGCACGCAACCTGTGGATGGGGACCTTCCACAGCATTTTCGCACGCATCCTTCGGATCGAGTGCGAGCGCATCAACTACCCCCGCAATTTCACCATCTACGACACCCAGGACAGCCGAAGCCTTTTGAAGGACATCATCAAAGGCATGGGGCTGAACGACAAAACGTACAAGCCCGCAGGGGTTCAGTCGAGGATCAGTGCGGCCAAGAACAACTTGTTGGACGCCAGGGCCTATGCAGAGAATGCCGAGATTCGGTCGGAGGACCAACAAGCAGGTCGGCCCATGCTCGCGGACATCTTCGCCCAATATGAGGTGAGATGTTTCCGAGCTGGCGCCATGGACTTTGACGATCTGCTGTTCAAAATGAACGTCTTGCTGCGTGATTTCCCTGACTTGCTCAGCAAGTACCAGCACCGGTTCCAGTACATCCTTGTCGACGAGTACCAAGACACGAACTTTGCCCAATACCTCATCATCAAGCAGTTGGGGGCGGTGCATGAAAATGTCTGCGTGGTGGGGGACGATGCACAAAGCATTTACTCCTTCCGCGGGGCCAACATTCAGAACATCCTCAATTTCAAAAAGGATTACCCCGACGCGCAACTCTTCAAACTCGAACAGAACTACCGCTCCACGTCCCACATTGTCAAGGCTGCGAATTCAGTCATTGCGAACAACCGTGACCAAATCCCCAAGGAGGTTTGGACCGACAACGATGCAGGAGAGAAAATCAAGGTTTTCAGGGCGACCTCAGACAACGACGAGGGCCGCTTTGTCGCCAACCGCATTTTTGAAGTCCGTGGACAGGCGCAATGCCATTACAAGGACTTCGCCATCCTCTACCGCACCAATGCGCAGTCCCGCTCGTTTGAGGAAAGCCTTCGCAAGCTCAATGTGCCCTACCGGATTTACGGCGGGCTTTCCTTTTACCAGCGAAAGGAAGTCAAGGACCTTCTGGCGTACTTCCGACTGACCGTGAACCCCAGCGACGACGAGAGCTTCAAACGCGTGGTCAATTATCCTGCGCGAGGCATTGGCAAAACGACCATGGACAAGCTCATTGCCCTCGCCGGGGCACAGGAACAGAGCCTTTGGCAGACGCTGCATCCTGTCGATGGTCTGCCGCCTGCCAACCTCAAGGGGTCGGCATGGAAAAAGCTCCGCGAATTTGTGGACATGGTCTCTGCCTTCGCCGTGGAAGCCGAGTCGAATGACGCGCACACCCTGGGTTTGGCCATCGCCAAACGATCCGGCATCGTCCACGCGCTCTACTCGGACAAGACGCCTGAAGGGGTGGCCCGATATGAGAACATTCAGGAATTGCTCAATGCCCTTCAGGGATTTGCAGAGAACCCAACCAATGAGGAGGCCCAAAGCCTCTCTGACTTTTTGATCGATGTTGCCTTGCTGACAGATGCCGACAACGAAGACGAAGACGACAACAAGGTTAGCCTCATGACCGTGCACGCTGCCAAAGGCCTCGAATTCCAGCACGTCCACATCGTGGGACTTGAAGAGCAGCTCTTCCCCTCCCAAATGGCCATGGAAAGCAGGTCAGAATTGGAGGAGGAACGCCGCTTGTTTTATGTGGCGCTCACCCGAGCTGAAACCACCTGCACCCTCTCCTATGCACTTACAAGGTTCAAATGGGGCCAAGTAATGCAGGGCGACCCCAGCCGATTCCTCGAAGAAATAGACGAAGCCTGCATCACCTTGCCGCAAACCGCCTCCTCCTCGAGAAGCCCTGTGGACTTTGCCCAGGCACGAACGCAATTCCAACGGATGCCGTCAGGGTCCGCGCCGCGCACCTTTGGCCGTTTGGCCTCCAAGGCAGCCCCAAAACCCGCTTCCAAGCCAGGAAACTGGTCGTCGATGAAGGAAGCCGCCAAAACCGCGCCTCCCGCCTCTTCTCCGACAGCCAGTGACACCGCATCCACCCAAGCTCCTGCCCAATCTCCTACTCAGGACGGCACCATTGTGGTGGGCGACACGGTGCAACATGCCAAGTTTGGAAAAGGCAAGGTCCTCAACATCGAAGGGAACCATCCCAATGAAAAGGCCACAGTCTTCTTTCCTTCTGTGGGACAAAAACAGCTCCTTTTGAAATTTGCCAAACTTCAAATCATCGGATGACCCGTTTGCCTTCCTACCTCCTGTTGGGATGGGCCTTGATGACCATCAACTCCTGCACCACCGAAGACCAAGAAATCCTGATGGAGGTCTCCGCCTTGGCATGGGCCGACGCCTCCCCTGAGGAGGGCGCGACTGTGGTGCTCGAGGAGCAGCGGCTGTCCAATGGCGTTTTGAATGGTTTCTACACGGCAGTGGACGAAGGACTGACCGATGCGAACGGCAACATCACCCTGCGCACGGTGCGCAGCAACGTTCTTTCCATCAGGGTGCGCGTGATGCAGGACCAGTGCTTTGAGGAGTTGGTGGAGTTGAACCCAGAAGACTTGTTGTCCAATGGCACGCCGAATGCCTTGAACATCGAAGTCATGCCCAAGGCCACCCTAGAGGCCACCCTTGTCAACCAACTCCCCGAATGCCTTGGCACCAACAACAACATGATCTACCGCTGGATTCCGCGGGAAGTGAATGGTGCAGCCTCTGACGTTCGTTGGACTTGTGGCACAGATTGGCAGGCCTTGGGCGCGGGCGAAAGCACTGAAGACCTTTGCTTCATCACCGGCAACACCTGGCTTCTTCACCACAGGCAATGGACTTGTCCCGGAGTGGACAGCACCGTCATCGACTCCGTTTGGTGCCCCAAGGGCGGCTTGGTGGAGTTGATGTTGGACTGAGCTTGAAGCGCACTTTTTCAGACCTCGGCCTCACCTTCGGGACCGCCCCTTGAAGTATCTTTCTGCCATGATTCGATTTTTCTGCCCCTCTTCCAAATGCTCCATGCTGCTTGGTTGCCTCGTCGTTTTGGCCTCCTCAGCATGGTCGCAAGAGGAACGCATCTTGCCCAAAGGCTGGGCGCCATGGGAGCTGGACATGCGTCCCATGGGAGGAACGATGGAACGGTCCTCGCGTGGCATCCCCACCCCACCCCCAGGCAGCGACCTACGAACAGCTGCAGAGTGGGAAGAGATCGAGGTGCTGACCATCACCTGGGAAGGGTTTGATTGCATCCTCAAGCAAATTGCCGCAGCTGCCTCTCAAGAATGCCGCGTGGTCATTTTCTCAGAGGACCCCAACGAGACGACCAGCTACCTCACCAGCGGGAATTGCGGCGGAAGCATGAGTTTGGACAGCATCGAAGTGGTCGATGCCTCCACCAACAGCATTTGGATCCGAGACTATGGCGCCAACACCGTGTACACAGAATGGAACGACGGTCGGGTCCTTGTGGATTGGATCTACAACCGCAACCGTCCATCTGACGACGCCATTCCCGATGCGCTGGCCGAGCACATGGGGATCGATCTTTACACCACCTTGGACGCCCCGCTCGATCTGATGAACACAGGAGGCAACTGGATGTCGGATGGATTTGGCACCGCCTTCGCCTCGGACTTGGTCTTGGAGGAAAACAACGGGGACTTTGCTGGATGGACCACCTACCCCGACCACACGGAAGAAGAAATCGATGGGTTGGTCGAGGACTACCACGGAGTGCATACCTACGTCAAGATGACCAACTTGCCATTTGACGGCATCCACCACATTGACATGCACATGAAGCTCTTGGACGAGTCGACCCTGCTCGTGGCTGAGTACCCCGCTGGAGTGGCCGACGGTCCCCAAATCGAGGCCAACCTGCAGTATGTACTGAGCAACTTCACCACACGTTGGGGCACCCCTTTCAATGTGGTGCGCATCCCCAGTCCCCCTGAACAAGGCGGAGGTTACCCCAACCAAAACGGAGACTACCTGACCTACAGCAACGCGGTGTTTGTGAACAACAGCATCCTCTTGCCCACCTATTACCAGCAATACGACACCACGGCCATCCGCATTTGGGAAGAAGCCATGCCTGGCTACAACGTGGTGGGCATCGATTGTGACAACAACGGGTCCAACATCATTTCATTGAGCGGCGCCATCCACTGCATCACCCATTCTGTGGGCGTGGAAGATCCTTTGATGATCAGCCACTTGCCCCTTTCCGACACGGAAGACACGGTCAATCCATTCACGGTGGTGGCAGACATCAGCCACCGCTCAGGGATTGCGGGTGCGACCCTGTCGTGGTCGACTTCTGAGAATGGGCCTTGGAACGAGGTGGCCATGGAAGAAGGTGCGGTCGTGGAAACGTATGTAGGCACCATTCCCAACCAAAACGCCGGCACGAAGGTGCATTATTTCATTTCAGCCGAAGCCGTAAGCGGCAAAGTAGGCAACCGCCCCATGCCTGCCCCACAGGGTTCATGGTCGTTCCGGGTGACTGGGCCATCCACAGGGTTGCATGAACAGGCCAATGCAAGCTCCCCGTGGAGCGCGGTGTACCCCAATCCTGGAAAAGCCATCAGCTGCTTTGAACTGAATTGGGCTGCTCCCACCGCATGCCGTGTCGAATTGCGCAATGCCATGGGCCAACGCATCCAGACATTGCACGATGGAACCCTGCAAGGCGGAACACAACGTTTGTTCGTCGACGCCGCGACGTTGGCCAACGGCCCCTACTTGGTGGTCCTGACGACTGAGACGGGCCACGCATGGTCCCATCGCTGGATGGTCCACCATTGATGGCAAACCAAGATGCTCCATTCAAGGTTTAGTCCCTTCGGCCCAAGAGACGCAGGAGGAACAGGAACAGATTGAGGAAGTCCAAATAGAGGGAGGTGGCCCCAAGCAAGGCCAGCTTCAACGGATCCACCTGGCCAAATTCAACCCCGGCAGCAATGCGCTTCAGGCGCTGCGTGTCGTACGCGACAAGTCCAGTAAAAAGGAGCACGCCTCCCGCACTGATCAAAAACTCCATCATGGTGCTTTTCATCCACCAATTCACGACACTGGCCAAGATGATGCCCAACAGGCCCATGAACAGAATGCTTCCAAATTTGGACAAATCCACCTTGGTGGTGTACCCCGCAATGGCCATGATGGCGAAGGTGCCCGCTGCGATGGCAAAAACTTGGGCCAAACTCCCCAGCGAATACGCGAAGAAAATGCCCCCAAGGCTCACCCCCATGGTCCCTGCAAATGCAAGAAAGCATAGGGCCAACGCGCTCACACTCAGTTTCTGCAACCCAAAATTCATCACCAGCAAAAAAGCAAAGGGTGCCAAAATGACCAGCCAAAAGCCCATGCCCTGCATCAAGCTGAGGTACCATCCGCTTGTGGCCGCATAATAGGCCGTCGCACCCGTGACGAGCAGTCCCGCCACCATCCATGAAAAGACGGTGGACATGAAGGACGCAATGTTAGGGCTTGAAATGGAGTTGGCGTCTTGGAAGGTCGGTTGACCGTTGCCAAAAATGTTGGGGGGCTGTGAATCCATGGGACCAAAGTAGGCAGGGAATCCTCCGAGAACCCTTGAGATTTGCCAAAAAATCCTTGGGACGGACCGCAGAAGTCAGGTCGACAAGGCCAGCCCCATGAACTCGCGTCGTGTGCGGGGGTCGTCGAGAAAAAGGCCTGTGAAAGCGCTTGTGGTGGTGATGCTGTTTTGCTTTTCCACGCCGCGCATTTGCATGCAAAGATGCCGTGCTTCCAAGACAACAGCCACTCCCTTGGGCTGGAGGGTTTCCTGAATGCAGTCACGGATTTGCTCTGTCAAGCGCTCCTGCACTTGCAATCTGCGGCTGTAGGCGTCCACCACACGAGGGATTTTGCTCAATCCCACAATCGCTCCATCCGGAATGTAGGCCACGTGTGCCTTGCCAAAAAAGGGGAGCATGTGGTGCTCGCACAAACTGTACACCTCGATGTCCTTGACGAGGACCATCTCGTCGTTGGGCTCATGAAAAAGAGCCGATTTTAGAATTTCTGAGGGATCCATGTCCATGCCGCTTGTCAAGACAGCCATCGCTTTTGCGGCGCGCTCAGGGGTCTTCAGCAGTCCTTCTCTATGTGGGTCTTCCCCGCACGTTTCCAGGACTTCTCGGTAGGCCTTGGCCATGCGTTGGACGGCATCTTCGTCGTAGCGTTCTTCTCTTGCGTACAAGGCCATGGTGATTCGTCGTCAGGCGCCTCCGTAATAGTCGGCGTAGTTGTTTTCTGTCTCGTACAACCGGATGTGATGCAAATGGCATCCACGCGCGGCAATGTCCGGCTCCAATTCTTCCCAGATGGCAATGATCAACACCTCCGTCGACGTCTTTTTCCCCTTCATGAAGGGGACGTCCAAATTCAGGTTCTTATGGTCAATCGGGTCTTCGACCCGCTCTTTGATGATGTCCTTGAGGTCCTTCAAGTTCATGCAGTAGCCCGTGTCTTCTGCCGGTTCCCCCTTGATGGTGACATGCAACTCGTAGTTGTGGCCATGCCAGTTGGGGTTGGCGCACTTGCCAAACACCTCCATGTTCTTGGCCTCATCCCAATCTTCATTCCACAATTTGTGGGCGGCATTGAATCGGGCGCGGCGGGTGACGTAGACGTTTTTCATGAAGCGATAACCCGGCAAAGGTAGCAGATGTTTCGCACGGCCCTTTTCAAAGGCTGCATTCGAGGCGCTACCTTCGCGTCATGATCGTGGTCACAGGAGCAGCAGGATTCATTGGAAGCGTTTTGGCGGTGAAGCTTTTGGAAGCAGACTACCGGCAAATCGTCTTGGTCGATGACTTTCAAGTGGAGGCCAAACGCCCCAACCACATCCACCTTCCCGTGACCGATCGGGTGGAAAGAGAGGCCTTCCCCCAATGGCTAGAGGAGCATGAGAACCAAGTCCAGTTCGTGTTCCATTTGGGGGCGAGAACGGACACCACAGAACAGAACGAGGAGGTGCTGAACGCATTGAATCTCACGTACAGCCAAACCGTTTGGAACTTGTGTGTGAAACATGGTTTGGCTCTGCTCTATGCCAGCTCTGCTGCCACCTACGGCGATGGCGCCTTGGGGTACTCCGACCAGCACGACTTGGTGGCACAACTGCGGCCTCTCAACCCCTACGGCCGTTCCAAGAACGACTTCGATGCTTGGGCTTTGGCCCAAGAAAGAAAGCCCTACGTCTGGGCGGGCTTCAAGTTTTTCAACGTCT
>JBELJW010000053.1:0-11007 GCA_042089975.1 Flavobacteriales bacterium | reverse complement strand
GATATGCAGCACAGATAACGGAAAATGCTCTGGGTTCCTTTTCCATTTCGTTGGACTGCAAATCGTACTGCGTGATCCCAATGACCTGGCGCTCGATGACCAATTCGCGGATCACCTCGTGGGTGGTCTCTGAAGTATAGGTGCTGTTGATCGGCGCCATCGGGCGCTCAGAGCCACCATGGGCATTGTGCAAAGCACGAAGCGTGGATGTCCTGCTCGATTCAGGAATCTGGGGTGTTTGTTCCAGCTTGTGCTTCTGGGCCATCGACGGTGCTGCCATGCCAAAGGCAAGGGCAAGAAAGACAAAATGTTTCATCGTAAAGGTTTTGGGGCAAATTACCCCCTACCCGGCTGAGTACCAAACGAAAGAAATCAACCCTTGGGCAACGTGGCCAAAATCGTTTCTCGGCCTTTCACCTTTTGGTCCAAATCCACATGGATGTCGGCATCCAGGGGCAAAAAGACATCGATCCGGGAACCAAATTTGATGAACCCCACCTCCTCACCCAATTCCACTTGCTGTTCCGGTTGAATGTACCAGCGAATCCGCCTTGCCACGGCACCGGCAATCTGCCTGAACAGAACGGGACCGCGGCTGCCCTCGATCACCAAGGTGGTGCGTTCATTTTCTGTGCTGCTCTTTGGGTGCCAGGCCACCAGGTACTTGCCCGGGTGGTAATTGGCATGGGTGACCTTGCCCGCCAGGGGCGCCCATTGGACATGTACGTTCAGCGGACTCATGAAAATGCTGACTTGGAGGCGCTTGTCCCCCAACACCTCCGACTCTTGCACCTCCTCAATGACCACGACCTTCCCGTCGGATGGACAAAGAACCTGTCCCTCCTCCGCCACTGGAAATCGCTTGGGCACACGGAAAAACTGGGCGACCAAAAACACGTCGACCGCGGCCAGTGCGCAAAGCAACCAAAAGACCCATTGTGGAGCCCCCAGGCCCCAGCCCAAGGCCACCATTCCTGCGCCGAGGGCCACGGCCAATGCAATCAATCCATATCCTTCTCTGTGCAATGTCATGTTGTCAAGTTTGGGCCACGAAAATGCACCACAAGAGGGCATGCACAGGCGCGGCGAACAAAAATCCATCAAAACGGTCCAGCACACCACCATGGCCAGGAAGCAATGCGCCGCTGTCTTTGACCTTGGCCAGCCGTTTCACGCGGCTTTCCATCAAGTCACCGCATGTGCTCAAGGCTCCGGCCAAAAGGCCCAAACCCAAGCCAATAGGGCCCCACCACATGGCGGCGGCCAGGCCCGCGCCCAGTGCCCCAACAACGGCACCTTCCCACGTTTTTCCGGGGCTGATGGCGGGGGCCAACTTGTGGCGGCCCAGCATCTTTCCTCCCACAAAGGCCATGGTGTCGTTCGCCCAAATCAAGGTGGCAAACTGCACCACGGGCCATCCATCATGGGCATGTACAGGGTGTGCCCCCGTCGCCCAAGACCCACCCATCCAGGGCAACGTCAAAACGGCAGAGTAAACCACCAAAACTGCCAGGTACATTGTCCAACGTCGGAGTTGGGGAGCTGCGCGCAGCAAGGTTTGGCCCTCCTTGCAGGCCATGGCGGCAAAGCCTGTCCAGAGAAGGACGTGCGACCAAAAGCTCCATGTTGTCGCACCCACCACGGCACCAACAAACAGCGCACCTGTGAGGGAACGCACCCACCACTCGTTCTGCATCATCCTTCCGGGGCTTCAAGCCATGCCTTGGCCTCTTCCATTTGGCCTTCAGGAACCCAGATTTCAACTGGCCGCGTGGCAAAGCACATCCCAACGTAGCTGGAATCCTGTTTATTCAAGAGCACCGATGGGATGCCCTGCGCCTCGAGTCCACTTTGGAGGAGAGGTGCCATGCCGGCGTCATGGCATTGGACGGCCAAGGTCCAACCCTTCATTTCTGTGGATTGGGTTCAGGGGCGTCGGGAGCTTCGGGAGCTTCGGGAACCTTGTCAACGGAGGGGTCTGGAAGCACCACCGGAGCAGCAAACGGTCGCGCCCCCAAAATACGTTCCACATCTTCCTTGAAAATGACTTCGTTCTGCAAAAGAGAAGCTGCCACAGATTCCAGCTTTTCCCGGTTGCTCGCCAAAATTTCTTTCGCCCGGTCGTAGGCCTTCTCAATCACAGCACTGACCTCTTCGTCAATGATGCGGGCCGTTTCTTCGCTGTAAGGCTTGGTGAAGGAATTCTCTCCTCTGCTGTCGTAATAGCTGCGGTTGCCGATCCTTTCGTTGAGTCCGTAGACACTGACCATGGCGTACGCTTGTTTGGTGACTTTCTCCAGGTCGCTCAACGCACCCGTAGAGATTTTGCCAAAGATGATTTCCTCTGCCGCCCTTCCTCCCAATGCGGCGCACATCTCGTCAAAGATTTGCTCCGTGGTGGTGATGGCACGCTCTTCAGGAAGGTACCAAGCGGCCCCCAAACTTTGGCCACGTGGCACAATGCTCACCTTCACAAGAGGCGAGGCAAATTCAACCAACCAGCTCACCACAGCATGCCCGGCCTCGTGGAAGGCAATGGTGTTCTTCTCGTTTTCGTTGATGATTTTGGTGCGCTTTTCCAGGCCACCGATGATGCGGTCCACCGCGTCCAAAAAGTCTTGATGGGTGACCAATTTCCGGTCCTTGCGGGCGGCAAACAAAGCGGCCTCGTTGCACACGTTGGCAATGTCTGCTCCGCTGAATCCTGGGGTTTGCTTCGAGAGGAAATCAATGTCCACAGAGTTGTCTGTTTTCAAAGGGCTCAGATGCACCTCAAAAATGGCCTTCCTCTCGTTCACGTCGGGCATGTCCACATAGATCTGCCGGTCAAAGCGTCCGGCGCGCATCAATGCCTTGTCCAATATGTCTGCGCGGTTGGTGGCCGCAAGGATGATCACCCCACTGTTGGTGCCAAAACCGTCCATCTCCGTCAGGAGTTGGTTCAAGGTGTTTTCCCTTTCATCGTTGGACCCAAAATTTGCGTTTTTGCCCCTTGCGCGCCCGATGGCATCAATCTCATCGATGAAAATGATGGCCGGTGACTTTTCCTTGGCCTGCTTGAACAAATCCCGAACCCGCGAAGCACCTACCCCAACGAACATTTCCACGAAGTCGGAGCCACTGAGGCTGAAGAAGGGAACTTCGGCCTCGCCGGCCACAGCTTTCGCAAGCAAGGTTTTTCCCGTACCCGGAGGGCCCACGAGAAGGGCTCCTTTGGGGATTTTTGCACCGAGTTCGGTGTACTTGTCGGGCTTCTTCAGGAAGTCCACGATCTCATGAAGTTCCTCTTTGGCACCGTCCACACCGGCAACGTCTTTGAAGGTGACGTCAGTGCCTTCTCCCTTCTCGAGGACTTGGGCCTTGGACTTGCCAATGTTGAAAATTTGTCCTCCACCAGCAGGCCCGCCGCCCAATCGCCGCATCAGGAACATCCATACCACCACCATAAGGCCCAAGAAGATCACCCACGACAAGATTTGTCCACCCCACTCGTTGGGAGGCTCGTAACGCAGTTCAAAACCATGTGCCTCTTGAAGCTCCTTCAAATCCCTTTGGTAATCGTCTCCCCTGGGGATGTCCATGGTGGCGTCTGCTCCGGAATAAAGGGCTTCCAACAATTGAGGCTCCGACTTGCCTCCTGAAAGGCTGTCGCTGACACTTTGGATGTAGTAGATGCTCGCTTGGGCACCGTTGTGGCTGACCTTGGCCACTTGTCCCTTCTCGGCCATCTTTTTGAAATCAGGCCACTGCACCTTGCGCTGCGAACTGGAATCGCCCAACGTCACCAACGTCAACAAGAACATGGCCACGATGGCATACACCCAGTAGAAATTGATGGGCTTGCCAGGTTTGGCGTCCTTCCCTGGTTTCCCAAACTTCCCTGATTTTTTTCCGCCGTCTTTTGATTTGGGGTTGGGGGTCTTCTTTTCCATCTTGCTCAGTTTGATGTGTGGTGTTGAACGGGCGCGTCCCCCCACAACTCCTCCAATGCATAATGCGCTCGGGCTTCGCTGTGGAAGATGTGAACGACCACATCGCTGTAGTCGAGGATCACCCATTCTCCACTTCTCAAACCATGCACCCCCCATGGACGTTCATTCAAGGTCTCATTTGTTGCCTGCTCAACCGATTTGGCCAAGGCTTCCACCTGGGTGCGACTCGTGGCTGAGGCAATGACAAAAGAAGAGGCAATGGCATGGGTCAAGGGACTCAAGTCCAACGTGACAATGTCCAGCGCTTTCAAGGCATCCAAGCCTTGAACAATGGCCTGGGCCAGCGCATCTGTAGGGGGAGGTGTGGTAGAATTCATCCGTGCGTCAGCATTACAAAGGTACTACTTTTGACAAGGTTGTGGGACGAGGTTTTCTTGTCTTTCAGCCAAGGTTTGCGAAACAATCATGTCCATCACTTACGACCATCACCACACCCCTGCCGTGCCCAGCACCAATGCTTGGGCGCTGTCTTGGCTCCGATAACGAGAGATGGAGACCCCAACCCTGTTCACAACGGACCATCAGCACAAAGGACGAGGCCAAAGGGACAAACCTTGGAGTGCTGAACCGCACCGCGATTGCAGCCTGACTTTGGCCGTAGCAACGCCCAGAGGGTGGACGCCTCCCATGCTGAACATGGCCGTTGCCCTCTCCTTGCGCTCCACCCTTCTGTCGGTTCTTCCCAACCATCGCTCCGAAGCATCCGTGCTGATCAAATGGCCCAACGATGTGGTCCTGTGGCACGCCCAATCGCATCGGAAATGTGCTGGCATCCTCGTGGAAAATGTATGGCGCGGAAGCGAATGGACCCATGCTGTCATTGGCATTGGCGTGAATGTGTCTTCGCAGCGGTTGACCAGAAGTTACCGCGCCGTCAGCCTTTTGGAGGCGTGGCAAGTGACCGTGGACCCCATCTCCTTGGCGCATCGCATCGCCGCCGATTTGCTCCAGACCTTGCATGCCCCGATGCAAGCTTCCAACGTGCTTGCAGGCTTTCAAAACCATTTGATGGGACTGAAGGAACGGCGCACTTTTGTCCATCAAGGATCCGAGCATATCGGAGTGCTGTGTGAAATCAACGGCGAAGGCCACGGACGCTTTGCGTGGCAGGATCCCCAAACGGCCCCACCTGAGTGGCTTCCGTCGAGCGAGATTGCATGGGTATGGGGTCAGTAGCGGCCCTTGAGTGTCGCGGCCATTTGGCCAAACAACCCCGTCAAGGCGGGCTCCACCATCATCTTGGTGAATGGATTCAATTCCGCATCGCAACCGACCAGGCAAGTGCACCCCGTTTCTTGTGGAGTGAGCGTAACGTCGATGGTGAATTTCACTGGCGTGGGGGCCTCGGTGACCAATTCAAGCACGCGTCCTTCCGTGGCCCCCAAGGAAGACGTTCGCACCAAATGCACCGCCACCCCGCCCGAAACCTTGAAAGAACAGCGGTCCCCTTCTCCATGAAAGTCGGATACTGGGCCTGTGCTGAGCAATTCGCCGAACGAGGTCCAATCCAAGAAATCTTTCGACACCCGCTCGCAAGAGGCGTTCAAAGGAACAGCAGGAGATTCAATCCTTGTCATGGAGTTTGCTGTTGTTCGCTCCAAGCCACAGGGTCGGCGGACCAGCCTTCCAGAAGGGTCTGCTGCCCTTCTGTGATGTAACCCTCGTCCTTGGCTTGTTCAAGCATGGTGGGATAATCCGTCAGCACATCGAATGGGCACTTGGCTTCCTCAAAGCGAGCTGCAGCATCTGCAAATCCATAAGAGAAAATCGCCACCAAACCTTTGACCTCCAGGTCCACTGCGCGGAGGGCTTCTACGGCTGTCAAGCTGCTCTTTCCTGTGGAAATCAAATCCTCGATGACCACCACATTCCGCATGGTGTCCAAATCACCTTCCACTTGCCTTCCGGTGCCATGGGCCTTTGCCGAGCTGCGGACGTAGCAAAATGGGAGCCCCATCTCTTGGGCAACGAGCGCGCCCAAAGCGATGCCTCCTGTCGCCACCCCAGCGATGCCATCCGGCTGACCGTAGCGCGACTCAATCAACTCACCTGACAATTGTCTCACAAAGGTTCGCACAGGAGGATGCGACAATATTTTCCGATTGTCGCAATAGATGGGGGAACGCCTGCCACTTGCCCATGTGAACGGGTCGGCAGGACGTAGCTGAATGGCTTTGATGCGGAGCAAGAATTCAGCTACCTTTCGGCGTTGGTCGGACGCAATGGTCATGTCACAAAGCTACGATGTATTCATGCTGAATCGGAAGGTGAAATTTCGCCTTCTGGACGATGCCATGCCCCTTGATCGGCCGGCACAGGAGCACCTCTTGGACATGGTGAATCCCACCGAGCGCATGCTCCGAGATTTGCCGACTTTGTTGAAGAGGAGCCCACAGCTTAAGGAAGTTCGCATCCATTGCACCGAGCTCCAAGAAATGTGGATGATGTTTTGTGGAGGCTACAAGGAACTGGCCGCTGCCGGTGGAGTGGTCAAAGACTTGGAGGGGCGGGTACTGTGGATCCAACGCAATGGAAAATGGGATTTGCCCAAAGGCAAACTCGAGGAGGGAGAGCGCCTGGAGGAAGCTGCAGTGCGGGAGGTGAAAGAGGAAACTGGCATTTCTGATGTTCGGATCACAGGCGAGTCATTCAGCACGTTCCACACGTATGAGGCGGAAGGCATCGTGCACCTGAAGACCACCTTTTGGTACCCGATGACGCACGATGGAAGATCCACCCAAGGGGTGCCACAAGCGATCGAAGGCATCACCGAGGTGACGTGGCTGCTGCCCCCTTTTCCCGCGCAAACCCTGAACAACACCTTTGGAAGCATTCAGCAAGTGCTTGATGCCTTGCTGTGATCGCAGTCAAGGCTAACGGGAAGGCCACATCAACGACCAGCGCTTCAACTCAGCGAACAGCCCCTCCGTAGGCAAAGGAGCGTGATGGGTTTGGATGTCACCATTGGGATTCACCACAACGACTTGAGGCACCCGTTCCACGTCCAGTCTGTCCCACCATCCGGGATCACGCCCCACCCATCGTACGCGTTCTTTGACGCTTTCACGATGGCCCAGCGTCGTGCGCCAATGCTCCTCAGATCCATCGACAGACAGGACGCCATATGACATCCCAAGTGGTGCATTTTGCTCCATCCATTGGCGCAGAACGCTCCATTCCCTGAGGCCTGATGTGGACCCTTTTTTCGTCAGAAGCCAAACCCTCCAGTCCCCTTCCCCTGCCCATGCCGGATCCAATTCGCCACTTGGCATCATCCACATCATGTCTTCCCAAGATTGGGCCGTTCCCAAGTGGGCGGAGGTCTGTTCGGACTGACGGCGAACCTCGGCCACTTCGCACTGATCTTTCCACCGGATCTCCCACCAAGAGGCTGCCCAGCGGTTCCATTTTTGGTCCAACCCCAACCACATGGCCATGTGCAACTCGTCGACCGTCCATTCCATGGCGTGGCAAAGGCTATCTTGGTCTCCAGTAGCCACCCAATTGCGCCAAGGCTTGCGCTGCGACTCCAATGCATCCCACCATTGATCGTGCCGGAGTTCCCAAAGTGCACACCACCCTGGGGAAGCCAGCCTCTGGGTCCAGGTTCTCGTGTCCTTGCCTTGCGCCCAAAGTTCCATGGCCTCACTTCTGGGGTCTCCACCCAAACTCATGCGCCACTCCGACAGCCGAGAAAGTGCCAAATCGGCCCACATCGAGTGGGGTTGAAAGGCTTGAAGTTCATCCAGGATCCAAAGATCGCTGCTGTCCAAAGCTGCCCGCATCGCCTCTTTCGAGGCTGCTTGCCTTTCCGAAGATCCACCCACCACTCCCCAGCCCACGAGTTGATCCAGGTCCAAATCGTCCAAAGACAATGCCAACCGGTTGGAGAGCATGCCAAGACGATGGCCTGAATGACTTTCTTCGTAACGAAGTGGCGCTTGGTTCCCCCTTGCACTCGGCGGGGTCCGAAGGGGCCAAATCAAGGTCACCGTGTCGGGGGACATCTTCTTCGACTCCGCATCGACCATCAAGGTCCATGACCAAGGCAAACACTCCAAGGTGTAGACACCCGGCTGGACCTCTGGCCAAGAGCAAATGCCACGTTCATCCACCACAAGGTCAACGCCTTGCAATGCCGTTTGCGTCACGCCCTCGAGCCATGCACTCACGTGAATCGTGTGCCCAGCTGCAGGCAGTTCACAGGCAGGATTGCCCAACTCGTCCTGCCAGCGAATCACAAAGTCCGATTGTCCCCAAGTCGAGACCACAGCGCCCAAGAACAGCCACCATCCGGTGCATGCCTTTTTCATGAGGAGGGGTCTGGAGCGAATCTAGAAGTCAAGCATTCTGGCACAAATGGGCGGGCATCCCCTCCGTGGCGCAAAACGTCACGGACCACAGTCGAATGAATCGCTGAAAAAACTGGCGCTGTAAGAAGCACCACAGTGTCCAATGAGGGATGCATGGCACGGGTCATTTGGGCAATGGTTTGCTCGTAAGACAAATCCACTGCATTTCTCACCCCTCTCAGCTGGGCCACTGCCCCGACCTTCAAGCAGAAGTCAGCCGTGAGTCCTTCGTAAGACGCCACACTGACACGGGACTCTTGGGCAAAGGTTTGGGCGATCATGGCCAGACGATCGTCGAGGGGGAACATGCTCTTCTTGCTGCTGTGTTGCCCCACAGCAACCACAACTTCGTCGAAGAGGTCCAGTGCGCGAAGCACCAAATCTTCGTGGCCCTTGGTGATGGGGTCAAAGGAACCTGGAAAAACAACTTTTCGCATTCACTCGAAGGTAAACAAACTGAATCGGACGTGTCCATATTTCCGCATCAGGACAAAACCAGGTTGATCGGACACATCCATTCTTTCTCCATGTTCCAGAATGAACCACCCCCCGGGCACAACGAGTTGTGCCTTGCGCACAGCCTCTGGCAGAACCTCGAGCTTGGCCATGTCGTAAGGTGGATCTGCAAATACCACATCAAATTGAGTCAAGGCTTTGCCCACAAAACCCCACACGTCTCCACAAATGGCATGCAACTGATCGCTGCCCAATTTGTTGGCTTGGTCCACTGCAAACCTGCAGGCACGGGGCGCCTTTTCCACCGCGGTCACCGAGGCGGCCCCACGGCTCAAAAACTCCAGCGCCACCATGCCTGTTCCTGAGAAGAGGTCCAAGACTTGCGCATCCACTACATCCACCCGCGAGGACAACAAGTTGAACAAGCCTTCCCTGCCAAAATCGGTGGTCGGTCTCCCCTGAAAACCCTTGAGGTCGGGCAATCTTCTTCCCCGCCAAGTGCCGCCAGTTATGCGCATGATGAAAGGCTTTCCAACAAGGTCAACCATCCCTCGGCGTTTCCATGACGCTCGACGTCAAAAAACCGGGACCAACCCTCCGTCCACTTGGCATCTCCAGACCACCGAATCCGAGCGTCCTTCACCTCCCCACCGCCTCGGTGGCAGGCATTGACCATGGCATAGAGCCCATCATCCGCAGCAGCGCCTTGAGGCAAATGGTGGACCCATTGGATCTGTTCACCTTGAAGGGCCACCATGTGGGCCCCTTGCTCCTTCACATCGACTCGAAAGGACCAACCCTGATGGGGGGTCGTACGGTTCCAGTGCAGCGCATCTTGCATCAAAGCTTGGGCCACCGACACCCTTTGAGCTTGGGGAAAAATCGCATCCAAGGCCTGGGCCCAATCCACGGAACCCGACACCGAAATGCGGCATGCAGGGTCGATGTCCTCCATCAACATGTGGTGGACGATGTGGTCGTCGGAAACGGCCAACCCATGGTGCAAACGATGTGCTTGAACAAGCACCTCTTCGTGGCCAACCTCTTGCGTCAAGGCCTCCGGTGTCAAGGTGCACGGCACCCCCCATTCTGCAGCGACGACTTGTGTGCCACTCCCTACTTGGTTGCGAAGGGCACGAAGCACTTCGGGAACCATGTCTTTGCGAGAAATTTCGCGCTGGGCCACTTCACTCGAGGAAGGCGCAAGCCACCGGAGCCAGGCGCCGTCCCACAGCAGAGCCAAGGAATCCATAGGGTCTTAGTTCCTCCAGTTGCCGTCTCGATGCGCCTCGACGAGCGAGCCAAATCGCAAAGTGTCCTTCTTCACCCTTTCCCTTCCAAAGGGTGTAGGGTCCTGCACCAGGATCGTCGGTTGCCAAACACGTCCCACCTCCACTGCCCCCGTCGACATCAAAAAGCGTTCCCCGGTGTACGGGTTGAAGGCGAGGGAATCGAGACTGACCAGAGGCAAACGTTGCGCCCGGCGAATCTCCGGCTCAAAATTCTCCGCGTAAAAACTGGTGTACAGGGTGTCTCGCATTTTGTAAGGCGTGGCATCCTCTGAAATCAAATCGAGCAATGCCTCCTCTGTCAGGCCTTGTTGTTCCGCGATGCCCCCCAAGGTTGACCGGGTCAGCACATACCCTTCCTCACGGCTTGTGGATTCGGGCAAGGTGTCGTGGAACGAGCCCATGTTGAACTCCACGGGGACTACTGGGGCTTGGACAAACTTGACCAAACTGTCAAAGGTCTCCGCAAAGGAACCATAGACCGCCATGTGGGCTTCTTGGGCAGAACGGATGTCCTTCAACCGCTGGATCGTGGTGGCATTGACGCTCTTCTTGGTCTCCTGGAATCGAATCTCCTCGTCCACTGAATAAAAAACAGAGTAGGCCAAGGCTGCAGCCGACACTCCTCCCACCAACAGCAACACCCTGTAATGCTTCAACTCCATCTTTTCCAGCACCACCGGCATGGCGAGGGCACCCACAACAATCATCGCCAAAGAGGCGAACAACATGGCCAAAGGCTGGCTTTCCAAGTCGTCCCCACTCAGGTACTTCAGCAAGAAGCCGAACCCGGCAAGGAACAACAATAAACTGATGACGTACTTGTTGATTTCGTTGAAAAACTTTTCCATGGCGCAGAAATAAGGCGAATCGAGGTTTTGCGTGTCCAAAACTACAACACGCAACGCTCCTTACAAC
>JBELJW010000052.1:0-11115 GCA_042089975.1 Flavobacteriales bacterium | reverse complement strand
AGTGCAGCATTGCCGGAAATGGTCGCCTCCACTTCTGCGTAGTCCTCGCAGGGATTTTCCACGAACACAGATCCGCCTTCGGCATCCAGGAAAAACAGCTGGTTGTTCCCTTGGTCGCCCTGAATAAACACCTGCAAATTCAAATTCAAGGACCAATCCCCGCATGTGGTCACCCTCGCAACGGCAATTCGCAGGTCATCCCCCGCAACGGCATTGACCGGTGCCCCCGTCACAAATGCACCCGCATTGACATAGGATTCGCTGCATATGTTTGCTCCGTCCGCTTGCGGAATGCTAAGCCATGTCGCTGTTTGGCCAGGGGCATCGCCACTCAGTTTGCCTATGGTCCAAAAGGTGTCGTACTCGTACAGAGCCGTGTTGGGAAGCTGCCACAACAAGCTGTTGTTCGTGGCATCCATCGCCGGAGATGTGGTCACCGGATTGAAACAACCGCAAGGCGCATCCAAAAACATTGGACCACTGCCTGGCTGACCTGCAACATCGGTAAAAACAGCACTCAAAACGTCCGTGGGGTTGGTGAATTGAGCGTACACGAGGTAGCTCACAAATCCGTCCATCATCCCTGTTGGATCGATTTCAGAAGGGGGATCCGTGGCATAGAAGGCAGTATCCACCACCACCTCCACACCAATGGCCTGACCCAAAAGCCCACTTTGGCTCCCACCCAAAAGGAACAAAACCCAGGCCATCATTGGGCTCAGGGAATTTTTCATTTTCAACTTCATCCGTTTTCGTTCTCGTTAGGTCCCCGTTGGAAGGCGAGGTAGATTTGGATTGCAAATTAGCGGAATTGGACGACTCTTCGACCCCCCACCCTCAGTCTGCCTCCACCGAGCATCATGCAGAACCCATCTTTGACCTCCTTTACGAGGCCCACGGAGTGGTTGCTGTGGTGAAACCCAACCGTTTGCTGGTGCACCGCACAGACATCGACTACCACGAGCTATACAACCTTCGGGACCTGGTCAACAAAGAACGTCACCAGGCAGATTGGCTTCACCCCGTCCATCGTCTGGACAAGCCCACAAGCGGAATCGTGCTGTTCGCTCAGCCTGGAGATGCCCTGAATGGGTTGAAGTTGGAATTCGTGCACAGACGTACCACCAAGGTCTATTGGGCCATTGTGCGCGGCTGGACGGAAGACGAGGGAAGCGTCGACAAACCCCTTCCCACGGCGCACAACCCCAAGCCCAAGGAGGCCATCACGCACTACAAAACGTTGGCCCGAACTGAACTTCAAGTGGCCGTTGGCCCTTATGAAACCTCGCGCTACAGCCTCGTAGAATGCAGGCCGATGACAGGGCGATTTCACCAGATCCGTTTGCACTTCAAGCATCTGCGGCACCCCATTTTGGGCGACACGCGCTATGGAGACAAACAACACAACCGTTCTGTGGCGGCACATACCGGGAGCGGCAATCTGATGCTGCACGCTGGCGACTTGGCCGTGGCATTGCCCGAGAAGCGCGGCATGTTGCATGCCACGGCTGGTGTCCCCGCATCTTGGGCGCCCTTGCTGGACGGATGGGAATGGGAGGGGAATGTTTCAGACGTCCCAAGGGAGCATGGCGCCGTCGTAAGATAGGGCACAGGACGGCAGGGGGTTTGGCCTAATTTCGCGGAGAGCCACGCAACGACATGGAACAACAGCCCCCCTACTCCCCCACCCACAAGGTCCGGATTGTGACCGCCGCAAGCCTCTTCGACGGACACGATGCGGCCATCAACATCATGCGCCGCATCATGCAGCGCACGGGGTGCGAAGTGATTCATCTGGGGCACGACCGCAGCGTCGATGAAGTGGTGAACACGGCCATCCAAGAGGACGCCCAAGCCATTGCCATGACCTCCTACCAAGGAGGTCACATGGAGTACTTCAAATACATGAAGGACCTCCTCGACGAGAGAGGCGCAGGGCACATTCGCATTTTTGGCGGCGGCGGCGGGACCATTCTGCCCCAAGAAATCGAAGCTTTGCATGCCTATGGCATCGAGCGGATTTACCATCCTGACGATGGCCGGGAAATGGGCCTGCAGGGAATGATCAACGATTTGGTGAAGAGGGCAGACTTCAACACCGTGCCGACCCTGGAGCATCTCCATGGCGCCATGGCACGGTTGGGCGAGCGAAACATCCAGGATCTGGCCCGTTGCATCACGGCAGCAGAGAACAACACAGAACCCTTCGCCAAAGCCTTTGCCCCCATCCGGGCGACCCTTCCAAAGGTGCCAGTGTTGGGCATCACAGGAACCGGCGGTGCTGGCAAGTCATCCATGGTGGACGAATTGGTGCGACGATTTTTGATGGACTTCCCGGACAAGCGCATCGCATTGGTGAGTGTCGACCCCTCCAAAAGGAAAACAGGAGGCGCTCTTCTCGGGGACCGCATCCGCATGAACGCCATCCACTCCGACCGGGTCTACATGCGCTCGTTGGCGACGAGGCAATCCAATTTGGCCTTGTCCAAACATGTCCAAGAAGCACTGGACATCCTCAAGGCTGCGGCGTACGATTTGGTCATCCTTGAGACAAGCGGCATCGGCCAAAGCGACACGGAAATCATGGACCACAGCGATGTGTCCTTGTATGTGATGACACCGGAGTTTGGGGCAGCGACCCAACTGGAAAAAATCGACATGCTCGATTTCGCCGACGTGGTGGCCATCAACAAGTTTGACAAACGAGGCGCCCAAGACGCCTTGCGGGATGTTCGGAAGCAATTCAAGCGCAACCATGATTTGTGGGAAGCGAAAGACGACGAACTCCCTGTCGTAGGGACCATCGCCTCGCAATTCAACGACCCAGGGACCAATGAGCTCTACCGTCGCATGATGAACACGATGGCCCAAAAAACGGGGGCCGATTTGGCGTCCAACTTTGCGGCGGAAGAAGGGTCAAGTGAGAAGGTCTTCATCATTCCTCCGGCACGAACGCGTTACCTGTCTGAAATAGCAGAGAGCAACCGGGCCTACGACCGGTGGGCCGAGAAGCAGGCGGAAATGGCGGGAAGACTTCAAGCCCTTGAAGTGGCTGAAAAAGAAGTGACCGGGGAGGCCCAAAAAGCCTTGAAAGAAGCGCAAAACCAACTTCAACTCGACTTGGATGCACGCCTCCACGAATGGTTGCGGGCTTGGCCTGAGCTTCAAGCGCGCTATGCCGAAAAGGAGTATGTTTTCAAGGTGCGCGGCAAAGACATCCGCATCCCCACCACAAGCGCTTCGCTTTCACATCAAGACATCCCTAAGGTGGCCCTGCCCTCCTTTCGAGGATGGCAAGATTTGGCGCAGTGGCATCTGCAGGAAAACTTGCCAGGCTCCTTCCCTTACACTGCCGGCATTTATCCCTTCAAGCGCGAAGGCGAAGACCCCACCCGAATGTTTGCGGGTGAAGGCGGACCAGAGCGGACCAACAAACGGTTCCACTACGTCTCTTTGGGAATGCCTGCCAAGCGCCTGTCCACGGCATTTGACTCGGTGACCCTCTATGGACGCGACCCTGATCTCAGGCCCGACATCTATGGAAAACTTGGGAATTCAGGCGTCAGCATCTGCTGCCTTGACGATGCGAAAAAACTGTACAGTGGGTTTGACCGGTGCGCTGCCCAGACGAGCGTGTCCATGACCATCAATGGTCCGGCGCCTGTCATGCTTGGGTTTTTCTTGAATGCCGCCATCGACCAACGTTGCGAGAAACACATTCGCAAAAAAGGTTTGGAGAAGGCCGTGGAAAAGGTCCTGAAATCAAAGTGGGAGGACAAGGGGCTGACGCGGCCAGCTTATCAGGGAGACCTGCCGGAAGGAAACGACGGCCTTGGACTCTTGCTCCTGGGCTGCACAGCCGATGAAGTCTTGGACGCTCCCACCTATGACAAGCTCAAGTCAGAGGCCTTGCAGAGTGTCCGGGGCACGGTTCAGGCGGACATCCTCAAGGAAGACCAGGCCCAAAACACTTGCATTTTTTCCACAGAATTTGCCTTGCGTCTCATGGGCGATGTCCAAGATCACTTCATCCAGCACAACGTCAGGAACTTCTATTCGGTGTCCATCAGTGGCTACCATATCGCAGAGGCCGGAGCCAACCCGATCACCCAACTGGCCTTCACCTTGGCCAACGGATTCACCTACGTGGAGTACTACCTCAGCAGGGGCATGGACATCGATCGATTTGGGCCCAACCTCAGCTTCTTTTTCTCCAACGGCATCGATCCAGAGTATGCCGTGATTGGTCGGGTCGCCAGGCGCATTTGGGCCAAAGCCATGAAAGAGAAATACGGTGCATCCTCACGCGCCCAGATGTTGAAATACCACATCCAAACCTCCGGGCGGTCCCTGCACGCCCAGGAGATTGACTTCAACGACATCCGCACCACACTGCAAGCACTATACGCCATATACGACAATTGCAACTCACTGCATACCAATGCTTATGATGAAGCCATCACAACCCCTACTGAAGGTAGTGTGCGACGTGCTATGGCCATTCAGTTGATCATCAACAAGGAGCTCGGTCTCGCCAAAAACGAGAACCCCTTGCAAGGCTCGTTCATCATCGAGCAATTGACGGAATTGGTGGAGGAAGCGGTCCTCAGTGAGTTCGACCGCATCACCGAGCGCGGAGGAGTTTTGGGGGCCATGGAGACGATGTACCAACGGTCCCGAATCCAAGAGGAGAGTCTCCATTATGAGATGCTCAAACACACCGGAGAGTACCCCATCATTGGGGTCAACACCTTCTTGAGCAAGGAGGGTTCACCCACCTTGATGCCCGGTGAGGTCATCCGCGCCACAGAAGCGGAAAAACAGCAACAACTCGACAATTTGGGACAATTGCACACCATGTCTTCGGACCAAAGCAAGAAGGCCCTCCAAAGCGTCAAAGAGGCGGCAATGGCAGGCGACAACATCTTTGACGTCTTGATGGAGGCCTGCAAATGGTGCTCCCTCGGCCAACTCACTGAAGCCATGTTTGACGTCGGTGGCGCCTACCGCCGAAACATGTGAACCCCCGCAATTCCATTATCTTTCCATCATGTCCACGAACCCTCTACCCCGCAAAACTGTCCGAGTCGTCCGAGACATCCTTGGAGTGTTGACTGGATGTGTTTCATTCCCCTTCCTTGTGATGGCAGGCCATCAATGGTTTGCCCAAATGGGGGTCTCTGAGATGCCCGCAGGTTCCGCCCAAGATTCCCCTGAAGCTTGGCTGACTTTCATGGAAAGCCTTAGCACTTGGGAACTCTTGTCCTCCTCAGTCGCACACATTGGGGGAACCTTCCTCGCCGCTTGTTTGGCCATGCTCCTTGCAGGATCGAGAAAACGGTTCCCTGGGATCATCCTTGGCGTTTTCGGCTTGATCGGTGGGGTGATGAATGCCTTCATGCTTCCTGGACAGCCCCTTTGGCTTGTGGTCCTTGACGTCGCCCTCTACTTGCCTGCAGGCCATTTGGCTGGGTCGACCATCTTGGCACTGAAAGCCCGGGTGGCCTGAGCACATGACCCGCACGATTGCGTTGTGGGCGGGGCCCCGGACAGGGAGCACCGCGACGATGTACAGTTTTGCCCAAAGGCAAGACACGAAGGTCATGGACGAGCCTTTGTTTGGGCACTTTCTCCAACACACTGGCGCGTCAAGACCATCTCGTGACAAGGTGCTTGCCTCCATGCCCACCTCTTCCCAAGAAGCCATCGCTTCGATGGCCAGGCGCCCCGTAGACCCTGCAATCTTGTTCCTGAAGCACATGGCCAACCACACGGAGGGTCTCGCTTGGAGCGACCTGGACGGCCCCGATCATCGACATGTCCTTTTGACCCGACACCCTGACGGGGTTCTGCCCTCCTACGCCGCACATGTGGCTTCGCCCAGCCTCCTGGATCTCGGCTACGAACACCAAACAGACATCCTTCAGTTGGCCCCCGAGCGAACCACAGTGGTGACGGCAGAATCCCTTCACGCCGAGCCAGAGGCCGTATTGAGAAAACTGTGTCACTGGGCCGAGATTCCGTGGGACCCGGCCATGCTCCATTGGCCAGCAGGCCCTCGCCCTGAAGATGGAATTTGGGCAACCTACTGGTACGAGGGAGTCCATGCCAGCAAAGGCTGGGAATCTCGAATACTGAACACCGGGAGCGTCCCGGCATCTCTTCATCCCGTGCGCGAGCAGAGCCTCGAACTGTACCATGCTCTCGCTGCGCACGCCATCCAACCCTGACCATGCCCAAATTCAATCAACCTGATCCACGCAACGCCGGCACATGGTGCTGGGTGAATGGGCCCGTCCTTCGCGAAAACGCCAAAGTCAGTGTGCTGGACAGCGTGGTGCAAGGTGGGGATGCCGTTTGGGAAGGTCTCCGAATCGCCAATGGCAAGGTCTACCAAATGGAGGAGCACCTCCACAGGTTGATGGAGAGCGCACATGCCTTGATGTTTGCAGACATCCCCAGCCTCGAGGAAGTCCGGCATGCCGTCTTTGAAACGCTGGAACGCAACCAAATGACGGATGGCGTCCACATTCGTTTGACGTTGACGCGCGGAGAAAAAACCACCTCTGGCATGGATCCCAAGCTGAACACCATGGGGAGCACCTTGGTGGTGCTTCCCGAGTACAAGGGGGCGGTTTACGGTTCAGGACAGCTGTCGCTCATCACGAGCTCCATCCGGCGCAATGCTCCGTCTTTCTTGGACTCCAAAATCCACCACAACAACCTCTTGAACAACATTTTGGCCAAAATCCAAGCCAACCATGCAGGTGCGGACGACGCGGTCATGCTGGACGACCGCGGATTCCTTGCCGAAACCAACGCGACCAACCTCTTCCTTGTCAATGACGGCGTGTTGTGCACGCCCCATGCCCATGCCTGTCTGCCTGGCATCACAAGGGCGTACACCTTGAACCTGGCACAGCGTTTGGGCATCCCTGTGCAGGAAGGGGATTTCAGCTTGACGGAGCTCTACACCGCAGATGAAGCCTTCACCACTGGCACCATGGGTGGGCTTGCCCACATCACACAAGTGGATGGAAGAAGCATTGGCGAAGGTCCTGGCACTGGACCAGGGCCGGTCACCCAAAGGTTGCAAGAAGTTTACGCCCAGCACATCCCTTGCACGCCATTGCCCTTCCTCGGTGGGGAAGGCCAATGACAAAAGCATCACGTTTTTGCTGGACCCGGTACTTTGCCGCTTGGTTGGAGGGACTTGAGCACAGTGTTGGTCACAATGCAGACAATGACGAGGGCCATTCCTGCCAAACTCCAACCAGACATGGTTTCTCCATACCACCACCACCCTGCGCCCAAAGCCAACACGGCACCCAAATACTTGAAGGGCATCACCATGCCTGCATCTTCTTGATGCAAGGCCACTGTCATGAGCACTTGAGCGGCAATGCTCAGCACGCCAATGGCCAAAGCCAAGACCCACATTTGGCCTTCCAGTGGGGACCAGTGCGTCCAAGACAAGGTTCCCATGATGGGGACCGACAAAAGATGAAACCACACCACAACGCCCACGGGATGGTCCGTTTCTCTGCATTTCATGGTCGCCAAGTACGCCAAGGCTGCAAAGCCAGCAGACGCCATGCCAATGCCCCACATGCCCCAAGAAACCCGAGGGTCAAACCCCTTGACCATCACAATCCCGACCAAAGCCCCGCCCAGCAATCCCCATTGCCATTTTGAAACACGCTCCTGCAAAAACAAAAGGGCAAGCAAGACCGTGAATACGGGGCTGAAGTATTGGATCACTGTCGCACTGGCCAATGGGATGGATTTGACGGTGTGGAAAAAACCCGTCAGACCAAACATTCCTGCGATGCCGCGCACCACCAGCCAAGGTTTGTTGTGTCCCAAGAGCGGCAGGCCTTTCCAGCGCAAGTAGACCACACAAACCACCAAGGACACAACAGAACGGAGAAAAACCAATTGAAAGGTCCCCATGTGGGAGAGTTCCTTCACACAAAGGTTGGCACTGGTGTACAACAACACCGAAGCCAGCATGGCCAGCAATCCGCGCCTCACCTCACAATGGTCACGGTGCCTCGAAGAACTGTGGGGGTCAAGTCGTGGAACCCTTGTGCCTGAACACTGTACCCGTACACCCCATCAGGAACAAAGTGCAACCCATTCTTTTGGTTGTTCTCTCCTGCCCACGCCTCCTCTGGATTGTCAGATTGGAACACCACCTCGCCCCAGCGGTTGAACACCCTGAACTGGTAAGAGCCTCCTTCAAAACCAGCCCCCAAAGGAAGGAAGGCGTCATTGACGCCATCGTTGTCTGGGGTGAAAGCATTGGGGACATACAGATGGAATTCCACCGGCACGTATTGGGCTGTGACGACCTCCACGGGGACATCGGTCAAATTCAAGGCAACCAATGCCGAGCGATCGTCTGGCGAAGGTGTGGTCACCGAGGTCTCCCAATGGCTGAATTGCCACTCTTCTTCGGAAATGGCTTCCATGACCACTGGACCAACTGGTTCAAATTGGGAGGTCCAAACATCGTCCACCATGGCCATGTCCCGAACGCGAACCTGGCCCGCCTCCGAAGGCGACACCACGACCGTCAAGCTCGTATGTGGAATTTCCACAAAGTGGGCCGTGACAAATCCCGCTTCGCTCACCTGGAGTTCCGCCAGGTTGAAGGTCGCATCAGGTGCGATGTCATTGCCCGTCCAAGACCAGTGGCTGAAGGCCCACCACTCCTCAGGCTGGGCCATCAAGTTGTGAGTTGCCACTGTCATGGACTCGGTGGAGGGATAGATCGACAAAGGCACTCCATCGACCACAATGTCCCCCGCACCTGCAGGAGCCACCGCAAAAGTCACGTCTTCTGGAGGAACAGGAATGCCAAAATGCGCCACAATGTGCGCGTCCTCTGTCAAAGTCAAAGGCAAAACAGGGTCTGTCACGTCTGCAATGGTCACAGCACCAGATACCACCTCCCAATACAAGAACGCTACACCATAGGCCTCTTCCGCTTCCAGTGCGATGGGCACATTTTCAAAATACCAAGCCTCGTAAGGCGCTGTCGCCGGTGAGATTTCCACGGTATTGACTTCAACCTCTCCCTGTCCGACGATGTCCAAGGTCAAATTGACCGGAACCACATCGTAACAATCTTCCATGCCTCCCACCACTTCATCTTCACAGCGCGAGTCGATGAAATCCCTGAGCTCCTGCAATTCCGCCTGCCAACCCGCCACATTGCCACCCCAACGGACGCACTGGCGGTCCATCTCCGGCGCAATGAACCCCACCATGCTGTCCAAAACGGCATGCATGTTGGTGCAAGTGAACGCAGTGTTCCCCAAGTCTGCCCAACGGTTGATGTAGGTGTTCCAAAAGGTCTCATTCCCTAGCAAAGCGTTCAACACAGGGATGTGTCCTTGGCCGCCCAAATCGCCCATGCCCTCTGGATTACAGGGATCTGCTTCAGGCCCCGTGTCGGGAACACCGGAGTAGTTGATGTAGTGGCCAAAACTGGCGTCCATGTCCCACAAAGCATACCTCCACCTTTTGGCATCTCCATCGGGGTGGCGGCCGCGCCACCAAGCCGTGTTCCAGTTCAGCCAATCCGCGGAGACGATGTAGCTGTTGAGGATGAAGTAATCGATCAACGACAATGGATTCAACTGCGTTTCCACATAGTCGTAGTTGGCAGCTTGGGTCATGTCTTGCGAGGTGCAGAAAGTGACCAGATCGTACCAGTCGTCCCCAGTGCCATACTCTTCCCACGTCCCACCCCAGGTCTTCAAAAAGTCCACGAAGTGCCGAGGCTGGTCATAGTATTCAGTGGTGAAGTCCACATCATCCACTTTTTCGCGGTACTCGTAGACACCCCAGTATTGACCATTCAAGTAAACGATGCAGCTCTCGTTGGTCCGTTCATCGAGACGCAAATCTGCCAAGTGACTGAGGGTATGGACGTAGGCATCCCGAATGTGGGCACCTGGCTCGAAGGGATAGTTGTCGTTGGCGGCGGCTTTGAAAATCAAACGTTGGTACTCGCTTCGCTCCTTGACGTGAAAGAGCTCAGCTTCAAACGCATGGTTGTAGCCCATTTGGTCCCTGATGATGCAATCAAAACCTCTTTGACCATATGCATTGCTGTCGTTGCCATGCTCGTTGCTGTCTCCTGTCGCTTCCACCCAAAAGGTGCCATCGGAATGGAAAAACTCAACATGTGCAGCTTCTCCTGAACCCCATCCCCAGGTTCCATCTTCTTGCCCATTGCCACTGACAGAAACCACTGGAATGGTGTGGGCGTCTGCCCCCAGGAAGTACGTGTTGGTCGCGATGTAACTCGGCGCTTTGCTCGGGGGCACATCGTCATTTTGATCAAATGCAATGGCTCTGACCACCGTCGTTTCCGTCAAACCAATGGGGCCTGTGTACAATGTACTTCCCTCTGTGGGGGTGTAACCATCCAGGGTGTAGTAAATGTCAAAGCCAGCAGGAGCGGAAAGTGAGACCGTGATGGCTCCCACATGGTACCCTGGTTCCACGTCAAACACAGGTGTTGGGGCGTATCCTGTGTACATGTCAAAGGGGTCCGCACCGTTCGCTGCTTCTGGAGATGGCGCCACGCAAATCTCCCAATTTGAAGCGCCATCGGTGCTTCGCGCCCAACTGTGGTCCGCCTGGGTGGTGCCAATGTCAGTGACGAAGGAATACGATTCAAGGATGTTTTCAGCTGCATCTGCAAACACCAAGGATTCTCCCTCGCATTGGTTGATTTTGAAATTCGTGTTCAAGTAGCCCCCGAGGTACAAGTTGGTGAGGAGCTCCCCTTCTCCAGAACACATGACAAGCAGATGGCCTCCAGCAGGAACAAGCGTACCTCCAGGAATCTCAAACTTGTCGACGTTGTTCACGTTGTCGCTCAAGAAGTAGCCACCCAAATCTACCGCTGTCGCTCCAGGGTTGTAAAACTCAACAAAGTCTTCATTGTCCCCAGCAATTCCCAGCGAGTAGTTGCTGCACGAAAACTCGTTGATCACCACTTGAGCGTCTGCAGCAAATGCCGCAGTCCATCCAAGAACCAATAGCCCCAGCGTTTTGAAATGTGTCACTGGCTTCATGTTCTCTGGATCATTGAAC
>JBELJW010000051.1:0-11134 GCA_042089975.1 Flavobacteriales bacterium | reverse complement strand
CAGCAAGGGGCAACGGGTGAACTGGAGCTCGAGCCCAAGCCCAACCCCGCGGCGATCGCCACTGGCATCCAGGCGAGTCCCCTTTTGAACCATCGGATCTTGAAGGCATAGGGCGTTGGGCGCAAGGTCAACAATTTTTGTTCTGGCCAAGTAGGGAAGAGGAGCCGCACCATTTTCTGGGTGCGCTCTCCATTCATGGCAGGGACCACAAGGCGCATGCTGTCCGAACCTCCGCCATCTGCAGCAGACGCACCTCCTGAGCCCCCTCCCGCAGAAGCCTGCCTCACTTCAAGGGTGTCCACGGACAGCAAACGACGGATCCATGTGTTTTCCCATTTCACCCATTGAATCTTGTGAACGGGGACTTGGAAGGACTGGCGGTTCAGCAGCCCTTGGGTGATGTGGAGGGAAGCGGTTTGGGGGCCAAGACCTCCTTGCACCCAAAGGGTCAACTTCCAATGCTTGAACACCGTGGTGACCAGGGATGCGCCGACCGCGATGGTGGCAATGACCACCGGAGAAAGAAGGACCAGCAGAGGGGACAAAAACCACAACACCGTTCTGTAGATGGTCGGAATGGAATTCCACAAGTTGCCGATGACATCCCACGCGACGCCTTGAAAGGTGGCAATACCCCCAATGGCGAGGGCCACCTTGGAAAGGTGGTTTTGGGAAAGCCCGACTTGGACAAGGGTTTTCCAGTCGAGTGACAAGAGGGAATCAGCAGAAGGAGCCTTCTTGGCCGTGTCCAAGTCTTTCGCATCCAAAGAATCAGAAGGAAGGTTCTCGCTGGTGAGCATGGAGCGCAGGGCGTGGGCCTTGTCCCACGGCAAGGCGTGGATCGTGAGTTCAGCCCCCTTCGAACCGGCGGTGTCGATTCGAAGCCCACACACCCCAAAGAGCCGTTGCAGAAGATTTTGTTCCACATGGACGGCTTGAACACGTTCCAGTGGGATGTTGGTTTTGTCGCGGACCAAGATGCCTTTGCGCACTTGAAGCTGGCCTTCTTGGACGCGAAATGTGAACCGGGCGAAATGCAAGATGGCTGCCACAAAGGCCACGCCTGCCAGCCCAGCCATGGCCCAAAGAAAGAACCTGGCTTCGCGGTCCCCCTGGAAATAAAATGCAATCAACAGCGGCCACGACATCCGCAGGATCAAGCGTGTCTGCAGGCCCAAAAGGAGAAGAAGCCCAAGGGCATGCTGGCGCTGCGCGGTGCCAAAGCCATCCGTGGACTTCACCTCAGTCATGGGTTTGGTTTTCCAGCAGAAGTCGGATGTTCTTTGCGGTTTCTGGATGCAGTCCAGGAATTTCGAGATTGGCTCCTGAGCCTCCAGCGGTGAAGAGTTTCAAAGAGCAGTAACCAAGCCACCTCCCCAAGGGACCTTGTTGGATCTCACTGTGTTGGATGCGCGAAAACGGGACGGCCGTCCACGACCTCGACCACCAGCCTGACCTGTAAATGACATCTTGCTCACGAACCAAATACCCCCTGACAGGCCAGCCTTTCCATTCTTCCAAGCCCCAAAGGGACATGAGAACGACCCAAGCTGCACCCAGGCCCAACCAAACGCCCAAAGGCGGGTGGTCGCCGTCTCCCCAAAACGTCAGGGCCACCATAGGAGCCAACCAAGCCATCCCGGACCCAAGGATGCCGAAGGCAAACACCATTCCCCGTGCCTTGCCGTAAGATGGTTCAAGCGAAGCCAGGGCGTCTTCCGCCAAAGAAGGCAGCCCTTCGAGGTTGACCATGTCGTTGGGGATCGCTTGGAAGGGTGGGTTGGGCTTTGGCATGTTGTGAGTGCTCAGATGAGGTGTCAAGATGCTGCAACCAATCGGTGAACGCCGGGCTTGCGAGGTGCCAGGATCAAGTCGCGCAGGGCCGTTTTTTCCTCGGGGCGGGCCACGAAGTCCAAACCGGACGTGTCGATCCAAAGCACCCTCGATCCGCGCGCATGCTTGAAGTGCTGTTCATACCCCTTGGCCACGCGGTCGAGGTATCCTTCCGGAAGAGCCTGCTCATAGGATCTTCCACGGGCCAAAATTTGGGCCTCTTGTTGAGTGCGTCCTGGGTTCAAGATTGCAATGACTTCAGGAGATGGCAATTGGGCCGCCATCATCTGGAACATCGTTTTGAACAAGTCAAATTCTTCTTTGGGCAAGTTCACCTTGGCAAAAATCAGGCTCTTGGCAAAGGCATAATCGCAGACCAAGAGCTGTTTGAAGAGGTTCCGCCCCAAAATGGCCTGTTGCATTTGCTTGTAACGATCGGCCAAAAAGGAAAGCTCCACGCTGAATCCGTAGGCATCGGGGTTCTCATAGAACTTTTCGAGGAAAGGATTTTCTTCGAAGCGTTCGAGCATGCATTCGGCCCCCAAGTCTTGGGCCAGCCATGTGGCCAAAGTTGATTTTCCGGCGCCGATGCCGCCTTCGATGGCGATGCTTGAATACATGGGTTCAAGGTACTTCAGGCCGGTGCAATTGAACCGCAGGTTCTGGGGCGCATTCTTGGAGCGCCGTCTGCAGGGATTGGCCTTGGACCTGCAACTCAGGTGCAACGTCCAACAAGGGTTGGAGAACAAACCTTCTTTGAAGCATCCTTGGATGAGGCACTTGAAGGTCCTCGGACCCATTGATGGCCTCGCCTTCAAACGCCTCACCGTCGTCGGTGCACAGGATGTCCATGTCCAAGGTGCGGTTGGTGTATCCTTCTGCTTGTCTCTCGCGGACCCTTCCATGGGTCCTCTCGATGTCCAGGACGATTGTCAGCAGTTCTGGCAAAGGCAATTTCGTTTCGAGTCCCACCACCATGTTGAGAAACGCAGGGGTGCCTTCTGGCATGCCCCAAGCCTCTGTTTCGTAGCGTGGTGAGAGGCTCATGCGTTGCACGGCACGCCGCGAGACGAGTGTTTCCTCCAACGACTGGAGCCCACGGTCGAGCCAACCATCTCGGTCCGCCAAATTGGTCCCGAGCCCGATGTACACGGTGCGCAAATTCATGGGGGAGAAAGGTAATGGCCAAAGACTGTAGGGTCTTACTTTTGTCCTCATGTCATTTGGAAAAAACATCATCAGCTCGGCCATTGGGTCCACGCTAGGTCTCCTCGTTGCAGGAACAGTTCTCATCTTCATTTTTGTGGGGGTACTTGTCGGTGGATTGGTCGGGGCATTCTCCGACATCGAGGATTCCGCTGGCCCCAACTTGGAGTTGGAGGACGCGAACATTCTCAAGGTCTCTTTGACGTCTGGTATTGTGGAGCGTGGGGGCAACGACATGCCTTTCTCCTTCAGCCTTGGGGGAGGATTGGAGCCCAATGTTCAAATGGGCTTGAACCAAATTTTGGATGCCTTTGAACGCGCAGCCGGAGATGACCAAATCGATGGGGTGTTGCTGAATGTGGCTGGTGCTCCTGTCATGCCGAGCATGATGGAAGATTTGAGGGCTGGATTGAACGTTTTGAAGGACAGCGGAAAGTTTGTTGTGGCATGGAGTGAGACCATGAGCCAAAAGGCCTTGCATTTCAATTCCGCAGCGGACGAGGTGTATCTGCACCCGCAGGGAGGCATGGCCTTGAGTGGCCTGCGGTCCCAAAGCATGTTCTATCCCGGCATGTTGGAGAAGTTGGGCATCAGTGTCACTGTGGTCCGTGGCCCTAACAATAAGTACAAGAGTGCAGTGGAACCTTTTTTCAGAAAGGGATTCAGCGCAGAAAACCGCGAACAGACCATGGCATTGCTCGAAGGTTTCTGGCAAGACATGGCCCAGGATGTGGAGGCTTCTCGTGGGTTGCCTGAAGGCACACTTGACGACTTGGCCAATGACTTGACCATTCGCGGACCGCAGGACGCATTGGAGGCAGGGTTGGTCGATGGCCTTTTGTACGAAGACGAATTGACCGCTTTGCTCACGGAGAAATTGGAGGGGGAAACGCCAGAATTCATTTCTCTTGGAGAGTACACCTTGGAGGAGCGTTTTTTGGGTGGCATGGACGCCTTGGCGCAAATCTTGGAGAGTGCAGATGACTACGACGATGACGAGGAAGGTGAAGGGGAGGAACTTGGAGGCAATGTGGCGGTGATCTATGCTGTTGGAGCCATTGAAAGTGGCGAAGGCGATGCCTCCACCATCGGGTCAGAAACGGTGTCAGAGGCCCTGCGCCAGGCGCGAGAGGCCGACGATGTTGAGGCAGTGGTGCTCCGCGTCAACTCTCCGGGAGGCAGTGCTTTGGCGAGCGATGTGATTTGGCGAGAAACCATTTTGTTGAAGGAGGCAGGGAAGCCGTTTGTGGTCAGCATGAGCGACCTCGCGGCATCGGGTGGCTACTACATCAGTTGCGCCGCAGACCGCATCTATGCCAACCCCACCACCATCACCGGATCCATTGGCGTCTTTGGCATGATCCCCAATTTGGGAGGCATGTTGGAAAAGCACGTGGGCATCTCGTTCGACGAGGTGGCGTTGCATGATCACGCAGGACAGCCGGACGGCATGTTTGCCCCAGACGATGTGACCCTCGCCGCCATCAACGAGAGTGTGACCGATGTGTACGAGGCGTTCACTTCGAGGGTGGCGGAAGGTCGTGGCATGACAAAAGAGGCGGTGGAACAGGTGGCACGTGGGCGCGTGTGGACCGGTTTGGATGCCTTGGAAGCTGGCTTGGTGGATGAAATGGGGGATTTGGAGGATGCGGTGCAGCACGCGGCGTTCCTCGCAGAGATTGCCCCTGAGGACATCGATCGCGTGGCCTTGCCTGAGGCAACCGACCCGTTCGAGAGCTTCGTGGCAGATTTGACGGGCGCAGAGATGGGCTTGCAAGCCCTGGGCTTTACCGGGGTCGATCCCGAATTGCTGCAAGAACTGTGGCAGGTGCGTCGCATGGTGGAGTCAGGAGATCCCATCCAAGCCCGGATGCCCTACACGCTGCACATCCACTGAGGACGTGTCCGGGGTGGTCAAACAAGGAGAGCGCATCGATGCCGAAGGATATGCCCAAGCCCTGGGACTTCCAGTCCGTTTGGTGCTCGACAACCTTCGAAGTGGCCAAAACGTAGGCGCATGCTTTCGGTCGGGAGATGCTTTCCGAATTGACGGCTTGGACCTATGTGGCATCACATGCCACCCGCCCCACCGGGACATTTTGAAAAGTGCATTGGGCGCGAGTGACCATGTGCCTTGGCGTTCTTACAGTTCTGCCTTGGAGGCGGTTCAGGAGCTTCAACGCCAAGGCTGGAAGGTCGCGGCCATTGAGCAAGCAGAGCACAGCGTCGCATTGAACGATTGGGCACCAGTTCCCTCAGAACGCTGGGCACTTGTGCTTGGCAACGAGGTAAGAGGCGTTTCACCGGAGGTGATGGCGGTGTGCGATGCGGCGATTGAAATGCCGCAATATGGTGTCAAGCAGAGCATCAATGTCAGCGTGTGCGCTGGCATCGTGCTTTGGCAAGCTGCACTGCATCTCCGCCACAAGGCGTAGCTCAACCTTCATCAAACCTTGTCAAGGAGCAAGGCACAAAAAAAGCCCCACCTTGACGATGGGGCTTTTTCAGTGTGGAAGGGCTGAAATCACATGCCCAATGCCGCCTTGTGGTTGCGGAATTCCAAGTCGTTCTGGGCGCGTGCCCGAAGGGTAGGATCCTTTGCCAAAGCTGCGTCAATGTTCTTCTTGACACCTGCGTTGTCTTTCAAACGCGCTGCACAGATGGCAAGCAAGTAGCTGGCCATGGCACTGTCGTCTCCAGAGTTTTCGAGGGTCGTGCGGGCGCCATTGGCGTCGTCGTTCAATATTTTGGCAAGGGCCAGGTTCAAGGTGGTGTTGTTCCCCATGCTGGAGATGGCCCGACCGTAGTTGCCTTGGGCGATGGCAAGCACGCCTTTGTTGTAGCTCAATTCCGGACTTCCACTTGCTTTGCCATAGGCTGTCTCCGCCGCGTCCATGTCGCCGTTTTGTCGGGCCAATGCCCCCACGTTGTTTTGGACAGTGCCGTTGCCTGAATTCAGCGTTTGGGCTGCGCCAAATGCGTCGCCTGCCTGCTTCATGCGGCCCATGGCCATCAATGTCACCCCAACGTTGTTGTGTCCACGGAAGTCATCGGCATGCACGCGGGTGGTGTTTTGGTAAACTTCCAACTGGTCGTTCAAGTCGTCAAACAAAGTGGCTGCGAAGAGGAGCTCCTCGACCGTCAACATGTCCGCATTGTTCTTGCTCATGTCCACGAGCTCCTCGTCGGTGTACCCACTTACGGTGTAGGTGATGGCGACTTGGGAGCGACGCAAATCAGGGAGGATGCGTTCCTCGATCTCGTTGTAGGTCTTTGCGATGTTCTTGATTTCCTCCTCGCGCTTGTTTTTGTCGCTGTACATCTCGAGAACACGCAAAATCAAATCTTTGTCGGCAATCGCTGAGGCGCGCATGGCTTTTTTGAATCCTTCCCAGTCCTCGCCTTTGGGCATGGCGCGCAATGCGGCTTCGTCCAGATCGATTTTCTTTCTGGCCAATTCACGGCTGACCGCCTTGTTGGCAGAGTTGGCACGCTTCATGGCCAAGTCTTCGTTCAAGTTGATTTCTCCCTCTGGTGATGCGTAGGATGAAGTGGCTACACCCACGACGTTCACGCTGTCAGCTGAAGCAGCCAAAGCCATCAAATCTTTGGCAGCCTTCCAATCTTCATCGTTGTACTCTGCACGTTTGACCGCGCTGCTCTGGTAGTTGTAATTGAAGGTCAAATCTTGCACATAAGTCATGACGCGCTGGAAGTTGTCGGGTGCGATGACGAATTGCTCGTCGGGTTGCACCAAATCTTGAGTGGCCATCACGCCGAGCGACAACTCCACTGCAGGGAAGTCCCCTGTTTTGTCACCTTGGGCACCGGACATGCGGAGCTCCAAGCGGGCGTTGTCCTTCATGGCTGCTTCGTATGGCACTTTGGCCATGTAGCTGATGGACTTGCCGTTTTCCCAGCTGACGACGGTGCCGTTGCCGGCCGCATCAATACCTTGGAATTTGACGGTTTCAAACGCGGCCTCGCCTCCGTCCCAAACGAGGACTGGCGTGGCTTCGACGGTGACCTTTTTGGCGAAGTACTTGGGAGGGAAGTTCCCAGTGATGTCGATTGTGACCTCGTCTCCCTGCAAAACCACAGGGGAGGGGTTCACTTCGAGTTTCACGTCCTCGATCGTTTTGATCATTTTGGGCAGACTGCATCCTGCGAGGAGCACAGCGGCCAGAAGGGTAGTTAAAATACGCATGCTTTGTTGTGAATTCAGGGCAAAAGTAACCAACTCAGGGACAGAAATTAACCGGCGACGACCCCCATGTTGGAGAACTTACGAAGACGGTTGTTGACCCTTTTGTCAGGATTGAGTTTTTGAAGTTTATCGAGTTCAGAAATGAGGACGTCTTTGACGGTTTGGAAGGTGGCCTCTCGGTTGGCGTGGGCGCCCCCCAAGGGTTCAGGCACGATGTCGTCGACCAACCCTAGTCCTTTCATGTCGTCGCCTGTGAGCTTGAGGGCTTCGGCGGCTTGTTTCTTGTAGTCCCAGGACCGCCAAAGAATGCTGGAGCAGGATTCAGGACTGATCACGCTGTACCAGGTGTTTTCCATCATGAACACTTTGTCCCCGATCCCAATTCCCAATGCACCGCCTGAAGCACCTTCTCCGATGACGATGCAAATGATGGGCACCCGGAGCTGGCACATTTCAAGAAGGTTTCTTGCGATGGCTTCGCCTTGTCCTCGCTCTTCAGCCTCCAAGCCGGGATAAGCACCTGGGGTGTCGATCAAGGTCACGACGGGCCGATTGAATTTTTCCGCCAGTTTCATCAAGCGCAAGGCCTTTCTATATCCCTCCGGATTGGCCATCCCAAAATTGCGGTACTGGCGCATCTTGGTGTTGATGCCTTTCTGTTGTCCAATGAACATCACAGGTCTTCCCTCCAGCTCACCGAGCCCTCCAACCATCGCTTTGTCGTCCTTCACCGTTCGGTCCCCATGAAGTTCCAAGAAGTTCCCTTCGGTCAGGGCCTCGATGTAGTCCAAGGTGTAGGGCCGGTCGGGATGGCGGCTCACTTGAACGCGTTGCCAAGGGGTGAGCTTGCCAAAAATCTCTTTGGAGACTTCTTCAATCTTGACCTCCAACTCTTCTATGGTGGTGGTCATGTCCAGGTCATTTTTGTCCTGGATCTCCCTTGCCTGCTCGAGTTGCTCACGCAACGTCTTGATCGGTTCTTCGAAGTCGAGATAATTCATCTCCCCAAAGATGCAATCTCTACGAACGACTCTTGTCGCCTGCAAGACCCAAAAACAGGAAGAAATCAAGGGGCTTTTCCACAATCATGTGCGCAACCTGTCGACCATGGCCCTCACCGCCCGTCCACGATGACTGATGGCATTTTTGGCGTTGGCGTCCATTTCCGCAAAGGTTTGGCCAATGCCTTCAGGGGTGAAGATGGGGTCGTACCCAAACCCTTCCGCTCCGGAGCGCTCCAGGGCGATGGTTCCTTTGCAGAGGCCTTCGAACTGCTGTTCAACGCCGTTTTGCATCAGGCAGATGGCGGTGCGGAATTGTGCGGATCTTGCTTCTGGTGTTGCCGCACCGACGCGTTCAAGCTCGGACAACAACTTGTTCATGTTGGCTTCAGCGTCCCCATGGGTGCCAGCGTATCTCGCGCTGAACACCCCTGGTGCGCCCCCCAGTGCATCCACCTCCAGTCCAGTGTCGTCTGCAAAGCAATCCAAACCGTAGTGGTTCACGACATGCTGGGCCTTGAGCCGAGCGTTGCCTTCAAGGGTGGCTGCATCTTCCACGATGTCTTCGTGGCAACCGATGTCGGTCAAGCTTCGAAGCCGATAGCGGTCCCCCAGCATTTCCTGCAATTCGCGGACTTTGTTGGGGTTGTGTGTGGCAAACACCAGGGTGGGAAGAGCGTCGGAGGTCATGGGACCAAGTTCAGGACAAATCTCGTCTCAACGCCTTGCCATGCTTGTTTCTTGGGATCTTTCCCCACTCCACATGGCGCGGTGCCTTTGCCGTGCCAACGAGATCCTTCAATTGAGACCGCCAAGACGACGCCACATCGGCCGCATGGACACTTTGGGGAAGGGACCCTTGAACGCGCAACACCAATGCCTGACCAAGGGTGTCGTCGGGCCTGCCATAGGCCACCCAGTCTGTGACCCAAGGCTCGCAAATGGCCCCAAATGCTTGCTCGACCGTGGATGGGTGCACCAGCACTCCACCTGTGTTGATGACGTCGTCGTTTCGTCCAAGCCAAACCCAGCCACCGTCAGGATGAGCTCCAAAGCAATCTTGGGTGGCGTGGGCATGCACTTCCCGCGACGGGGCATGCACCACCATGCAGCCAACCTCGTTGGGTTTCATGGACACAGAGGGCAAAGGCAGAAAGGGAGCATTCAAGTCTGCCTCTTGGCGAAGGTGGCGAAGGGCGACATGGGTCAACGTTTCGCTGCTTCCATAGCCCTCCCAAATTTCCCCCACGCGTGGATTTGCGAGCAAGGCACGTAGCAAGGGGAGGGAGACAGGCCCACCCCCCAGAAGCAGAATGCCCGTACTTCCTTCGCCTCGGTCGATCCAGCCTTGGGCTTGGTGGGGCGTGAGCGCCACAAAATCGAACGGCCCCTGCCATGTCGGTTCGGAAGAAGGAGGGGTCAAGGTCAAGTTCCAACCCCCAACGAGTGCGCGAATCAGCATGGCTTGTCCTGCCACAAAGGAGGCGGGCAGGGCAAGAACAGCTTGGGTGCCTTCGCCCAATTCAAAATGGGACAGCGTGTCGTTCACACTCGAAAGCACCGCCTTGCGCGAATGTTCTACCAGACGGGGCGCCCCAGTGGTGCCGGAAGTGGTCACCCTCATCCCGGGTTCGTCGCCCTTCTGCCAGCGTTGCCAAACGTCCGCCACCTCCTTCAGCCAGGGCGCTCTTCTCGCCTGTGTGCGATTGAATTCGGTCGCGCCAATGGCCGAAGCTGGCCACCTTTGGCCTTCCAAACGAATGGTTCCTCGCGGTGTCAAGAGTCTTGGTGGTTTGCGCCGCATGCACAGCCTGGTTCATGACGGATGGCGCCCAAAAGGGCTTCTCGCCAACGCGTTTCTTCCCGTGGCGATTGCGTCGTGGTGACCAAGCGCCCTTCAACGACCTCAAGGGGCCCTGGCAGGTTGTTGGTGAACAGTCCTCCAGTCCCAAGCCCCTGTGGGAGAGGGGCATTTGAAGCTCGCAATGCGGGCTGAACGGCCACCCATTGGGCAATGGCTTGCAAGCCAATGTTGGATTCCAGGGCAGAAGTGACCCACCAGCCCATTCCCCGCTGTTCGGCCAAACGGGACCAAACGGTGGCACTGTCAAGTCCTCCCAACAAGGAGGGCTTGAGCACCAAATGTTGTGGCTTGACATGGTCCAGCAGGCGCATTCTTTCTGTCATGGCGTGCACACCAATCAGAGACTCGTCCAAGGCGATGGGGAGGATGTTCTCTTCGCACAAGGACGCAAGTCCATCCACATCTTGGGGCAGCAATGGCTGCTCGATGCTGTGAATGTCCAATTGAGCGAGCTCCTCCAACCTCCGTCGTGCATCGTCTCTTTCCACTTGGCTGAAGGCGCCATTGGCATCGACACGCAGGACAAACTCACGCGAAGGACAACGCTCTCGCACGGCCTTGAGCATGCGGAGCTCTTCCGCCCAATCATGAGCGCCCACTTTGCATTTGAGGGTGGTGAAGCCCTTGGAGACCAGTTGGTCAAACTGCTTCATCATGTCGGGGACGTCCGACATCCAAACTAGGCCATTGATGTCCAGACTGTCCTCTCCTCTTGTGAAGGCGGATTCAGCAAGGATGCCGCGTCCCCCACCGTGCAAGTCCCATGCAGCGGTTTCGACTGCAAAACGCACCGCAGGAAAGGAAGCGGGCACGGCCATGGCGTCGAGGCGTCCGCTTCGGGCCACGCGCTGCAGTTCTGCCTTCGCTTGCTCTTGGGTCTCCGGAGAGAGGCCAAGAATGAGGCTGCATTCTCCCACACCAATCTGACCATGGTCATTTTCTGCGACCAAAAACCATGTGGGCTTTTCCGTCAAGGTGTCCCGCGAAGTTTTGGCGGGTCGGTTGAAATGGAGAGGGTGCTCC
>JBELJW010000050.1:0-11234 GCA_042089975.1 Flavobacteriales bacterium | reverse complement strand
CCAGGCGAACAACATCACCACGGGCAGGATTTACCAGAGCGTCATCGACAAAGAACGTCGAGGCGAATACCTCGGAAAAACCGTCCAGATCATTCCACACATCACCGACGAAATCAAGCGTTGTGTGCAAATCCTCGGGTCCAAGCACGATTACGACTTTGTGATCACAGAGATCGGTGGAACCGTGGGCGACATCGAATCCCTGCCCTACATCGAGGCAGTGAGACAAATGAAGTGGGAGTCCCCTGAAGACACCCTGGTGGTTCACTTGACCTTGGTGCCCTACTTGTCAGCTGCAGGAGAACTCAAAACCAAGCCCACCCAGCACTCTGTGAAGCAGCTGCTGGAGTTTGGGGTGCAACCCGATGTTTTGGTCTGCAGAACAGAACATCCTCTTCCAGCCAATGTCAGGTCCAAACTCGCGCGCTTCTGCAACGTGGCCCTGGACGCCGTGATTGAGAGCATCGACGCAGACACCATCTACGACGTTCCATTGTTGATGCAAGAAGAGCGTTTTGACCAGGTCGTGCTGAAAAAGCTGGGCATGGATGGCGACGACACCTCTGCGGACTTGTCCGAATGGAAAAGTTTTCTCTCCAAGTACAAGAACCCCAAGAGAATTGTCAAAATTGGACTCATTGGCAAGTACGTGGAACTCAAAGACAGCTACAAAAGCATCGCAGAAGCCCTTGACCATGCTGGTGCTCAGCTCGAGACCGAAGTTCAGGTGGAATGGATCCACAGCGAACAGATCACACCAGACAGTGTCGCCGGCCGCTTGAACGGATTGGACGGCATTTTGGTGGCTCCTGGATTTGGTTCTCGCGGCATCGATGGCAAGCTCTTGAGCATTCAATATGCGCGGACAAGTGAAACGCCTTTCTTTGGCATCTGCTTGGGGATGCAATGTGCAGTCGTCGAATTCGCCCGCAATGTTTTGGGCCTGGAAGATGCGCATTCTACAGAGATCAAGGAATACACCCCACACCCTGTCATTGATTTGATGGGGGAACAAAAGAGCATCACCAACATGGGCGGCACCATGCGCCTCGGTGAATATCCTTGCCAATTGAATGACAATTCCAAAGCGGCGACAGCTTATGGCGACAGCTCTGAAGTTGCGGAAAGACACCGTCATCGCTACGAATTCAACAACGCCTACCTCGGGTCTTTTGCCGAAGCGGGAATGGTGGCTTCAGGTGTAAATCCCGACAGCAAGCTTGTGGAAATCGTTGAAATCCCAGCCCACCCTTATTTCGTGGCTTCTCAATTCCATCCGGAATACGCGAGCACTGTGTTGCGACCTCATCCGCTCTTTGTGTCCTTTGTGAAGGCCGCGATTGGGGCCTCCGAGAACGTGGGAAGCGCGGCAAGTAAAGCCGACAAGGCAGCGACCAAAGGCTGAATCGAATGTCAATTCGCTGCGGGTCGCAGCATCTGCACATGGGGAATGCCATCCTCCAAGTACGTCTCTCCAGCAGGTTCGAAGCCCAGCTCTTTGTAGAATGCCTCCAAGTAGCATTGCGCTGAAATACGGATGTCCAATCCTGGCCATTTTGCCATGCACACTTCCATGCTTTTGAGCATGACCTCTCGGCCCAAGCCTTTGCCACGCATGTCCCTGCGGGTGGCGACTCGACCAATGCTGGGTTCTGCGTAACTCACTCCTGGCCCGAGCACACGTGTGCAGGCTGCCACAGGCAGGCCTTTTCCGAGGGGGCCATCGCAAGCAAACACATGGATGGCCCGCAAGTCTTTGCCATCGAGTTCACTGTAAGGACAATCCTGCTCGAGGACAAAAACATCCACACGCAAACGGAGGATGCCGTACAACTCATCTCGACCAAGTGCCGTCCATTCCTTGTCTTGCCAATTCAGCCCTTTCATCGTTCCCCAAAAATAGGGCATGAAAAAAGGGGGCCGAAGCCCCCTTTCCTATCTATTCAATTGTTTGCTCAGAAACGAGCACCAAATCCAATTCCAATGGACAAGTTGTCCGCAGAGCCATCAGGAAGCCCGAAGCTGTACTGAACGTTTGGCGTCAAGAACAACACATCTTTGAAGTCGATGTACGTTCCCGCAGCCAAACCGGCATCAAGATCACCTGCCACGTCAGTGGCCTGAAGACCCACCCAGTAGTCGCCCATGAAGTAGGCAGCTCCGAGGTTCAAGCCCATGTTGTCAGTAGGGCCGTTGGCAGAAGCCTGGATGACGATGTCATCGGCAACAGCGTACCCTACAGTTGGCGCGATTGCCACTCCAGAGGAGAACACGTTCAACAAAGTGGTCGCATCACCTGTACCCAGGTACCACGATCCTTGAGGTTGACCAGCATCTTGTGCTGTACCGACGAATGCAGCCGCAACTGCAAAGAGAGAAAGAACAAACTTTTTCATTTGAAAATGATTTAATTGTTGCCACAAAGCAAGGCCTGAGCTTGTCCTGTTCACACGCCCTCACTCCTTTTGAATCAACAACTGGTTGTTCAAGAAGGATTTTAATTGCTGATTGTCAGCGTTTTGCATTGTAATTTTCCAAACACAAACAACCCTGTTCATTGGACACTTCGTTGCCCAAGGCAGTCCAAGTACCTTTGAAACATGGGGGAATCGAGGAACATGTTGTCGGTGGAAGGATTGGGCAAGTCCTATGGCGAGCGCTTGCTGTTTGAAGGACTCACCTTTGGCATCCAGCAAGGAGAGCGGGTGGCATTGGTGGCCAGGAATGGTTCGGGCAAATCCACCCTTCTTCGGGCAGTGTGTGGGCAAGAGCCCGCAGACGACGGACGTGTGGTGTTCGCTTCTGGGGTTCGGCACGGTCATTTGAAGCAAGAGCTCGAGCTGCTGTCTGATGCCAGCATCCTCGATACGTTGTACATCAGGGACAGCCCCACCGTTCAAGCCATGCGTGAATATGAACGCGCCTTGGCGCAGGGGGCAGAAGGTGAAACGTTGCAAAAGGCCTACGACGCCATGGATGCGCATGAGGCGTGGAATTTTGAGGCGCGGGCACGTGAGATTTTGGGGCAACTCCACCTTCACCAACTCGATCGCCCCATGTCCACGCTCAGTGGCGGGGAAAAGAGGCGCGTTGCGCTTGCGCAGGTACTTCTCGAGGCCCCAGACTTTTTGGTCCTCGACGAGCCCACCAACCACCTTGATTTGGACATGATCGCATGGCTCGAGCAGAGGCTGTCTTCCATGGGCACCACCCTTTTCATGGTCACGCACGACAGGTACTTTTTGGAAAATGTATGTGACCGCATCTTGGAATTGGACGACCATGGGCTGCACAGCTACCAAGGAAATTTTGGGTATTTCCTAGAGAAACGAGCGGAACGACGTGCGAATGCGCAGGCCGTTCAAGAACGTGCCCATGCACACATGAAGCGGGAACTGGAATGGGTTCGCGCCACCCCCTCGGCACGAACCACAAAAAGCAAAAGTCGGCTGGACCGGTTTGAAGATGTCAAAGCGGCGGCGGCCAAGAGATTGCAAGAAGACCCCATGCACATCACCGTGGTCCCTGAAAGACTAGGCAACAAAGTGGTGGAACTGCACAAGGTCAAACGCGCCTTTGGCGAACGTGTTCTTTTCGAAGGGCTGCACCATCACTTCAAAAAGGGAGAGCGCATCGGCATTGTCGGCCGCAACGGCACGGGCAAGTCCACCCTCCTTCAGCTCATTCTTGGCGCGGACGACCCTGATGCCGGAAAAGTAGTCGTGGGAGAAACGGTGGTCTTTGGGCACTACAACCAAGAAGGTGGTTCTTTTGACGAGAATTGGAAAGTCATTGATGCCGTTCGGGACATCGCCGACTGGATCCCCATCAAGGGCGGGGCCAAGCTGACTGCCGCCCAATTGCTCGAGCGGTTCCTCTTCCCCCATTCCATGCATCACCAGTACCTCAAGCTGCTGAGTGGCGGAGAGCGCAAAAGGCTTCACCTGTTGCGCATCTTGATGCAAAATCCCAACTTCTTGGTCCTGGACGAGCCCACCAACGATTTGGACATTTTCACGTTGTCCGTGCTCGAAGAATTCTTGATGGATTTTTCAGGATGTCTGGTGGTTGTCTCGCACGACAGGTATTTCATGGACAAGCTGGTGGACCACGTATGGGTCCTCGGGGAGGACGGCGCGACAGAGGTTCGGGATTACCCTGGCAACTACAGCCAATACAGGTCACAGCGAAAGGAAGAACAAAGACAAGCCCAAGCCCTCAAAAAATCACGACAAGAGGAAGCCACCAGCATCTCTGGCAACGTGGCCATCAAAGGAGACTATTCAAAGCGGCTGAGCTACAAGGAAAAGATGGAGTTTGACCAGCTGGAAAAAGACATGCCCCTTTTGGAAAAAAAGCGCGATGAACTTTCAACTCAAATTCAGGGGGAGCAAGACCACGAGAAATTGCTCGCCATGGGGGCGGAATTGGGACGCATTGCCCAAACCTTGGACGAGGCAGAAATGAGGTGGCTGGAGCTGTCTGAAAGGGCCACCTGAATTTTGGCCAGTGCAACCCATCGATTCAACTTGAAGAAACCGGCGGCTTACTGTTGGTCAAAATCGAGGACCACTGGCTCTTGGCCATCGGTGTGCGATTGGCATGCCAAGACATAGCCCCGCTCCACCTCTCCTTCTTCCAGGGCGAAGTTCGTCTTCATCGTGGCCTTGCCCTGGACCAATTTGGCCCGGCAAGTGCAGCACACACCGCCCAAGCAACTGTAGGGCGCATCAAGTCCCGCATCAAGGGCAGCGTCGAGCATGTTTTGCTCTGGGTCCAAAGTCAAGCTCGTGGTGACCCCGTCAAGAACCACTTGCATGGGCACCCCCCCTCCCGCCAAATCTTCTGAAACAGAAGGCGCAGGAGCTGGAGCCGCGGCCCCAGCGGTCGTGAACAGCTCAAAATGGACCTGGGCCTCAGGCACTCCATGAGCGAGCAAGGCTTCACGTCCCGCCATGATCATCGGCTCAGGACCGCACAAATAGGCTGCATCGATGGCCTGGGATGCGCAAAAGGTTTTGAGCAATGCTCCGCACCTTTCTTCGTCCATACGCCCTGACAACAACTCCGCATCCACGGGCTCTCGGGTCAACAAATGAAACACACGGAGACGGTCCAAAAACCGGTCCTTCAAGTCCTGAATTTCTTCGCGGAACATCGTGCTTGCTGCCGTGCGGTTGGCGTAAAACAAAGTGTAGGACGACGTCCCATCGGAACCGAGCACATGCTTGATTTGGCTCAAGATCGGCGTGATGCCCGACCCTGCCGCAAAACCGACGTGGTGCAACCCTTCTCCTGTGCGCAACAAAAATCGGCCTTGGGGCGGCATGACCTGCAATGAGGCCCCTTCTTGAAGCACGTCGTTTGCATGCGTGGAAAAACGTCCCTGCGGCACCTTTTTGATGCCAACTCTCCATGCATCTTCAGCAGGTGATGAACAAAGGGAGTAGCTCCTTCGGATGTCTTCCCCTCCGACCGTATCTCTAAGCGTCAAGTATTGGCCAGCTTCAAAGGCAAACTCCTCCTTCAACGATGGGGGCACTTCCACCTCCAACACGACAGCGTCTGCAGTTTCTTTGGCAATCCTTGCCACCCTCAATTCATGAAATTTCGCCATGGCACGAAAGTAGTCCACACCGCGGTTTGGGCACATTGTGGAGGTCAGTAGCTTTCAAGGGAGGCACACGGCGTAACTTTGAAAAAAACATGCGCGCATGAGTCCTGTAGAAATGAACCTGGAGGCACGCTTTGAAGCCTACGTTGCAGAAGAAAAGAAGATCGAGCCCAAAGATTGGATGCCCGACGCTTACCGCAAAACGCTGATTCGGCAAATCAGCCAGCATGCCCACAGTGAAATTGTTGGCATGCTGCCCGAAGGCAATTGGATTTCTCGGGCGCCTTCCCTGAAGCGCAAAGCCATTCTTTTGGCCAAGGTGCAGGATGAAGCAGGGCACGGGCTCTACCTCTACTCTGCCGCCGAGACGCTTGGCGTGACCAGGGAAAAAATGCTGGACGACTTGCATGCAGGCAAGTCCAAATACAGCTCCATCTTCAACTATCCCACCTTGACTTGGGCCGACATGGGCGCAGTAGGCTGGCTGGTCGACGGGGCGGCCATCATGAACCAGGTGCCTTTGTGCAAGTGTAGCTATGGCCCGTATGCCCGGGCGATGGTGCGCGTCTGCAAGGAAGAGAGCTTTCACCAACGGCAAGGGTTCCAAATCATGCACAGCCTCTCGCAAGGGACGGACGATCAAAAAGCCATGGCACAAGACGCCTTGAACCGGTGGTGGTGGCCTTCCTTGATGATGTTTGGGCCGAGTGACGACGAGTCGCCCAATTCTGCCCAAAGCATGAAATGGAACATCAAGCGGTTCTCCAACGACGAGCTCCGCCAAAGGTTTGTCGACATGACCGTGCCACAAGCTGAATTGCTCGGGCTCACCTTGCCCGATCCAGATTTGACATGGAATGAGGAGCGCGGGCATTACGACTTTGGGGCCATCAACTGGGAGGAGTTCTTCCAAGTCATTCAAGGCAATGGCCCCTGCAACAAGGAACGGCTGGGCGCACGTGTGCAAGCCCATGAGAACGGCGCCTGGGTGAGGGAAGCTGCCAAGGCCCATGCCGAGAAGCAAGCCACCCGCAGGGAAGCTGCAAAGACCCACGCCGCATGAGCACCAAGGAAAGTGAAGGCTGGCCCCTCTGGGAGATTTTCGTGCGGAGCCGTCAAGGCTTGGGACACAAGCACGTGGGCTCCCTTCATGCGGTCGACGCGGAAATGGCCATTCAAAATGCCCGTGATGTTTACACGCGCCGTCAGGAAGGCGTGAGCATCTGGGTGGTACCCGCCGCCCAAATCACGGCCTCAAGCCCCGACGACAAGGACGTGTTGTTTGACCCCGCGAACGACAAGGTGTACCGTTACCCTAACTTCTACAAGCTCCCGGACGAGGTGAGCAACATGTGAGGCCATGCACGCAGACCCACACATTCAATCTCTGCTTCGTCTTGCCGACGATGCCTTGATCCTCGGACAAAGACTTTCAGCCTGGTGCGGGCATGGCCCTATCTTGGAGGAAGACATCGCGGTGTCGAACATTGCTCTGGACTTGGTGGGACAAGCCCGGAACCTTTACACCCTTGCGGGCCAAAGAGAAGGTGCGGGACGAGACGAAGACCAATGGGCTTTTTTTCGCACCGACCGTGAATTCCAAAACCACCTTCTGGTGGAACAGCCCAACGGTCATTTTGGCGACACCATGGTGCGTCAGATGCTCTATGATGCCTTTCATTTGGAGCAAATGGGGTTTTTGGCCCAGCAAAAAGTGGATGAGGATTTGGCTGGCATCGCTGCGAAGGCTTTCAAAGAGGTGCAGTACCACTGGGAGCACAGCAGCCAGTGGATTGTACGGTTGGGGGATGGTACCGAGGAGAGCCACGACAAAGTCCAACAAAGCTTGGACTCCTTGTGGACATTCACCGGTGAGTTGTTCATGGAAGACGACGTGGACCAAGTTGGCCATGCAGCTGGGCTCCTCCCCGATCTCGCCATCCTGCAAACGGCCTGGCTGGCGCGTGTCTTAGATTGTTTGAAAGAGGCGCATTTGAAGGCACCAGAAGGTCTTTGGATGCAACGCGGAGGAAAACAGGGGCTCCATTCTGAGCACCTCAGCTATTTGCTGGCCGAGATGCAGACCCTTCCGCGGACATACCCCAATGCGGTTTGGTGAATTTGACGGACCATGAACGCATCGACCGCGCCTGGCGTCAGGTTCGTGGGGTGCACGACCCCGAGCTGCCCTTTTTGACCGTCGAAGAGATGGGCATGGTCCGAGGGGTGCGCATCCACGAAGAGCAACTTCTCGTTTCCTTGACCCCTACCTATTCTGGCTGCCCTGCCACCGATGTGATTTCAGAAGATGTGCTTGCAGCCGTTCAAGCCGTCGAACCCGATGCGCAGGTGGAGGTGGTGCTTTCCCCTGCCTGGACCACAGATTGGATCCTTGATTCCGCCAAAGAGAAGATGCGGACCCACGGCATTGCCCCGCCTGAAAAAGGCCAGGCCGACCGGGCCTTTTTGACAGGCAAGGGCAAGGTGGTGCCATGCCCGAGGTGTGGGACGGACAACACCCAAATGGTGTCTGCGTTTGGAAGCACAGCATGCAAGGCACATTTTTCCTGCAAAGAATGCCTTGAACCTTTTGAGCACTTCAAATGCATTTGATCCAACCCTGAATCATGAACATGGAGAACCTCGACCCGATTGTGGCTCAAATGATGGACAAAGACGCCTTCAGCCAATGGCTGGGGATCGATGTGGTGGAGAGTGGACCCGATGCATGTGTTTGCCGCCTCACAGTTCGGCCTGACATGGTCAACGGCTTTGGCATTGCCCATGGAGCCATCACCTACGCCCTTGCCGACAGCACCCTTGCCTTCGCAGTCAATGCAAAAGGCAGAAAGTCCGTCAGCGTCACCAGCACCATCCAGCACCTCGCCCCTGTGCGTGTTGGAGAGGTCCTAACCGCTCGGGCCATCCCACGGAAAGACGGTGGGAAAATCGTCCACGTGGACGTGGAGGTCAGCAACCAATCTGGAGCGCACGTCGCATGGCTCACAGCCACTGGGTACAAGCGTTCTGAAACCTGGGGGGATCAATCGGTGTAGGCCGACAATTGCATCTCAAACAGATTCCGGTAAGCCCCCTGCAGTTCCAACAAACTGTCGTGCGTTCCCTGCTCGACAATGGCGCCATGTTGCAAGACCACGATGCGGTCGGCGTCCCGCACCGTGTTCAACCGATGCGCCACAAGCAAAGATGTCCGTCCCTTGGTGATGGCCTCTGTGGCCCGTTGGATCCATTGTTCGCTTTCGCTGTCGATGCTCGAAGTGGCCTCGTCCAGCATCAAAATGTGCGGGTCGCTCAAATACGCCCTGACAAAGGCAATGAGTTGCCTCTGCCCCACACTCAATGTCGCACCACGCTCACGCACATCGTGGTCGAGACCCTCTGGCAAACGCTCCACCACACGCTCCGCCCCAACAGCGCGGATGGCCGTCCACATCTGATCATCCGTCACCTCAGCATCGTGAAGCCTTAGGTTCTCACGAAGGGAACCGCTGAACAAGAACACATCCTGCAGCACCACGCCAATCTTGGACCGCAGTTCATCCACGGGGACGTTCCGGATGTCCACACCGTCGATGGTGATGGACCCTTTTTGGAATTCATAGAGCCTTGAAATCAAATTGATCATGGAGCTCTTTCCCGCCCCTGTTGCACCCACAAAGGCCACCCGCTGGCCAGGCTGGATGTCCAAAGTGACGTCGCGAAGGACCCAGTCGGGGGTCCCGTCTTCTTTGTCGGTGTAGGCAAACCATACCTTATCGAACCGAATGTGCCCCGACCAGCTTGGAGATGTCGGCTGGGTGGGTTCCGGCATTCGGTCCTCACGGTCGAGCAACTTGAAGACCCTGTCGGCGTTCACAATGCCCATTTGCAGCACATTGAACCGGTCCGCCAATTGGCGAATGGGTCGGTACAACATGAAAACGTACAGGATGAACTGCAAGACCACCCCCAGCGTCAAGTCCGATTCCGCCACCCTTCCGATGCCCAACCACAGCAAAAGCCCTACGCTGGTCGCACTGAGCATTTCCACCACAGGAAAGAACACACTGAAAGCCCATATGCTCCGGATGTTGGCCTCTCTGTGCGCACCATTGATGTCGGCAAAAGCCTCCGCCTCTTTCTCCTCCCGGCCAAAGGCCTGCACAATGTGCATGCCTGTCACATGCTCCTGGACAAACTCATTGATTTCCGCCACGCGGTTGCGAACGTCCACAAAGGCACTCTTGATGTGTTTTTGGAAGATTCGGGTTGCCCAAAGCAACACGGGGATGGGCAACAGGACGATCAAGGTCAGTGACCAATCGATCCAAAACATGGCCGCCATCACCACCACCAGCGAGAGGAGGTCGCCAAATGCATTGAGCAACCCGTTGCTGAACACATTGGCAATGCCATCGATGTCGCTGACGTGACGCGTCACAAGTGCACCAACTGGGGTTTGGTCAAAATACTTGAGACGAAAACGAGAGACATGTCTGTACAACCGTGCCCTCAGGTCCAAACTCACACTTTGCGCCACCCAATTCGCCAAGTACGTCACCCGGTACTGGACCAAAGCCTCCACCACGAGCACCCCCACAACCATCAGGAAAACGCGCAAGAGCCCCTCCATGTCGCCCGCAGCAATGTGCACATCTACGGCCTGTTGGATGAGGGCGGGGCGGATCCAGACCAAACTTGACAGCAACAGCACCAGTGCACCCGTCCATAGAAAGCGCCTACGGTAAGGAAGAACTTGCTGGAGGATGGTCCGAACGGTGTCCCAATCAAATACTTTGCCCGCTTTGGAGCTGGGGTTCTGTCCTTGCGTGGCCATGACTCAAAGGTATCCCTCGTCGGATGGCGAAAACACCTCCGCTGGGTAAATCACCTTGGTGAGGTACAGTCCGCATCCCAACACGCTTTTTCCAGCGGCGCTCCGATGGGCTGCCGCAAGAACATCCGCCATGCTCTCTGGTGTTCGCTTGCCGCGCCCGACCTCCAACAGGGTGCCCACCACCGCCCGCACCATGTTGCGCAAAAAGCGGTCGGCGCTGATGTGGAACGCCCATTGATGCGCTCCGGTTTGTTCCCAACGGGCTTCGCGCACGTCACAGATGGTGGTTCCCTGGCCAGTGCCTGCCTTGCAAAACGAGGCGAAATCGCCTTTTTGGACCAAATGGGCAGCGGCCTCTTGCATCGCTTCGAGATTGAGCTCTCCAAAAATCCGGGTGCTTTTCCCTTCCAGGAAAGGATCCTTATTGCTGTGAACATGGTAGGCGTAGCTGCGCTCGACGGCATCGAAACGCGCATGGGCCTTGGCCCCTACTTGGTGCATCGCCTTCAGTCCAATGTCACTGGGAAGCATCCCGTTCAGCTTCATGGTGGCCTCTTGCATCGAGGACACACGGCCGCGAAAGACCTCGTCGTCTATGACAGTGTGTGCCACAAAATACTTTGCATGGACACCTGTGTCCGTCCTTCCGCAACCCATCACCGAAAAAGACTGTCCAAACAGGCGCTCCATGGCCCCTTCGAGCACCTCCTGAACCGTTGTGCATTCCGGCTGACGTTGCCACCCGTGGTAGTGGGTGCCATCGTATGACAGCTCAAGGAATAC